>SDAZ01000001.1 GCA_006212005.1 Sulfurovum sp. | reverse complement strand
TAAGAAAATTCAAGCCGATATCATGTATCCGATGGGCTGATAAAATAATATTTTTTCACAAAAAATAAGCCAAAAATAGATATAATCATTAAATTTATATTTTATTTTAAAAATTTGGAGAAAATTTTATGAAGAGATTTTTTAAAATTTATTTTATAATTATCGCTTTAATGAGTGGTAGCTATGCTAATGATAAACTTTATCAATTTATGGGGATAAATAGCTCGATTGATATGATAGATGGCAAAACAAATCTATCTTTGGGTGCAAAATATGGACAACAAAATGGTTTATGGAGAACAAGTTTAAACCTCAATGCTTCCGCAGATTATCAAGCTTTTATCGTTCAAAGTGATAGAGCTATCTTTAAAGAGGCGTTTAAAACTTATCAACTAAAACCTTACATGGGATTTGCTTTTGGATACATGGGGTCGAGATTAGAAGGCGTTGAGAGTGGATTGGTTTATGGTGGTAATTTTGGGGTAAATTATGTTTTTAATGATAGATATGATATTGATTTTGGATATAGATATCTCGTTACAAATGGGAAAAATAGTGCTGGATTGAACAATCTTATCCTCTCACTTCACTATTTTTATTGATAGCTAATAGATGTTATACTATAATAACAGTTAAAAAAATAGGGGGTAATTATTTTGTCATTTTTAAATTATGAAACAGCAAAGAATATACTTTTTAAATTTCAACCAGAGACAGCACACACTATCGCAGGATGTGGGTTGAGAATTTTGGGACATTTCCCATTATGTCTTCGTATGATTAAAAACAGATATTTTGTATCATATCCATCTTTGAAACAAGATTTTTTTGGTAGAACTTTTCACAATCCAGTTGGTTTAGGTGCAGGATTTGATAAAAATGGTGAGTATATAACCTCAACTCCAGCTTTAGGATTTGGATTTACAGAGATAGGCACAGTCACGCCTAAAGCTCAAAAAGGAAATCCGAAACCTAGACTTTTTCGTTTGGTTGAACAACGCTCGATTCAAAATGCTATGGGTTTTAACAATAAAGGTAGTCTTTATATGCTCAAACGCCTCAAAAAACTCTACTTTTTTGATTATCCAATAGGGATAAATATAGGTAAAAATAAGCTTACAAGTGAAGCTGATGCCCTAAAAGATTATGAAACATTAATTAAAGCTTTTAAAGATTATGGTGATTATATTGTTATCAATATCTCTTCTCCAAACACTCCAAATCTTAGAGATTTACAAAATGAAAATTTTATAAAAGCAGTGTTTGAATTGGCAAAAAGCATCACTTCAAAACCAATTTTCTTAAAGATTGCACCAGACATGACACAAGAAAGAGCGTTAGAGATATCGTTGTGTGCGATAAATTCTGGTGCTAGTGGGATTATCGCTACCAATACGACAATTGATTATAGCTTGACTTCTAATGCTAAAGATTTTGGTGGGATATCAGGTGCATTGCTTAGAGAAAAATCTTTTGAATTTTTTAAAGCCTTAGCATCACAACTTCACGATAAAACGATGCTTATAAGCGTTGGTGGGATAGAGAGTGCGGATGATGTGTATAGACGCATTAAAGCAGGAGCGTCATTGGTTCAGATATACAGTATGCTTATCTACAATGGACCTTCTATGCTCAAAGAGATAAATGAAGAACTGATAAAACTTCTCAAAAAAGATGGTTATACGAACATCTCTCAAGCCGTTGGAGCTGATTATAGGAGCTAGGCTTGTTTAAAAGCAAATTTTTTATACTTATAATTTTATGGGTATTTATAGTAGGAGAGAGTATGGCTTCTTCATTGCCAAAATATTATTCAAAAAAATTGGAAAACGGATTGGAAATTGTTGTAATTCCGATGAGAAACAATTCTCAAGTGATAACAACAGATGTTTTTTATAGAGTTGGTAGCAGAAATGAGGTTATGGGTAAAAGTGGAATCGCTCATATGCTCGAACATATGCACTTTAAATCTACTAAAAATCTAAAAGCTGGGGATTTTGATAAGATAGTGACTTCAAAAGGTGGTGTTAATAATGCAGCTACAAGTTTTGATTATACACACTATTATATCAAATCTAGCAGTTCAAATCTTGATACCTCTTTGGAGCTTTTTGCTGAATTGATGGAAAATTTATCTTTAAATGATGAAGAGTTTCAAACAGAAAGAGCCGTTGTAGCAGAAGAGAGACGCTTAAGAACCGATAATCCACCTGTTGGTTATCTCTATTTTAGGCTTTTTAACACACATTTTACAGCTCATCCTTATCACTGGACACCCATTGGATTTATGAACGATATTTTATCTTGGGATATTGAAGATATAAAGAGCTTTCATGCAAAATACTATCAGCCAAATAATGCGATGCTTATCGTTTCAGGTGATATCGAACCAGAAGTGGTTTTTAGTGGTGCAAAAAAATATTTTGAGCATATCAAAAACAGTGTTAAGATAGATGATACAAATATCTCAAAAGAGCCTCCAAGAGATGGAAATATACGACAAATTATCTATAAAGAGAATAATAAAGCCGATACGATAGCCATCGCTTATACGATTCCAAACTATGAACATGTTGACCAAGTGGCACTTTCCATGATAACTGAACTTTTGAGCAGTGGAAAAAGTAGTATCTTAAATCGCAACATCATCGATAAAAAACAGTTGGCAAATCAAATTTATGGTTACAATATGGATTTGAAAGATGATGGTGTGTTTGTCTTTTTTGGTGTGGCAAATGATGGAGTTAAAGCTGAACAGCTCGAAAAGGCACTTAAAAAAGAGATAGAAAATCTTAAAAATGGTAAAATTACCAAGCAAGAGATAGAAAAAGTGAAGATAAATGCAAAATCCGATTTTATCTATTCACTTCAATCTTCTGCTTCGATAAACTCTCTTTATGGTAGCTACCTCATTCGTGGTAATATTGAACCTTTAGAGAAATATGAAGCCAATTTGGATAAAATTACACCTCAAATAATTAGCTCTGTGGCTAAAAAATATTTTGATGACAGATACTCAACGACGATTATTCTTAGGAGAAATGATAAATGACATACCCCATAAGTGGAGCAACGACGGCGTTGATTACGCCTTTTAAAAATGGAAAAATTGATGAAGCAACTTACGCTAAATTGATAAAAAGACAGATAGATAATGGCATAGATGCGGTATGTCCAGTTGGTACAACGGGTGAGAGTGCAACGCTGAGTTATGATGAAGATAAAAGATGTATCGAGATAGCCGTTGAAGTTTGCAAGGGTACAAAGACTAAAGTTTTAGCAGGTGCAGGAAGTAACTCTACCAATGAAGCCATCGAAATGGCAAAGTTCGCTCAAGAGTGTGGCGTAGATGCGATTTTTTCCGTTACCCCTTACTATAACAAGCCCTCTCAAGAGGGGATTTATCAACACTACAAAGCCATAGCTTCATCTATCGAAGTTCCTTTTATGCTCTATAATGTACCTTCTCGAACAGGTGTAGATGTAAGCGTCGATACGATGGAAAGACTATTTAAGGATTGTACTAATATCTTTGGTGTCAAAGAAGCTAGTGGTTCGCTTGATAAGGTAGTGGCATTGCAATCTCAAATTCCAAATTTTGCCATCTTTAGTGGTGATGATGCGATAGATTTTCCGATTTTAGCAAGTGGTGGAGTTGGAATTACCTCTGTAACTTCAAATCTTTTACCAGATTTAAAAGCTAAAATGGTACATTTGGCACTTGATGGAGCATTAAATGAAGCTAAAAAACTCAATGAAGAGCTTTATGCTATCAATAAGATTTTGTTTTGTGAGTCCAATCCAATTCCTATAAAAGCTGCGATGTATATCGCTGGACTTATCGATACACTTGAGTATAAACTACCACTTGTTGCTCCAAGTAGCGAAAATTTGAGAGCGATTGAGCGTGTAATGAAAAATTATAATATTGTAGGAGCGTAAGAAATGTCAGATATGAATGGAAAAACTTTAGTTATCACAGGAGCTACAAAAGGTATCGGTAAAGCTATCGCTACAAAATTTGCTTCTAAGGGGGCAAATATAGCATTTACTTACAACTCAAATGTTCAAGTGGCTGAAGATTTGGCAAAAGAGTGGGAAGAAAAATATGGTGTAAAAGCCAAAGGCTATCCTCTCAATATTTTAGAGCCAGATGAGTTTAAACCACTTTTTGAGGCGATAGATAAAGATTTTGATAGAGTCGATTTTTTTGTGAGTAACGCTATGATTTATGGAAGAAGTGTTGTTGGTGGTTATGGAAAATTTGGACGACTCAAACCAAGAGGACTAAATAATATCTATACAGCTACCGTCAATGCATTTGTTTTAGGCTCTCAAGAAGCATCAAAGCGAATGGAAAAAGTAGGTGGTGGAGCGATAGTAACTTTAAGTTCAACGGGCAATCTTATCTATATCGAGAACTATGCAGGACATGGAACCAATAAAGCAGCAGTTGAAGCGATGAGTCGTTATGCAGCCGTTGAATTGGGTGAAAAAAATATCCGTGTGAATGCTGTAAGTGGAGGACCTATCGATACTGATGCTCTTAAAGCTTTTACAAATTATGAAGAGGTCAAAGCAGAAACTCTTAAACGCTCAGCTCTAAACCGTATGGGACAACCTGAAGATTTGGCAGGGGCGGTTTACTTTTTGTGTAGCGATGAGGCAAGTTGGATTACTGGACAAACACTGGTTGTTGATGGTGGAACAACTTTTAGATAACTTTTTATGATAGTAGGGTGCATTAAAATACACCCTAATCAAAATCATAAACTATTAATATAGTCCAAATTTACCATCAGCTCTTTTATACATAACTCTCATCAATCCCTCATGGTCGTTAAATACAATGAATTGTCTTTTTTTCTCATCTCTAAGAGCAGATATCGCTTCATCAAAATCTAGTGGTTTATGCAATTCCAAATCCATAGGAACTATCTCAACTTCATCGTGGTCAAATTCAGATACAGCCTCAGCTTCAAATCCCATATCTTTAAAAGACATAATTTTATGATTTTTAATCTTATCAGCATGGCGTCTAAGTGCTTTTTTCGCTCTATCAATAGCAACATCTATCGCAGCATAAGCATCTTTGTCTTTTTCGGTTATAACGATTGTATTTTTATCTTTAAGTTTTAGTACCAATTCAATAGCAATTCCCTCTTTGTGCTTATGATTGATGCTAACAATTGCATTTGAGGAGATGATGTCTAGGTTGTAAAGTTTAAGACTCTCTATGCCATCTTCGATGTGACTTTTGAGTGCGTCTGTGAGTTCGATGTGTCTTCCGACGATATGTTTACTCATTTTATATCCTTTTGATTTAAAATTATCCCAAGCAGTTTTGAGATAATTTTATTTTATTATTTTTAGGTAAATAGATGGTAAACAGAAACTTTATATTAATTTATATATTAAAGCTTTTGTAAAGTTCTACGATGAAAAGTAACATCTCTATTGATATTTGTATCATCTAAAATCTTATATTTCACATAAGTATCTATCACGATAGAGAGTGTTTGGTCAAACCCGCTGTTTACACTACTCCATGAAGCTAAGATATTTGAAGTCGTACATGGAAGATTATTATTTGCACTATTTCCGATATATTTTACAGTTGAAGTTATCGTATAAAGATTTCCATTTTCTCCAAAAGTAGAATTTATAGTCTCTACACATCCACTATTTGGCGTTCGCTCATATCCTGAAACATATAAAACAGCCAACTCGGTATAACTTCTTGCCAATAAAGAAGCTTGTTCTTTTTGATACATGATACTTGTAGCTTGTAGCGTTTTACTTGTAACATTCATAATCAAAGCCGTAAGCGTAGCCATAAATACAATCGTAATAATCGCAGTAACCATCGAAAAAGCTCGTTTTGAATTTGTTTTCATAATCATTTTATAACCGCCTTCTCTTTACAAGTTGTTATATTTGCATCCATGCCAATATCTTCTTGTTGACAAAGTTTAAACTGTAAAACTCCTCCATTTTCAGAAAATCTAAATACAGAAACATTTCTTAAAAGTAAATTTTTCGTTCCATCTGTATAAACTTCACCATTCCACGGCTGATAATTTGAGTAAAGATATAAATCATTCAACTTATCGTTTTTATCCACTTCTGGAACGATAGCATAAGCACTTCCACTTAGTTTATATCGCTCTGTAACTATTTTTGCCTGATTTGCCCGTGTAAAAGAAAAATGGGTATCATCTACTTTAGCCGCAGGAAAGATACAAACCCTATGTAGTGGTGTTGGGTCGATTAATCCCATACAGTCTGGATTGTATTCAAGATTGTCATCATAAAAATTATCTTTTTGGTCAAATAAAATCCCCGCTGGTTTTGCAGGTGTCAAATCAACTTTGCCATTTGTAAGATTGCTCAAAATCGTACTTGCATCTGCTAGATGTGAAGCTGGAGTTTGAAAACTATTCATCGTAGAGGTCTCATAATTTGCTATCCCACTCCATGGTTGAGTTGCCATTGCTCCAAAACCATCACTATCTTGCCCTATCCACTCTAAAGTTTTAAAAGGATTTCCTGCCACTGCTCTATCGAGTCTCTCCCAAGTTCCATTGCTTGTTGTCCATGTACCTGAATTATTTGTATCGGTTATATTTTTGCCGATAGTTGTTCCATTGATACGATAAGTAAGGAGATTGACCAACTGATTTGCCACCATTTCGGTTTTGATAGATGAAGTATAAACAGCTTTTTGAGTGATATAATTTTCATAAACCTGAACCAATATCGAAGAGCCAATAGATGCTACAATCCCCATAACGATAAGAGCAAAAACAAGCTCTATCATACTAAATGCTTTTTTAAACCCTTTACTCATTCGACTCTCCTTCCTTGTGGTACACTACTTCCGATATTGGTTGAAAAAGAGTAAAGAACGATATTTTTAGCAAGTTCACCCTCTGAACTACTCGTTGTAAGTCGTGTCTCTATAAGTTTGATATTTGATGAAGTGGTTATTTCGGTGGCATTTAAAAGATTTGGAGTAATTGTATTGGTTGCAAAAGTTGTTGGAACATCTATTATATATTTAAGATTAGTAGCGATAGAGATATTTTGGTCAAGATAATCACCATTTTTCACAGTTGTACTATCACTTGCACTCACTTCATTTACACCATAACCTTGTCCGTCATTAAAATCATCTACATCGTCATATTGAGCTACTGTTGTTTCATTGGTATCGGTTTTAAGATTTGCTTTTTGTGTAGAAGCAACTGGATTTCCGTCTATACTAGATACTCTACCTGTAATATTTTTCATCCCAGCTCGATAAATATTTGAACCATCAATGATAAATCCAAATGGATTATCTGTTGAAAAAGTAGGAAATTTAAAAGGAAAGTTTGGAAAAAATTTACCATTAGGAAAAGCTGTACCATAAGGAATTCCATTTGAATCTACTGGTTGGGATGAATTGTTTTCCATCTCTTCATTAACGATAGTTCCCGTAACCAATATCGGAGATTGCCCATCTTGTGTTAGAGTTCCTGCTTCATCCCAATATTTGGTAAGTATCATCCCATTGTGTGACGCTGTTGCGGTTATAGCCTCTTGTTGCATGGCTATATTGCTTGAATTGATGGATTGATTTATCAACATTGGAGCAGACATAAGCGTCACCCCAATAATCACAATAGCGAAGATTAACTCTATCATCGCTATCCCATTTTTAAATTTGTTTAAATCTTTTACATTTTTCATTCTTTTTCCCTTATGTGATTTTACCAATCAACCTTTTTAGAAGTCGTACCATTTGTATCTATCTTCACGGTATGTCCAGTTTTACCAACTCCTGCCCATTTACCCTCTTTAGTTTGTCTAAAATGATTGAACCAGTATTGATTGTTAAACTTCAACCATGGCGAGATATTGGTAATCTCCATCTTGCTATCCATAGGATTTGAACCTGTATATTTTGTGATGAGATTGGTCGTTTTCCCTTTGCTCATGATGTTATAATCGCCCACCGTAGAAACCAATGAAGTATTGATAGCCGTCTCCTTAACCTCTAAAACTTGACCATCAACCCCACTTTCATGCTTGATAGAAGTAAACCAACCCTCTTGTGTTCGACTTCCATTTAAACCATTTTCTCTTACCATCTCTTTACAAAAATCTACCGTATGGTTACAATAAATCTCTGCATAAATAGGAGTACTCTCTTCACCATCATAAGTAATAGGATAGTTTATCTTATCTGAAGTAAGTCGTGCATAATAAAACATCCTCATCGCATTTAAAACCCTCGCACCTGTTGGTACATAGTTATCAACTCCATTTGCTGATGAATAGCTATTTGGTGAAGTAGCCACAATCGTTTCAAACTGAATTTGAATCGGATTCATCTCCTCCATATCTCTTTCGATATTGAAAAGCATTTTTGCACTGCTCACACCATTTTTGATATTTGCTTTTCCAACTAAAACAGCATCATCTGCATTTTTCATCTGAGAAGTTGCATTTATGGTATCTTTTCTTAAAAAAGCTTTTTGATATCTATGATGTTTTGTAAATATCTTACCTGTCGAGATGTTTTCAAACGCTCCTGCATCACTCTCTCCACTATACTCAATAGCTAAACTAACATCTTCACTACCACAACCACTACTAAAGTTTGTTGTAATCCCACCATTGAAATTTTGAGCCTCGATATCACCCTCTAAACTCAAACTCATACTCTCATCATCAGCTAGATTATTCATATAAACAAACTCTTTATGCGTTGAATCATTACTATTTTTTACCACGATATTATCAAGTCCAAATTTATAAGGATAAAATGCCATATTGATATCTTCACTAGCGATATCACACCCTGACTTTTCATTTGGCGAAGTAGAAACAACGGATGAATTTGCTATACAACCATCTTGAGTACTGTCTATTTGAGACCACATATTATCTCGTACTCTAAATCTATATCTCCCACTATTATTATGGCTAAACGCTTTTTTCCCGATACCATCTTTAAAATCAATACCTTTAACCTCAACATCTTGCGTATCTATACAAGAGGTATTACTATCATCAAATTTTAAAACAGAACTGTCCAATAATCCTGTATAATTTTTTACATTACCACCAACTCCTGCTGGATTGTAAAGCCTTGCTGTTGGAGAAAGATTATAAGTATATCCTGCACTAAGTCGCAAAGCATTTTGAGCTAAAACTTTAGTGTTATCCATAATAGAAATATCAAAATTTGCTGGACGAATCGCAAAATCATCTTTTGCACTGTTTACTTTTTTGATAGCATTCATCATAGAGTTAAATTTAGCATCATCACTAAAATCACCTTGGATAATAAAACCACTGCTATCAACCAAACTTGTCACTTTAAAGTTTAAATCTCTTGAAGCAAGATTTAAAGCCAAATCGTTAGGTTCGACGATATTGATGCGTTTTGTTCCATTATTATCTTTTGGAAAATAGACATATTTTGTATAAAGCAACTCTTTGTTATTTTGAACATCAAAAAGCTCAACTTTTACTGTTACATCACTTAATGCTTGTGGTGTAGTTGAGTTATTTTTATCTTCATAAGCTACCACACTAAAGTCAAAATCTCTTCCTGAAATCTGAGTATAAAGGTTAAAATCCCCACCTGCTGGATTACTATTGACTCTTTCGATGTTAAAATTTGCCTTGATAGGTTTTTTAGCTGGGCCAAAATTTATCTTATAATCTTCAACCTCACCATCTCCAACCAAACCAACAGCCGATACCACAGGAGTAGAAGAAAATCTAAATCTTACAAAACTTGTTTTAAAAAGCTCTAAAGTAGCAGGAGAGGTAAAGTTAACGATATTGTCACCTTTTACCACCGCTAACGATGAAGCTATCTTTTCTGTATCTTCAAATGTACCATTTAAGTTATAATCTATCCATGCCGTTAGATATCCACTATTTGAAGCATCTACACTAAATGAGTAAGGAATATTAGGATACAAAGATGCCATAGAGACCTCTGTTTTATTTGCGTCATTCATCACAACACCATCTTCATCATCACTTCCGTTTACATCATCACCCATCGCATCATAACTATAATAGGGACTGATATCATGGTCAATATTTTTACCCAAAGTTAGATTACCTATAATATTATGACTCGCATCACCATAACTATTAGGAGCATCTCCAAAATCTGTAAAAACCAAAGGAGCATTGATACAGTTTGCACCATCATTGAAAGTTGCTTTACTTGAAGGAGACCTAAAAGCTTTCTCTCCCGTGAGAAGATTTATCTCGTAAAAACCTTTACCACCACTATCATTTGCGTAAAATTTACCATTGACATCACTATAAGTTGTATCAAATTGGACATCTGTATGGTCATTTCCGATAAATTCAACATGACCCGTGGCTACTTCTACTTTGGTAAGTTTCTTTTTATTATCAATCCCATAAAGATATTTACCATCAGGCGTATGAGAGATATCAAGCAAATCAACGGCTTTATCAAGCGTTATCGTTTGAACTGATTTGTCACTTATCTTTATCTTGAAAATTTGTTGCATAGGTGTAGCCGTTCCTGTTACAAAATAGTATCCACCATAAGTTGCACCACCAAAAAGCTGTTTAGTATTATATATATCTGGAAGTCCTGTAACTTGCCCCATTTTCACGATAGTACCATTGATTCCGATTTGTAAAAGCTCTCGTTTATCAAGTGCATACATAAAATTATCTACTTCAGAATAGATTAAAGCATTATAGATATCTTCACTTCCTGCCTCTTCAAGCATATTAAATTTAAATGGATTTTGAGAGATATCAATTTTAGAAATAAACATTTTATTGTCTAAACTTCTTGATATAAACATATCTGAAGTACAAGTTCCTGCCGTATGCGTTGCATTATCATCGTTGTTTATCAGATTGGCTACATTTCGACTTGTTCCATCACCCTCTGTTCTTGTAGTTATTTCTGTATTAGGGGAAGAGTGGTCAAGCCAAATACCAACATCTTCATCTGCCTCAACTTTCGTATCTCCATTTACATAAACACATACTTGTTTTTGAGTCTCATTTGGAGCAAATATAACCTCTTCATTTTCTATCGGTGTATAATCATTATACTCAACTTTAGCCGTTCCATCATAGGTTGAAAAAAATACTGAACTTGTCTCATTGATTGGTTTTGTAAGCTTAATATCAAACGGGATACAAGTTTGACCACTATTTCCCTCCAACTTTTCAACTCCAGCACTAACATAAAAATTTGGAATATCATCATCGATTATATTTCCACTCATATCAAATGGTATCTGAAAATCTGGGTCGCTCGTTGTAAGGTGAAGATAAAATTTTTCATATAACGCTTCTTTTATCTTATCACCAATAACATCTATATTAACCTCTTTCCAAGTCTCACCCTTTTTAAAAACGATATCTCCTGAACTACTTTTATAATCCACTCCAGCCTTTGCACTATCATCAATCGTATTATAATGAAGCGTTAAATCGTGATCCAATGGTTGATTTAATCCCATATAAAAAGTTACCTTACTCGTCGAATTTTCATCTCCTTCAAGAACATAATTTCCCCATCCATACGCCAAAGCATACACATCATCATCCATAATAAGTTGATGGGCTTTTTTATTATTAAAAACATATCCATCAACGCTATCATCAGTTAATCTAAAATTAAAATACTCCCGAACTTGCTCATCTGGGTCTATCCCACCTTTTAAAGTATCATTTACTATGGTAAATTCAACCTCTTTTTCAGTTTGAAATGGTGCAAAATACAAACTTCCATCTTCTCCTAAATAATCAACTCCCTTTGTAGCTCCCCAATTATCCGTCACATAATTTAAAGTTAAACCACCAGAGAGTATAGATGGAGACTCTGAAAGTGTTACTCTAAATATAGCTTTTTTAGTTGAAGCATCTTTTTCACTTATCTTAAAATTAGAAATCCTTTGTACATTTATACTTGCTAATGGCTCAACTATCTCATCTGCTAGTACTAAAGCATTTAAAAAAAGTATCAGTATCCAAATTCTTTTAAAAATCATATTATCTTTCCTTATAGTTTTATTTTATATTATTTTATTTTATTACCAATCTATCTTTCTAAGATTAGCACCACTAGGAGCAGGTTTAACAATTTTACCTGTTTTTCCTACACCACTAAAATTTCGAGTTGTTGGATGTCTAAACTGATTTATCCAATATTGGTCTTCCACCTTAAGCCATGGTGAGATGTCACTTATCTCAATTCGACTATTAACCGACTCATTTCCACTATAATTTGTTGATAGTTCACTTTTACCATTGACAAACTCGTTGAAACTTCCTACGATACTTACCATATCCGAATTGAGTGCAGTTTTTTTAATCTCTAAAACTTTACCATCTACACTACTATCATGATTTATCGAACCATACCAACCCAATTGCGTTCTAGCACCATTCAATCCATTTGTTCCCATCATCCGAGAACAAAAAGCACTATCTTTAAGACAAAATATCTCTGCATATAGAGGTGTTTCTTCACTTCCATCATAAGTTACAGGGTAAATAATTTGGTTAGGAAAAATCCTTGCATAATAAAATGTCTTCTCAACATTATCAAATATCTTACTTCCGATTGGCTCTTGGAGTGTATTGTCAGAAGTAGAACTACTTGTTGGAGAACTCACATCTAAAGATTTCAATGCCACTTTTACAGGATTTATCTCATCATCTGTTGTTCTAGCGATGTTATAGAGCATTTTGACATCCATCTCACCATTTTTTATATCTTCAGCGTTAACGACAATATCCGTTGAGAGACCATTTTGAGTACTTACTTTAGAATTTATAGTATATTTATTTGTAAAATAAAGCAAAGTTGATTTTTTGATACTCTTGATAACTTCAGCAATCGTTGTTCCATTTACATTACCAAATACTCCTGCGTCACTCTCCCCACTATATTTAAGTTTAATCGTTACATCTTCATTGCTACACCCTGCTGTAAAATTGGTTGTGGTCTCATTTTCATAATTTTTAGCTATAACTTTACCAGAAATATTTAATGCCATTTTCTCATCAACACTCACATCATTCATATATAAAAAGTCACTATGTGTAGAGCCATTTTCATTGATAGCGTTAAAATTTGAAGCATCAAATTTATAAGGATAAAATGTAATATCATTATCTTTATAAGTTACATTATTATTTAAAAAGTCACTGCTTATATCACAACCACTAAGCGTATTTCCATTGGCTGAAATCAGCGATGAATTTGCGATACATCCCCCTGCACTATCTATTTGTGTCCAAGCTTTATCTTTCAATTTAATTTTATATTTTCCACTATTTGCACTTTTTAACTCTTTAGGCGTTCCATTGCCAGATATAAAATCAATATTCAAAGGATAACTATCTTTCAGACTACAACTAGTTGAATCATTGAAAGCTAAAGAAGAATCTGTAACGGTAGTATTATAATTAGCTGTAGCCACTCCAGCAATATTTATCGCTTTTACATTTAAGTTATATTTATACCCAGAAGTCAAACGAAGAGCATCAATAGAACTATTGTCTTTTAATTTTGTTGTACCATCGACTATATCAACTACAAATCCAGCAGGACGAATCGCAAAAGAGTCTTTAGAATAACTTATCTCTTTGATTAAGGGAGTAAATTGTGCATCTGTACTAAAATCACCATTGATGATATACCCTTGTGCATTTTTTGGATATGAGATTCTAAATTTAGCCTCCTTAGTTGCTCTTATATTTTTCAAATCTTCTGCATTTATAACATCGATTCTTCCAGCTTTATTTCCAGTTGGAATATAAATATATCGACTATACAGTACTGCTTCATTTGCCCCAAAATCAACAAGTTCAACTTTTACAGTCGTATCAGATATCACTTTTTCTGCACTAAATGACTCATCAGCATAAGATACTAAAGAATAATCAAAATCTCGTCCCCCAATCTGTGTATAAAGATTATAATCTTTAGCATTTTTTACACTATTTGTTCGCTCTATATTAAAAAGAGATTGAGTTCCATTGATACCAACTAAATGGTCTTCGATTTCACCTTCGTAAGGACAATCGTTATCAGGATTTCCTCTATTAGCACATCTAGCAAACCTTAAACGCATAATAGTATTGCCACCTTGTACATTTGCTGGAACATTCCAATGAAGCGTTACAGGCTTATTTATCGCACCCTCATTTACAAGAATATCATCCGTATTTGCCTCTTCTGATTGAAAAATCTTATCTCCATTAAAATCTATCCAAGCATATATCTTTGACCAAAAATCACCACCATCTTGAACTTTATTGGTAACTTTAAGATTTAAAGCGTAAGGTTGTCCAGCTACCAATGTTTGAGCTGTTGCTAAACCATCTTCATCATCCGTACCATTGTTGTCATCTCCTGAAGCGTTGCCTGAAACATAAGCCATTGTCTCTCCATCTACTGTATTGCCTATAAATACATTTTTATTTGAACTTACTGCTTGAGATGGTTCCGAATATCCAAACGCATCTCCAAAATCTTTTTGTTTAGAAGCTTCACATATCGCAGTGGAAACATCTTTAATATGGTCATTTGCAGGGTCAACAATATTAGCATAACTATCGGTTACTATAACTAAACCATTTTCACCTATAACCCTATCAACAATACTTTTTTTAGCAGAGTTAGTATTATAAGCCGTTGCGGCTTCAGCGATAAGTACAACCACGATTTTAGAATTTGTAGTATTTGCTCTAAATCTATTGGCCGCATCAACCCAACTTTCTAATATCTGATTGCTATTAGCATCTGTCAAAAGTACCATAACTTGAGCAGCGTCAGCTCTTCCTGTTTTATTTTCGATGAGCGTTGCTACATAATCCGTTACACTATGTGGTTCAGTACCTGTATCTAACTTCTCATTATAGGAGAGGAGTTGATTTTTATAATCTGAAGTTAGATTGATTCTCATCTTATAATCTATCTTCTCTTTCTGATAATAATCAAACCAAGCATCAAATATTAGGTCATATCCACCCCAACCAATAAGCGAAGATTGAACTCCATCGTCAGCACTGTATCTAAATCTTTTTGCTATCTCATTTAAAAATATTTTTGATTGAGAAAATTCAGTCGCATTAATGCTTCCAGACTCATCATTTGCATACCAAATATCTGCTTTTACATCACAAGTTGGGATATCTCCATCACCATAAACTAAAGAGCTAAAAAGTGTAAAAAAGAGTAAAAAAAGTCTCCAAAATAGATTTTTCATAATATATCCTTAAAATTTATTTTTAAAATAATTAACTAATATTACTATTATATTACTTTATGGAAGTTTAAAACAAATTTTATAGATTTATTATTTTATATTTTATTAAGGTATATGGGCAATTAGGAGAGATTGCCCATGAAAAATTATCTCTCGTGGAAAGCCTGACCAAAAGTCTTCATAACAGGTTTAGATAGATAATCTAAAACCGTTCGCCGTCCTGTGATAATATCAATTTGTGCCGTCATACCCGTACTAATTTCAATCTTTTTATCCGTTTTAGACTTTAACGATTTTTTATCAATTGCAATTTGAACTCTAAAGTAAGGTTTATCGCCTTGAGGTGTTTTTTCAATGATAGAATCGGGGCTGATATATTTCACCGTACCATGAAAAATCCCATAAATACTATAATCATACGCATCCAACTTAATCGCTGCGAGTTGACCTTTATGGATAAATGATATATCGGAAGGTTGAAGTTTAGCTTCGATAATAAGTTCATCACCTACAGGAACAAGTTCAAGTATCAAATCCCCAGGTCGCACTCTTGCACCCTCTGTTGTGATAAGGATATTTTTAACAATTGCATTCATAGGAGAGTTGATGGTTGATTTTTCAAGTGTAATATTTTTATCTGCCAACTCCTGCTCTCTTGTAGAAAGCTCCTCTTCAACTTTGGTCATCTCCGTTTGTGCATCTTGAAAATACTTATTTTTTTTATTGAGAATCTGACCTTTGAGGTCTGCAATCTGTCTTTGAAGCTTGATAACTTCAACCTTACCGATATCTCCTGAAGCAACCAAAGGCATATTCATATTTAACTCATTTTGAGATAATTGCACAGAATCTTGCAAAGAAGATATCTCATCATTAAGAGCCAATTTTCTAAGTCGATAAAGCTCTCGTTGAGACTCAATAAAATCTGGAAAATTTTTCTCAACACGAGGAGAAAACTCTAACTCTTTGCCATAAACTTCAGCTTTAAGTCTTGAAAATGTGGCATCTAAAGAGGCAACTTTTGAAAAACTAGCTTCATGTGCTACTTTATTTTGAGCTTTATCAAGCATGACGATAATATCCCCTTTTTTCACACTATCACCCTCTTTTACGGTTACTTTTTCGATAACTCCATCGATAGAAGATTGTATCTCTTGGGTTTTAGCGGTGGCGATAACAGAACCTTGTGCATGGGAAATTTGGTCAATTTCGGCAAATGACGCCCATGTTACAAATGGAATAATCACTAAAAATAGTGAACCAAAAATCATCATCAATGGATTTATCGCTGGTTTATAAGGTAATCTACTGCTCATTTTTTCTCCTTTTATCTTCTTGGTTGTTGTGGTTTATTTCTATTTTTAAGTTGCTCTAAAACACTGTCTCTTGGCCCATCCATCGCTATACCTTGTGGTGTAAGAACGATAATTCGATTAACAAGACCCAACAAAATAGGCTTATGGGTAACGATAACAAGTGTTTTAGTTGTATTCATCTGGTTGGCTAAAAGATTGATAACAACTCTTTCGGTATAATCATCCATACTCGCTGTTGGCTCATCAAGAAGCCAAACTTTAGGATTTGAAAGCACCATTCTAGTAATTCCGATAATCTGTTTTTGTCCACCAGAAACACTGCTCCCACCCTCTGGAATCATGCTATCTAACCCTTGTGGTAGATTATTGATGATAGAGATAAGCCCTGTAAGTTTTGCAACTTCCATAATCTTCTCATCACTAATACCGATAAGCCCCATCGTAAGATTATCCCTAAGTGTTCCAGCAGAGAGTTTGATAAACTGTGGAAGATATCCTATTTTGCTATTTAGTGTATCTCTTGAAATCTGTTGCATATCTATATTATTGACATAAACTACCCCTTGTGTTGGAGCGTAAAGTCCAGAAAGAAGTTTTAGAAATGTCGATTTTCCAGAGCCTATCGTTCCTAAAATTGCAATCTTCTCTCCCTCTTGAATAGTTAAATTTGGAATATTTATCGCAGGTCTCTCTTGGATATAGTTAAACTGCATTCCGTGAATCCCGATATTAACATTATCAAGATAAGGCGTTAGAGGTCTATCAATACCATCATTATCACTTGAGAGTTTATAAACATTTTCCAAATCGTTAATCGCCATCTTTGCTCTTCCCCATTGTACAAAAAGATTTGGAATCATCGCAACAGGAGAAAGAACCCTACCTGAAAGGATAGTCACCGCAATCAAAGCACCCATAGACATATTTTCAGGTGTGGTTGCAATCATATACGCTCCCGTAGCAACAAGTGTGATATAACTTATCTGTTGAAAAAAAGCAGTTAGATAAGTTGAAATCTCCGTATAGTGCTTTATCTCAATATCATCATCTATCGCATCTTGAGTTAAAGCATTCCATCGATTTAACACGCTACTCGTAGCTCCTGTACTTTTTATACTCTCTGCATTTTCAACCGTTTCAACAAGAAGTCCCAACTTTTTATGAGATGCCATAGAAGATGTTTTTGAAAGATTTTCTATCTTTTTTCTAAACATCACACCCATGATAATTGAGATAATCAGAAATATCATCACAATCCCACCCATCACAAAGCCACCCAAAAGTATAATCGCACCTAAAAACATCAAAGAAAATGGTGCATCTACGATGAGATACAATGCAGCCGATGAGATAAAACCCCTCACCGATGCGTAACCTTGAAGTTGACTAGAAAGCGTACCGATACTTTTTGGCAATGCATCACTTCTAACTTTTAGAAATCTCTCAAATATATTGTGTGAGTACTCGATATCCATATTTCTAGTGGCATAATCTAAGATACTAGACCTAGAAATCTTGATAATAAACTCCAAAAATATCGCAATAAAAACCCCAACAGAAAGAGCCACAAGAGTAGAAATCCCATTGGTAGCGATAACTCGGTCATAAACTTGCATACTATATAAAGAGGTAGCAAGAGCAAAAAGATTGATACTAATCGACGCAATTGCAGCGTACATTATATAAGTTTTTTGCGTTAGTGCGATATCTTTAAACATCTTTTTGGCAGTTGGAACTTTACCACCTTTTGAACCCAATTTTATCGGAGCAAAAAGTGTATCTTTATGAAACTCTCGTATGTATTTTAACCCATCAGGCGTATCACATTTATATAACCCCTCTGGCAAATACTCCATAATTATCGCCATTCCATCATTTGGGATAAGAGCCAAAAGTGGCATCGTAGAGGAAGAAATAGTACTTGAAAAAGATAGCTCTTTGATACCTACCTCTCTCATACCACTACTTACTATTGAGAGTATTAACTTATCATCTATACTTTTTAACTTATGAAGTAATTTATTATATTGATATGAATCTATCTGAAATTGAGTTAAATTATTTAAAAATGAGCCAGTAAATAGCCACTGAAAATCGTTTTGTGCTTTAGTTAAATCTTTATATATCACTCTATCATTCCTGTATTTAAATTTATATTTCCATTTTTAAGTGCAAGTTTGTATCTTGAGATTGTTTGAATGGTTTGTTGATTTGACAGTTCAATCTCATTTTGCATCACCTCTTTAGAGGCATTTACAAGGTCAAGCCACTGTTTACGACTTGCCAAAAAGAGCCTATGAAACGACTCTTGAACCTTTTTACCTGAAACTATCGCCTGTTTTAAACTCTTTATCTTTGAAGTGGACATACTATAATTGTTATGGTCACTCATCAAACTATCCAAAAGCTCTTTGGATTTTGTCTGTTTTTCGAGTTGGATTTGAGCTATCTTACTCTTTTGTGCATCAACGGTTGATAGATAAGAAAGCCCAGCTCCACTTGATGCACTCACGGCGATATATACTAGATTCTCATTTGTATTAAAATCACTACTATAAAGCGAACCTTGTCGTCTCTCTGCTCGAAGCGAGATATTTGGATACAAAGAGGCTTTTGCTTTATCTAGTTCAAACCCAGAAGTGGCGATTTGCGTATCTAGTTTTTTCAAAGCAGGATTCACCTCCAACATCTTATGGGCGATAGGTTCAAGATTGTCAAACGAATGAAGTTTATCACTCGTATCGATACCACAATCCAACTTTTTACTCATCAATAACTCCAACTGCATCTTAGAAATACGATAACGATTTTTTGCAGCATCAAGGTCAGCGTCGATAGAGTTCACCCGAGAATCCAAAAGTTCTCTATCATTTGGAGCAGAAACTCCAGCACGAATGCGTCTCTCAAGCATAGCCCCTAATCGTTCAAGGTCAGCTTTTCCATCACTTAGAGCTTTTATTTGTGCCTTTGATTGTAGATTTGTTTGTAAAATATTTAAAAAATTGTCAATCAACTTATATCTACTCTCATCCAACGCAACCGTCGATTCATCTACACGAGAAGAGGCGATATCGTATCCTGCATCCAACTTCCCACCCGTCCATAAAGGTTGGTCTATCCTAAATGTCATCTGTGTATTTTTAGAAGTTTGAGACATATCAACCGATGGAGTCGGATAATAACTCCACTTTGCACCCTCAAGCCCCGCCTTATTGCCATTGACAATCTCTTGCGACATAGCAATAGAAGGGTGAGACTCAAGTACCACTCCCAAAAGTGATGAAACTTTTTGATTGCACTCTTTTGCAACAAGAGGTGTTAAAACTTTTGCCCCATTTGCTGGTATCTTTGTCTTCGAGTTTGCTAAGGCGATAACAATCATAAAAATGATAAAACTTCTCACGATATTTTTCCTTACATAAATAGTTGTTTTATTATATTAAAATTAAAATTAAAGATTAACTTTAAAAATATCTATCTCTCTATATTTCTTTTTAACCATAACATTTTATAATATTTTAGCTTTGTATCACACTTTAGTTAATATTTTTAGGTTAAAAATATATGGATGATAATTATACATAAAGTAGATGTTTTTAAAATTAAAGGGTTAAATTTCCCCCCTCGGATGAGGAGAGGGAAAATTTGTTTTAGATGACATAGCTAGACAGCCCATACACCTAAATTCGAATCATTTACAAAAGTAAATTGATCTTTATATAAGCCACTAATATCATTATTAAAATCTGCTATCAAGAATTGATCACCAGTATCAACATTTCCATCGCTATCAAAATATAAGCGATTTAATGCATTATCGACTAAAAATGTTGGTAGAGCTTTATCATCATCAGCATAACTAAAGGTAGATATATTATTAACATGTTTTAAATGAAAATAATTTTCAGTTAATCCACTAAGCCCCAATTGATCAGCTGAAAAAACTAGGTGGTCAGCATAGTAAGGATGCAGTTCAAATCCTAAAAGACTTACATTTGGCTCAAAATTATTGATTGTATCCACATTTAGCGTATTAGATATTGTCTCTACATCAATAAAGAAAAAATCTTTTGAGTCAGTACCAATCATAGTATCTTTGCCATATCCACCTCTAAGATAAGAATTGTCACGATCACTAAGTACTTCTTTATCAGCATATGTATTTATCAATGAAGTAAGTTCAGTCGGCATTCCAGTAAGTTCAATAGAATCATATTTACCACCGATAAGAACATCATCACCGCCATTACCAAATAAAATGTCAAGACCATGTCCACCAACTAAAATATCATCTCCGTTGCCACCTATAAGCATATTATTTCCTGCATTTCCTATCAAATAAGTATCATTAATCTCTGTCGGTTTTACTTTGATACTGAAGTTTTCAGAAAGAGTCCAAACATCATCTTTTGCAATGACAACTTCAATATTATCTGGTTTTTCATAGTATTTTTCATTATACTTAGGGTCTTTATTTCCTGTAAATATGACTGTGTCTATATCAAGACTAGTAGCACTATCTATGTCAGTAAAATCCGATGGTAGTTCATTTTCTATTACCTTATCATTATTGGTATTAACAAAATAGACATCACTACCATCCCCACCAATTAGCGTATCATTACCATCGTTTCTCCATTCACTTAACTCCTTGATTCCATCAAGAACTTTTCCAACTCCATATCCAACTAGTAAATCTTTTACAATTGCAAATGCACTAGTAACTACTCCTCCCGCGGCAAAGGCTTCGAGATAGGGACTATTTACAAGAGCCGGAAATGCTGATTTTATAGCAATATGAGATCCAAGCTCAAATCCTTTATCAACAACAGCTTCTATGAACCCCTTAAGATTAGTATCTTGCCAAATGGAATCCAAAACATTAGCAAAATTTTGACCTACATTCGGAACTACGCGATTAGGTTCATCAAGAATATCATTTCCATCGCCACCATAAATTTTATCCGGGCCTAGTCTTCCAGCCAAATAATCATTGCCATTGCCACCAAAAATGTTATCACTATAATCAGAGCCAATAATTGTATCATTGCCCTTACCACCATAAATGTAAACTGCATCCGCCGACTTATTGTAAATATATGAAGACACTAACGCTAATGTTTTAATGGCAGATGTCGTCGCTCCATATGCAGATGGAAGAAAAGTGGAGTTAATAATTACTTGTACGGATTCACTTAATATGTCAATTGCACTTGCTAGTGTTATTTCATCATTCTCAATACCTATACTCATAGTATCAAGATTGACATTAAAATTTAACACTCCATCTTTAACCGAGTAAATATAACCATCCTCTGAATCGAAAAAATATGCAGTTGCTAAATATAACTCCATGCTGTGATATTTCTTTAAAACAGCATCATCATATATATTCTTCCCAGTATCCCAAAGTCCATCTGGAGCAGTATTTACGATATTTATAACATTCCCAAGTTTTGGAACTGTCCGATCATCCTTTGCATATTCAATTTGAATTACATTTTCATTTTCAATGCTAGTATCCAAATCTGAAGTTGTACCAAACAATATACCATTGAACTTGCTACTGCTATTGTCTTTTAGATAATGCTCTGCAACACCACCACCATATCCATGACCGCCGACATAGACTTGTGTTACCTCTGGATGATTATTAATATAACTATTTAAATTATCAAAAAAGTCTTTGTTCTTATTATATGTCTCTTTTGGATTAGATTTGGCATCAAAAGATACAAATAAAGCATCAGAAGTTACAGTAACCAAAGATTTTAAACCATCTTTTTCTCCATCAATATGAATAGTTTTCATCCCTTCAATGTTTGCCAGTTTAGCAGAACTAGAACTGATATCATCAAAGTCTTCTTTTGCTACACGTGCCATGTCAGCCATTATGGTAAACTTACCATACTGTTCAAAAATTTCAGATGCTTTAACAAGTGTTTCCTCACCGATAGAAGAAGTATCTTTTACAATAGCACCATTTGAAAACCCTATCTTTTCTACGGAGCGACTAACTATATCTGTACCATCTTTTAAAGCTTCTCCGCTAATCCCCTTCATTATAATATTATCATCTTGAGCTTTTATCTCATATTCAGACTCTAAACCTCTAAATATAGCTATATCGTTACCTAATCCTCCATAAATAAGATCATTTCCTCCCATTCCAGCTATGATATCATCACCATCGCCACCATTGATTCTATTGCCTAAACTATTACCTGTTAGAGTATCATTGTAATTTGTTCCTGCAAGGTCTTCGATGAAATCAACTTTATAATCTTTGATACTTGTTGTAATAGAGTTAATAAGATTGCTACTATCCCATGACAAATTAACAACATCTCCTCTTCCAAGTTGAGAAACTAAATCCGAATATGTACCTTCATTACCCCCTGTAACTGCAAAAACAGGATAAATATTTGCTTTTTCTAAAGCTTCTTTTACCTTAGCAACACTTGGATAATCTTCACCTGAACCAGCAGGAGTTCCATCAAGAATAGTATCTCCATTATTTACTCCAGCACTTGCATTATCTCCTTGAAGATGATAAGGAGCATCAGTTGCCAAAACAACAAAACGCATAGCACTAGCACGAAAAGCGATTTCATCATCTCCTGTTGTACTAGTAGAATCATCTTTGATAGTTCGAAGTGCAATTTGATACAATGCTTCCAATTGAGACTCTTCCCAATCACTACCTGAAAGCACAACCATATTATCGAAAGCCTGTTTTACTTTGGATTCATCACTACTCAATGCTGAATCCGTACGATAAACATAGTCACCATCTCCTGCGTCACCAAATGGATACTTTGGCTTATCAACAAAACTACCAGCACCAAAACGAGTATCTGGCTGAATTGTTTTTATTTGAGTAATTAGATTATCTAGTAAACTTCTAACGGTAGATACATCATCACCAAAAGAACCAGATAAATCTTCTGTAATAAATAAATCCAATGGTACTTTACTTGCCGTTGAACTTCCACTTCCCAATAATATATTTGTAGTACCAGCTGTACCACCATCAACTAAATTTACATTTGCACCCACACTCAATTTACTTAAATTAAGCTCATCTACTCCAGCACTATCAATTATAATTTTGGTTCCATTATCATCTATAAAGAAAACATCATCACCAGCTTTACCAGAAATTACATCATTTCCTGCACCAGTATGAAACATTTCACTCGTATCTTTACCAATGATATAATCATCACCATTTGTACCAAAAACAAAATTACTTTTATCAGTTATAACTTTATCAAGAATCTCACCACCAGATATACTACCTCCAGTTGAATTTAAAATATCTAATCCTTTTGTTCTTGTATAATCGACTAAATCAAGAGTATCAGCTGTTGTTTTTATAGCTCCTTCTCCTGATAAAATCCTTGCTCCACCTAAATCACCTAAAGTATCTATCTTAAGAATAACATTTTCACCAACAAAAATTTCACCTATATCTTTAAGATTCACAGAATCCAAAGCTGTTAAATCAATAACTAATGGATCACTAGGACTCCCACCTTCTAAGACAATAGTACTTGAACCATCACCTGTGATAGATTTTACTTTTTTTAACCATTCACTATTGAAAGTAACATGAGAGCGTATCTCTATATGCTCAATCCCTGTAATATCATAATGGCTTAAATCAGCTGTTCCATAAACATACAAAGTATCATCACCATCACCACCTCTGATGATTTCTACTGCTCCGTTTTCATCTTCATTTAAATCTTTACCATTAAGATTTGTCAATGGGAAACCTAACGCATCAGTATCCTCTGCAGAATCTATTTTCCCACCGCCTGATATATCACCAACAACAACAAATCTATCATCACCAGCTCCGCCATCCATAGTGTCAACACCCACACCACCACGGATTATATCATTACCATCTCCACCAACGAGGTTATCATCTCCTGCACCACCTTCGATTCTATCACTCAAAGTTGAACCAGTTAGGGTATCTGAAGATTCTGAACCAATAAGAATATCTCCCTCAACATAAATACCACCACCATGCGTAGCATCACTAACTCCATCTTTATCTTTGACATCAAGAGATATATATTTACCTGCTAAGTTTAAAGTTGTCGTTGTAGTCGATGCTTGTAATATACCATCACCTATGATGTAATGTAATGAATCTATATCGGATTGGTCTGAGATTAGTGTAACTCCTTGAGCGATATTTATGGTTTTAAAATCACTTAGATTTTTACCTGATAAATCTACACTAATTGGGTCTGTTCCGCTATTGGTTATATTTAAAGTTGATTCACCATCTCCAAATAATAAATTAATAGGTAACGCATTTAATTGTTGTGCGGTAAGAGATAATGTCGAATTAACTTGTATCTGTGTAACATTTGCTAAATTTACAGCACTTAAATCAACATTACCATAAATAATTAACCTATTTGTACCACTACCTCCATCTATACTCTCACCACTAACCACTTCGCTAGTTACACGAGCATTCAAATCTGCCAAAGTAACAACAGATGATAAATCAATACCTGTATCTCCCGCATTTGTAATATCTTCTTGCGTATATTGATTTGCCGAAGTTGTTCCAACAACAACAATTATATCATTACCAGCTCCAGAATTAACAGTATCTAATCCCTCACCTGCTCTTATGATGTCATTTTCTCCTGCGGTAGTAATCGTATCATTGCCAGAAAGGGAATTTATAGTGAAATAATTTAAACTATTTGGATAATTTATAACATCATCTGAGCTAGTTCCATTGATAATTGAACTTTCTCTAACATCATTGATATTTAAAACAATATCTTTTTCAGATACATTACCTGCTATATCAGTAGCAGTAACTGTAAAATTATAAGTTGATTTTGTTTCAAAATCAGGATTAGCTGTTAGTGTTACTTTACCATTTGTTGCATCAATAGTAAGTAAACTTTTATCCCCTCCATCTTTCAATCCATATATGACACTACCAATTTCATCAGATGAAGCAGTATATATCACTTGAGAAGCTCCACTATTTTCAGCGATAGGAGTTCCTGTTGTAGGGGATGTGATATTTAAGGTTTTATCAAGCGTAAATGTTTTTGTCACTGTTGATACATTTCCAGCTACATCGGTATCAGTTACTACAACAGAATATAATCCATCTGTTGTTGGTGCTATGTAAGTTGTAGTTGCAGTTCCACCATTGATTGCAAATGTTCGTGTTGCTCCACTCTCAACTGTATTAAATGTCAATCCAGCAACATTAGTGATGTTGTCATTAGCTGTGCCACTATCTGTTGTAAGTAAAGCTGTTGGAGCTGTTGGTACTGTGGTATCAAATGTAAATGTTTTTGTCACGGTTGAAATATTTCCAGCTACATCGGTATCGGTCACTACTACAGAATAATCTCCATCTGTTGTTGGTGCGGTGTATGTTGATGTTGCAGATTCACCATTGATTGCAAATGTTCGTGTTGCTCCACTCTCAACTGTATTAAATGTCAATCCAGCAACATTAGTGATGTTATCACTGTTTGATGAACCGCTATCGGTTGTAAGTGAGGCTGTTGGAGTTGTTGGTACTGTGGTATCCAATGTAAATGTTTTTGTCACGGTTGAAATATTTCCAGCTACATCAGTATCCGTCACTACTACAGAATAATTTCCATCTGTTGTTGGTGCTATGTAAGTTGTAGTTGCAGTTCCACCATTGATTGCAAATGTTCGTGTTGCTCCACTCTCAACTGTATTAAATGTCAATCCAGCAACTTTAGTGATGTTATCACTAGCTGATGAACCGCTATCGGTTGTAAGTGAGGCTGTTGGAGTTGTTGGTGGCGTTCTATCAACTTCCATAAAAGTACTAATAGTATCTTTTAAATGAGCAATAGCACTATTATCTGATACTATCATTACGCCACTATCAAAAAGAGTTGTTACATCTGTATTATTATCCAATGTCGTATTTTGCAATTCTTGAAGTTTTGACAAATCATTGATATCAATACCGTTATTAGCATTTCCATCACTATCTAAAGTTTGCAAAATTCTTGCCATTACTACAACGAGAGGACTAGTAAAGTTACCTCTATCAACACCTGCTAAATCTTGAGGTAAAACTCTTCCATCAGCTGGAATTTGTGTTAATTCACCTAAAGTGATATTACCTATTTTAAAAGTTACCCTATCTCCATCTTGATATTCAAATGAACCATCACTTTTTGTTTTCCCTGCAAATTGACCATTTATATAATAGTCAACTCCGCCTACTGCACTATCTAAAAGTAGTCCATTCTTTTTAGCTACTGAAACTGGAGTTTGACTTGAACTTCCACCTCCACCACCAGTCGAAGCAACTACTATCCCTACCAAAGCTAACGAAGATAAAGCTGTTGTACCTAAAGATATAGTAGATGAATTTGAAATTGAAGCATCAGTTCCCACACTAGAAGCTTCTGCAAATCTTGATAGTTCTGAAAATTCTAACATTTGATTAATAGAACTATGAAGTGATGTATCACTCATACTCAATAAAGTATCTGTATCCCCATAGGCATAAATAAAACCATCATTTGTTAAGGTACTTGAATCCAAAGTTAAAATACCGTCATCTTTTGACGGAAGCTCCAATGAAGCATCTGCTTTATAAAAAGATTCAAAAATTACTGTAGAACCATCTTGATAAGATAAAATCAAATCATCACCAGATTTTTGAACGATAACATCATCAGCCAATAATTCGCCATTAGTTTTTTTTACAATTTTAAATTTATTATTACTTTTTTGAACTTTAACATAAGTTTTAGCACCAATATTAAACTCTTTATTCATATTTCCATTAATAGAAACAACTAAACTATCTTCTAAATTCTTCCCCATTTTAAAATCCTTTTTTCAAAAATTTACTATTACAAAAGAAATTCTAACACTTTCCATTTAAATTAAAACTTAATCAATTTTGTCATTTTTTAGTAGTTTTGTAGGAATTTTATTGAAAAACATAGAAATTTAATTAATTTATCTTTAATTTTGTGGAAATTTTGGTAAAATTAGTGGAAATTTGTCATGGAAAATAAATGCCTAATAATCCTAAAAAAATTAAAAAACAGTCCGAGTGGATAGAGTTTCAAACCAAAATAGTTTATTTATATGAAAAATTATTTAAATCAAATATGAAAGATTTAGCAGAAGCATTTAGTCAAAACTCTCTTAATGGAAAAGAACTTTATGGCAGAGAAAAGAGTATGAAAAACTGGTTAAATGGTCATATAAAAAAGCCAAATAAATTTGATTTATCACTTTATCAAATAGGCGAATATTATCTGGATAAAGAAGCTCTTTTTTGCGAAGATAGTTTTAAAGAGTGGGGGCTTGAACGATTTAAACATAGAGTTGATATGTATATCAATCAAACTTTGATAAAAACTCCTACCCAACTATTGTATATCTATTTTTTTTCTCCAGATGAAGAGAAAATTTTATATCATACACTTCGTAAAGATTCTCAAGATGATAACTATTTTATTTTAAATCTACACAATGAATCAAAACATTTTTATGTAAGTGAATACCTTAAGTACGATAATACAATTTATATCGTATGTGAGAGTAATTTTGATAAAAGATTTTACATATTTGAAGAAGAAAATACTATTGCTAAAGTAAGGCTTTTAGGAACTGAAACTTGTAGAGACTTTGTAAGTAAAAAACCTCGTTCCTCTTTGGTTTTATTGTCTTCATGCAAATTAACTAAAGAAGATGAGATGAAATGTCGTCATAAGCTAAATCAGTCAAATTTACTTATTGCAAAACCATTTCCTCATAAATTAAAACGGGAAGATGAATTTTTATATCAAAATTTTAACCATAAGATTAATAAACTCAAATTTGACTTATCATTGATATCTCAAAAAAGTTTAAAACAATACTTTGTCCAACATCTTTTCGCTCAATTTGATAATATAAACAAAGATAAAAATACATTTCATATCTCTTTAGGCGATTATTTTACCTTTTTAGCGTTTGATTGGCTACCAAAAGATAAAAAAATTGATAT
Source organism: Sulfurovum sp. (assembly GCA_006212005.1). Taxonomy (GTDB): domain Bacteria; phylum Campylobacterota; class Campylobacteria; order Campylobacterales; family Sulfurovaceae; genus UBA1140. The sequence goes on along the minus strand of SDAZ01000001.1, from coordinate 14,084 downwards.
CAAATGGGCTTTTAACTTTAACTATTCTATGTTTTGGTTGGTTAGTGCAAAAGTTGAACATCCTATTATGACGGCACATAAGCAACTTGTACGAATGGGATTTGATATTGAGTATATCATCATTTTGATAGATGATAAAAAAAAGCTAAATAAAACTGCTATTAATCGATTCAGAGAGTTTGAATCACTTGGAATAAAAATTTCTGTCACATACCCATATATTTCCGATAATCAGTTTTTATTGATTGATAATTTTTCTATATTGATGAATAGTTCAAACACCATGAAAACGACTATCTCTTTAGATGAAAAGCTTATAAAAAAATTTAAAGAGCAATACCAAAACATACAAACTAAAGCTATAAGTTTAGAAGATTTTATACACTCAAAAAGTACATAACTTATATAGAAAATGATAAATTTTATCCTACGCCATATTTTCCACTACTATTTTCATCTTTTTATAGTTAAGAACCTGATTTTTACTAAAACTAAGATACTGACCCATCTCCAAACTAACAACTTTTTCATTGGATATATAAAGGATTTGATGGATAGTAAGCGTTTCTTTATGCTCTTTTATTTTTAAGATAATCTCTTTAATAGACTTATCCTCTTTTGGGATACTCAAGTGTATTTTAATCTCTTCTATCGAAAGAGACAAAAAATCGAAATTATAGATTTGGAGTTTATGATAAAGCGTTTCGAGATGATGAGATTGCATGGTCATTTTTTGCCAATTTTTGCATTGGATAAGATAGAGTATCTTGGCATCAGCAGAGATTGCCACCAAATCAACACCACCATCGTCAAATCCACAGATAAATCCATTGTAAATGACCAAATACCCTTTTTCTTCAAATTGTTTGCCAATAAAGTGTTCATACGCATCACCTTGTTTTTTGAGAGTATTCTCTTTTGTTACTTCTTTTTTGATTGGCAGTTTTTGAAGCTTTGGCGTATCTACACATCTATCTTGCTTGATAAAAAGTTTATTAACCCATTGATAAAGATAGGCTAAAGCGATGGCGATAGATACCACGAACAATAATTCAAACAGTATCAAAACAACATTCCAAATCTCAAATTATCTTTGAATAACCTCGACTCCATCCACCACCTAAAACTTTCACCAAAGTTATCAAAGCGTTAAGCTGTGCTAGTTTTTGCGTTGCTCTATTTTGTTTGGCTTCAAAAAATGTTTTTTGAGATTCCAATAAGATTTGAAGCTCTATCGTCCCCTCTTTATATCGAATATTCGAAAGATTAAATGTTTTTTGAGCCTCTTTTAAGATCTCTTTTTGCAAAATAGCTTCTTGGCGTTCACGCTCAACACTGCTTAAACCATCTTCTACCTCTTTAAGAGCTGTGATGAGATTTTTTTCGTAGTTTTGAACGGCAATTTTAGCTTTTGACTCCTCCACCTTTATCTCTTTATCCAATTTTCCACCATCAAAAAGAGTATAATCTATCCCAAGTATCGCCCCAATGGAACTTGTTGGATTGGTAAGAAAAAGAAGTGTACTACTTGCAAGTCCACCATTTGCATTTAAACTAAAAGTGGGAAATTTCGAAGCGTTGGCAGTGTCTATGGATGCTTCAGCTATTTTTAATTGCTCAAATGAAGAGGCAATATCTGGACGATGAAGTAGCAGAGTTGAGGGTAAAGGTGTTGAAATATTTATAGTTTTAATGCTCTCAATCGACTCCTCTTTTATCAAAAAGTTTTGAGGAACTTCTCCACATAAAAGTGCCAATGCTCGAAGTTGCTCATCTTTTTGAGTTTTAAGCGATAAGATAATAGATTGTTGAGATAAGAGTACCATTTTTTGTCGGCTAAGCTCCATACTACTTATGGTTCCATTTTTATATTTTGCGTTGATGATGGCGTAAATCTTTTGTGCGATTTGTAGATTTTCTTGAGCAAGTTTTAACTTTTGCATTAAGAGTAGATAATTAAAATAGTTAGAACTAATGGTTGAGATAAGCGACAATCTAAGGGCTTCAAACTCATATCTACTGATATTTAATGAAGCATTCGCGATTTTTTTTGAGCTTTTTATCTTCCCCCACAAATCTATCTCATAGCTCACCCCAACACCAAAGCTAGAAGAAGAGATTGTACTATTTTTATGACTAAGAGAACTATTTGATGAGAGATTTACATTTGGATAATTCAACGCATCTTTTATCCCAACTTCTAAATAAGCTTGTTCTATTCTCTGGGATGCACTCAAAATATCATAATTACGCTTCAATGCTTTATCTATAAGAGTATTGAGGATGGGAGAATGAAAATCTCTCCACCAATAAGTTGATATCTCTTTATCACCCAAAGATTTTTGAGCAAAATTTTGCGGAATTTTTAGCGTTGAAATCTCTTTGTGTTCTTTCATCACACAACCACTCAAAAAGATAAATGCTATGACCAATATATAATTTTTTCTCATCTTCTACTCCGATGCCAATGCGACTACTGGGTCAAGATTGGATGCTTTTTTTGCAGGTAGATAACCAAAAATAAGACCTGTCAAAAAAGAGCAACCAAATGCTAAGATAATTGGCAAAATTGAATAAAGTACAGATATACCAAAAGCCTCTAAAATCGCAGTTGCACCAAGTCCAATGACGACACCGATAATACCACCAAGAGCGGAAACCAAAATCGCTTCTATCAAAAATTGCTGTATGATATTGCCTTGTCTAGCCCCATTTGCCATCTTTATCCCTATCTCTTTAGTTCGCTCCGTAACACTTACAAGCATGATATTCATCACCCCAATCCCACCAACTAGAAGTGAAATTCCTGCAATTGAGCCTAAAAGTATCGTCAAGGTATTTTGCGTTTGAGCCGTATCTTCTATGAGTGACGCCATATTTCGAATTCGAAAATCTTTGATTTTATGTCTTTCTAAGAGTAATGCTTCGATTTTTTCCTCTGTGACATCGATAATGGAAACATCATCAACTGCCACGGTAATATTTCGTAAGTGTGTTTGACCCAAAATCTGTAAACTTCCCGTCGTATAAGGCATAAATACCACATCATCTTCATCCTCTCCATTGGAACTTGCACCTTTAGATGACATAACACCTATAACTTGAAACATAATATTATTGACCAATACAAATTCACCCAACGGATTTGCATCCTCAAAAAGCGATTTCGCCACTGTCTCACCCAAAACCACCACTTTAGCCATAGAACGCTCATCTTCTTGTGTAAAAAAAGTTCCATTTGATGGATACCAATTTCGTATCTTTGGCATCATATAAGAAGTTGTGTTGATAGGAGTACTTACATCGTGATTGCCATATCTCACCGTAAAACTTCGCCTTGATTCTGGCATCGAACCGATAATATTGTCAAGTTCATTGATAGCTTCCATATCAGCAGGAACAAGCGTAGCGATATCACTAAAGCCTCTTGAATTTGGACTTCCTGTTCGTATAACCAAAAGATTTGTACCCATCGCACTAATCTTATCCATCACCTCTTGTTTCGCTCCATCACCGATAGCCAACATCACGATAACAGAAGATACACCGATAACAATCCCTAAAAGCGTTAAAATCGTTCTAAAAACATTCATCCTAAGTGAACTTAAAGAGGATTTTGTTGCTTCAAGAAGCTCAAAAAAAAGTGTTGGAGTCGTTTTTTCTTGAGCTTTGAGTTGCTTTTGATGAGTCGTTATCTCTTTTATCACATCACTGATAATCTCACCATCTTTTATCTCAATCACCCTATTTGCTACCTCAGCAACCTCTTTTGAGTGCGTTATAAGGATAAGCGTATGACCATTTTCCCAAAGTTCTATAAGAAGTTTCATCACCTCTTCACCACTTTTACTATCCAATGCACCCGTTGGCTCATCAGCTAAGATAATCTCTCCACCATTCATCAAAGCTCTAGCGATAGAAACTCTTTGTTGTTGACCTCCTGAGAGTTGATTTGGATAGTTGTGATATTTATCCTTTAAAGAGAGGAAATCTAAAAGTTGATTGGCTTTTTGTTCTCTCGTTGAGCTATCAACCCCACTATAAATCGCTGGAAGTTGAACATTTTGAGAGCTAGTTAGTGAGGGGATAAGATTGTAACTTTGAAATACAAATCCAAAAAATTCTCTTCGTAGTCTCGATAACTCATCTTGGTCAAATGTTGAAACATCCTCTCCCTTTAAAAGATAAGTTCCTGAAGTTGTTGGATTTAAACATCCGAGGATATTCATCAAAGTTGATTTTCCAGAACCTGAAGCTCCAACAATCGCCACAAATTCACCCTCAAATATCTTTAAATCAACCCCTTTTAAAATCTCAATCTTAGAATCCCCACTTCCAAAAGATTTACGGATACCTCTAAGCTCTAATATCGGCTCTTTCATCAAAAACCTTTGGGTGGCATACCTGAAGATTGCCCAATCCCATTATTTTGCGATTTCCTCTTTGAACCTTTCTCTACTTCCATATTTGCTGTTATCACCTCTTCTCCGACTTTAAGTCCAGATAAGATTTGAGCAACGATACGATTTTTTATCCCAACTTTGACCACTCGCTCTGAGACTTTACCATCTTTTAAAAGTACTTTGAGCTTTGCCATGGTTTTATCTTTTTGAAATTCAAGTGCTGATATCGGAATACTTAAGGCATTTTTTTGCTCTGCTCGTATAAAAAAAACTTGAGCCGTCATCGATATCATAAGCTTTTTATTGAGATTTTGCGTATCAAAGAGTGCATTATACAAAACCACATTATTGGTAATCTTTGGGGTAGGCTCTATCTTATCGAGTTTACTATACCACTTCTGTTCACTTCCCATCGTTTTAAAATAAAGACTCATTCCTTCACTCAAACTTGTGATATCAAACTCCGAAACATCAGCTCTTATGGTCATTGTAGAGAGATTTGCAATCGTTAGAATGGTAGGTGTTTGTTGGTTTGCATTGATAGTTTGCCCTTTTTTTGCTTTTATAGAAACCACCGTACCACTCATAGGAGCGTAAATCGTTGCATACTCCAAATTTGTTTGTTCTGCTTTAAGGGTTGATTCATTTTGCTCTATTTGTGCTTTTAACGCTTCAAATGCACTTTGGCTTGTTTTATAAGCTTGTTCGCCATTTTGAACACTCTCCAAACTGGTAGCATTTTGTTTATAAAGTCGTTCGAGTCTTTCAAAATTGAGTTTAGCAAGTATCATTTGCGACTCTTTATCCTCTAACTGATACTGTTGAGCTTTGAGTTGAGCTTTGAGAGCATCCACTTTTGCCTCATAAACTTTCGCATCTATTTTAGCCAAAAGTTGCCCCTCTTCAACCTCATCACCCACCTCAACATAGATATCTATAATCTGTCCAGAAACTTGCGCACCAACCTCCACCGACTCTTTAGGCTCAAGAATCCCTGATGCTGTTACCGTATCTTCGATATCTTCAAGAGATGCTTTTTGCGTGATGTATTTTGGCATTTTATCTGAAGCGTTAAAATAATTTTGATAAAGATAGTACCCACAAAATCCTAAACTTGTAAATATAACGATATAAATAAAAACTTTCTTCTTAAACATTTAAATCCTTATTTGTAAAAATAAATCTTACTTCTTCTCAAAAGTAACCATAACTCCAGCTACAATAATCAAAATAATACCAACAGAAGTGATAAAATCGGGCATACTATCGCCAAAAACAACGATTCCAACAACAGTCGAAAAAAATATACCACTATAACTCACCGCCGAAACAATTCCAGCTTTGGATATCTCATAGGCTTTGGTCATCATAAATTGCGAAAATGTGGCAAAGAGACTCATCAGTAAGATATATACAAAATCTATATTGGAAGGCATGACAAACTCTGAAAACATTATCTTCATGTTTTTGTCGTCAATGTAAGGAGCTAGTAACATAAAAATCATAGGCATAATCGTCCCAACTGCCATAAAGGATAAAACGATGGAACGAGTTTCGTAGTAGTTTCGAAGTTCTCTTATAGAAGTATAAGCAAGTGCTGCACCAACACCAGAGAATATCCCTAAAATATCATATGAGTCAAAAACACCACCAAAAGGTTTTGCAAATAAGATAACTCCAAAAAATCCCAAGAAGAGAGCAAAGATAGCCATAGGAGAGAGTTTTTCTTTAAAAAAGATAAAAGCAAAAAAAGCGACAAAGAGAGAAGATAATTTATTATAAGTCATCGCTTCACCCAAAGGGATAAATTCGAAGATGTAAAAGTAGGCTAAAAGGGCAAAAAATCCCATCATACCACGAAATAGAAGAAGCAATGGCTTACCTCCATTTTGAACCAATGGAGTTTTATAAATCATATAAAGGATAGCTATAAAGCCAAAAACATTTCTAAAAAAAACAATCTCAATTGCAGGAAGAGAGGTGGTTAAAGCCTTAGCAAACCCACCCATGATGGCAAAAAAGAACGATGCCATGAGCATAAAAAGAACGCCTCGATTGATATCGTTCATCTCCTATCTATCTTTTATATCCAACAATCAAGAAAACCTCAAATGCCTCTTTACCCTCTTTTTGGATAGTAGTTGCATCGATAATTTTTACATCATCAAATCCAACTTCAAGAGCTATTTTTTTAAATTTATCAGTATCAAATCCAAAGTGCCAAACACCATCATTGTCCTCATGAAAAGTTCCATCTTCAGTTTTCAAATCAGCAAGTGCGATATACCCATCAACTTCAAGCATATCGTAAAAGCGTTTGAGGGTTTGAGTGATATCTTTAACATGGTGCATACTCATAGAAGAGATGATACCGTTAAATTTATCATTGATTTGAAGATTTTCATCTTCGATATCTCCCTCAATCACTGCAATCTCTACATTCACTTCACTTGCTTTTTGCCGAAACACTTCTATCATAGATGGTGAGTTATCAATCGCTGTAAGTTTTGCCATCTTATGTGAAAGTAAAAACCCTAAAAGTCCAGTTCCTGCTCCAAAATCAGCAATCGAATCACTCTGTTTCATCTCAACATTATCTATAATCGCCGTTGCAATCTCTTTTGCCGTAGCAACTCGCTTTGAGCTACTATCCCACTCTTTAAATTTGTGTGCGAAAAGGTCTTTTTTCATCTACTCTCCATAAGTTTCAACAAAAGCTTCATAATTACCCTCAAAGTCGATAATCGAACCATCTGAAAGTATCTTAATAATACGATTTGCAAACGCATCGATAAGTTCACGGTCATGTGTCACACAGATAACGCCACCTTGATAATCATATAAAGCCTCACCCAAAGCGATAATAGCTTCAAGGTCAAGATGGTTATTTGGCTCATCAAGTACCAAAAAGTTCGCACTATCCATCATCATCTTACTTAGCATCATACGGTGTTTTTCACCCCCTGAACAACTATCAACCACTTTTATCTGCTCTTCACCTGTAAAAAGCATTCTACCAAGACACTTTCTTATCTCATCAATGTGCCATTTTGGGTCATGTGCTTGAATCCAATCGTACAGTTTATTATCACCTTTGACCAAATCGGTTGTATTTTGAGGGAAATAACTCACACTTACCGTTTGACCCCATTTTAAAATCCCGCTATCTGGTTTTATCTCTTCCATCAAGATATTTAAAAGCGTTGTTTTACCAACACCATTTCCACCGATAAGAGCGATTTTATTGCCTTTTTCAACTTTAAAACTAATATCACTAAAAACACTTTTACCATCATAACTTTTTGCAAGATGATGAACTTCAAGTAACTCATTTCCTATCTCACGATTTGGCTTAAATACGATAGAAGGGTCTCTTCGTGAAGAAGTCTTAATCTCACCAATCTCGAGCTTATCAAGCTGTTTTTGTCGGCTTGTAGCTTGTTTTGCTTTCGAAGCATTTGCAGAAAATCGTGCGATAAATTTTTCCAAATCATCTTTCTCTTTCAACGCCTTGCTTCTATCTGTTTCAGCTTGTTTTGCTATCAAGTTTGCCGCAATATACCAATCATCATAGTTTCCTGTAAATTGGCGAATCGTAGCAAAATCCAAATCTAAGATATGCGTTACAACATTGTTGATAAAGTGTCTATCGTGAGAAATGATAACCAAAACGCCCTCATGTCGTTTCAACTCATTTTCAAGCCATGAGATAGCATTGATATCGAGGTTATTGGTAGGCTCATCAAGAAGTAAAATATCAGGTTTCAAAAATAAAACTTGAGCCAAAAGGATTTTAAACTTATCTCCACCAGTAAGTGAACTCATCAACTCATCATGTTGTGAAGCTGGAAAACCTAACGACTCCAAAAGTTTTTCTATCTTAACATCACTCTCATAAGTTGGGTCTTCATCCGCACAAATCATCTCTAGCTCACCCAATCGATTGTTCACGGCATCATCTTCAAAGTCACCCTCCATGTAGAGCTTCTCTTTCTCTTTTTGTGCGTCGTAGAGTTTTTTATTGCCATATAAAACAGCATCTCGAAGTGTAAAATCCTCAAATGCAAATTGATTTTGACTCAAAACTCCTAATCTAGCACCTGATTGAATCTGAATCTCTCCATCAGTTGGCTCTAATTCGCCTGACATAATCTTTAAAAAAGTTGATTTCCCTGCCCCATTTGCACCAATCAACCCATATCTTTTACCTTGGTCAAGAGAGATACTAATCTTATCAAAAAGAACCCTCTTGCCGTATCTTTGAACTATATTTACCGTACTTATCATTTAAAACTTCTCTCTAAAAATATTGGAGCGAATTTTAACATATTTTTTATCTCATTTACTTGACTCTATCGTAACCTTTTGGTGCATTGCATTTTAAAGTGTTTTGGTTGAAATTTGGTTGGTCATAAGCCACATTGCTAAAAATGATACTCACTTTATTGTCCAAACTATCTTTATAAGAAACTTTTTGGAGTTTAGCCGAACCATCAAGCGTTATCATATAAGCGTTGTTTTTGTAAACGGCTTTATACTCATTTCCTTTTATAAGCTTTGCTTTTGACATGATTTTTTCAAGATTTACCCCATCATCTACCATATAATTTGATACTTGCTCCAAATCGTGGTCTATCACCAAAATCTCAACTCCATTGGTACAAACCTCTTTTTTTGTTGGCGATGTATAGTTCCATTTAAAAAGTCTTTGGTCTTTGAAAGCTACACTTCCACCGTATCGTATCACTTTGCCTTTTTCGGTTGTGATGGTCTGCGTAAATGAACTACTAAAATTTGACGGTAAAACAACCCCCGCTTCAAGAGAACCAATCAGTAAAAGTGTGGCTAAAATATATTTCATCAATAAACTCCATAGTGTTAAATTTTTTTGGAAGTTTAACATCTTTGTGTGGAGAAATAGGTTTAATGATTTGTGGTTAAGGATTCATTTTTGATTTGTGCTTTTGTCTTTTAGCATATTTATATATCTTTTTTATTTTCATTACTCAGAAGCACCAAGCGAAATTCTCCAAAATTCATTCCTAATATCATTTTCATAGGCACAATCGATATCATAAGTCCTATAATAGCACCTGCAATACCAGCAATCATTTTTATATCCTCTTCTGATGCTCCAAAAGAACCCATGACAACACCAATAATACCACCTACAATACCGCCAATTATCATAGAAACAATGATGGCAATGAGATTACGCCATATATAAGACCACCAAACCCTTATAACTCTACTCCATGTTACTTCTAATTCCATTTTTTACTCCTTTTTTTGGTTTTATTGTATCTTATTTTCACTTGCGTGTAGGGTGCAATTTATTGCACCACATAGCGTTTTAACTACAACAACATTATCTTCACCACATCGCCGATATCTCTATCTCCATCATTTTCTTCGCTGATAAAGATAGCCGTATCGCCCAACATATTGGTCAAAATCGCACTACTACCCTCTTTTTTAGAGTTAAAATTGACCTCAAATCTGCCCTCTATTTGTCGATAATCACATGCCCAAAACTCTGTTTTTTTACTCTTCTTTTTAAAAGGAGATTTTAAAGTGGCTTCGACAATATTGAAACTATACTCAAAATGTTGAAATTTTGCCATGAGTGGTACAAGATACAAAAGAGCGGTAAGAGTAGCAGAGTAAGCAAACCCAGCAAGTGCCACGATAAATTTATCCTCCATCCGTGCCACCATGATATGTTGACCGGGTTTGATATTTACCCCTTTAAAAAGCACTTCAAATCCCAACTCATGCACCACATCTTTAACAAAATCAAAATCACCAACACTCACCCCACCAGTACTAACGATGATGTCACTTTGATGCAGAGCCTTTTTGAAAGCCTCTAAAATAGCATTTTTATCATCACCAACCACGCCATGAGCTAAAGGTTCACCACCATATTTACAAATCAATGCCTCTAAAATATAGTTATTTGTGCTACGGATTTGCGAAATCGAAGTTTGCTCTTCACCCAACTCCAAAAGTTCACTTCCTGTTGAAAGGATAGAAACTTTAGGTTTTGTATAAACTGTTGGTGTTACGATATTTAACCCTGCCATCACACCAATCTGTGCAAAATCAACCCTCTCTCCTTTAGCGATAAGTTTCTCATCTTTTTTATAAATCTCACCCACAGCTCGAACGCTAAAACCTTTTTTGACGCTTTGATTGATAATTATATGATTATCCTCTACACTCACCAACTCTATGGGTATGAGCGTATCGGCACCTTTAGGCATAAGCGAACCTGTAAAAGTTTTGATACACTCACCATCATTTACGCACTCATCGATAAGTTTTCCTGCTGGATTGATGGCTTTGATATAAAGTTTTTCAAGAGAAATATCTTTATGCTTGAAAGCATAACCATCCATCGCTGAAGTCTCATAAGCTGGAGAGTTTTCAAAAGCGTGTATATCTTTTGCCAAGACAAATCCCAAACAATCAAGCAAATAGCGTTTATGGGTATTGTGGTTATTAAATTGAAGTGAGTTTAAAATCTTCATCGATTCATCAAATGAGATAAACGCCATTATAAAAGACCTTTCAAAATTCCAGCCCCACTCATAGGAGTGCTTCGCTCTTGTGCATAAACTCTTTTACCACCGATGATATCATATTTCCAAATCGGTGCATTTGCCTTAAAATCTTCAACAAACACATCTATAAGTTCCAATGCCACTCTTCTTTTTGGTGAAAATATCGCACACATAAAAGATGAAGTATGCACCTTAACATCTCCTAAAGAGTGAGCCATTTTGATTTTTGCACCCAATTGCTTTGCTTTTTCTTGCCATTGATTGAACCACTCGAAAAGTATAGGCTCATAAATATCAAAACTCAACGCCTCAATCTCATCTTCAGCTCTCACAACGCCTACAAAAGAGACATTCGCTCCATAATTACTCTCTTTTTCTTCATTGTACCATTGATTAAAAATCGCTTCAACTTCCAAAGAACCATTATAAATCTTCATCTTTCACCCTCCACAAACAGGTGGCAAGATAGAGACTCTATCACCATCATTTAAAACGATATCCAAATCCTTAACCAATCTATCATTAACCGCAACTGCTGATGAACTTAACCATTGTGCAATGCTCTCATCATCATTGAGTTTTGATGCAATCTCTCTAAGCGTTGAAGCCTCTACATAAATGGGGTCTTTCCCAATTGGCCCTAAAAATTCAACTTTTATCACTCACTATTTCCTTATTTTTTATCATAATATTTTATTATAACTTATTTTTCTAAATCAAACTTTACAAAGAGATAGAGTTAATGACCTATTTATCAATATTTAGATAAAATTTTTGCCTATAAAATTTTTAGGACATCAAATGAACAACACACTATTAATCGAAATCGGAACGGAAGAGTTACCTGCCATACCTTTACTCAATATTATTGAAGATATTCAAAGTTCATGGGAGAAAATTTTAAAAAAATATAGACTTAGTTGCGATTTTGATTTTTACTATACCCCTCGAAGATTGGTTTTATCTCATAAAAATATAGCGCTTGTTCAAAGTTCTTCTCAAACTGAACTTTTTGGTCCTCCTGTGATGGCAAGTCTAAAAGATGGAGTTGCAACTGGGGCAGGATTGGGATTTGCTAAAAAATGTGGAGTTGCTTTTGAAGAGCTTGGTGTCTCAACTAAGGGTGGTAAAGAAGTTTTATATTTTTGTAAACAAGAAGAGGGAGAAGAGACTAAAAATCTTTTACAATCTATGATAAAAGCGTGGCTAGAGTCCATGAATTTTGGTAAAATGATGCGATGGGGAACTAGAAAAGAGGAGTTTATCCGCCCTATTCATTGGATTCAAGCAAGGTTAAATGATGAAAATATCGCCCTCAATCTTTATGGTGTTCAAAGTTCAACTTATACTTATATTCATCGAATGAGAGATTTTGAACCGATAGAAGTTACCTCTTCAACTCAATATGAGCAGATACTCAAAAATGGAAATGTCATCTTAAATCCAAAAGCTAGAGAAGAAAAAATTTTAAAAGAGTTTGAGATGATTGAAAAAAATCATGATATCTCTATTGAGATGGATGATGAGCTTTTGGCTGAAGTTGTAGCGATTACAGAGTATCCGACGGCCCTTTTGGGTTCATTTGATAAGCTATTTTTAGAGTTGCCACCTGAAGTTATCATCACTTCTATGAAAGAAAATCAACGCTATTTCCCTGTATTTGAGAAAGGTAAACTTTCTAATAAATTTATCGTGGTGAGTAATGCTGTAACAAAAGATTTTAGTTTTATCATCACTGGAAATGAGAGAGTTTTAAAACCACGACTTAGTGATGCTTTGTTTTTTTATCGTAACGATTTAACTCGTGGTCTTCGTATTGATGGTCTTGAAAAGATTACCTTTATGGATGGATTGGGGAGTTTGAAAGATAAAGTGGTAAGAGAATCAAATATTGCTACTCTACTCGCTCAAAAATATATGCCTCAACTACAAGTGCAAACCGACAAACAAGAAGATGAGATACTCACACTTATACATGAAGCTTCGATGAGTGCTAAAGCCGATTTGATGAGTGAGATGGTTTATGAGTTTACAGAGTTACAAGGGTTGATGGGATACTATTATTCATTGGCTTTGGGTAAAGATAGTTTGGTGGCAAATGCTATAAAAGAGCAATATCTACCAACAAAAGAGGGTGGCGAACTTCCAAGCAATCTCTTTTCCTCTATCGTAGCACTTTCAATCAAACTTGATACTTTAGTGGGACTTTTTAGTGTTGGTAAGATTCCAAGTGGTTCAAAAGACCCATTTGCACTTCGACGAGCTGTCAATGGAATTATTCGTATTGTCATTGAAAACAGTTTAAATTTTGATATAAATGAGATATTAACGCTTTTAAGTAAAAATTATACACCTTTTGAGACAAAAATCTTGAGTGATTTTATCTTAGAGCGGATTTATAAAAGCTTTGGTTCAAATGTCTCTATTATCGCATCGGTTATCAGTAGTGGTGAGCGAGATATCTTGAAAATGAGTCAAAAGGTAAATGCCCTAAATAGTGTTTTACATCAAGAGGGAGCTACAAATGCCTTTGCAACTTTTAAACGAGTAGCCAATATTTCAAAAGATGTTGATATCTCACAAGCATTAGAGGTCGATGAAAAACTCTTTAAAGATGAGCTTGAAAATGTATTATATAACCGTTATACACAAATTATTTCAAAAAGTTTTGATAGTTATGAGACTAAACTTAAAGAACTCTTTGGACTTCAAAATATTTTAGAGCAATATTTTGAAAAAATTATGGTAAATGTTGAAGATGAAAAATTGCGAACAAATAGATTAAACTCTATCGCTTCGATTTATAAAACCTTTTTAGAATTTGCTGACTTAAAAGAGATTTCGATTTAATATTACACAAATAACCTACGAATTATCTTCAAATATGGGTAAAATAACTCAAAAAGGAGATAAACAGTATGAAAACCGTAGTCATAGCAGGAGTGAGTGGTTTTATAGGCACTCACTTAAAAAATCATTTTATCAAAAAAGGTTTTAGTGTAAGTTCTATTGGAATTGAGACTTACAAAAATGAAAATAAACTTTTATCTATCCTTGAAGATGCTGATATAGTGATTAATCTCTCAGGTGCAAATATCATCCATCGTTGGAGTGA
>SDAZ01000019.1 GCA_006212005.1 Sulfurovum sp. | reverse complement strand
ACTTATAACCCAAAATATCCATCTTTTGACTTCTTTTTGTACTATTTTTATCAAAACTAGAGAGTATATCAAGTGAAAAAGCTGGGATATAAGCGTTATTAACATCATCAAAAAGTTTGGCTCTTCGAAGTATTCCATCACTATCAGAATAGATATTCATAAAACCAAATTCTCTTTGCTTATTTTCATGATAAATAGGATAATTAGAAATCATCTCTTTGTTATTGAGTATATATACAGGCAAATAAGCATTTGTCTCTTTTATATAATTGGCAAAAACTTTATCACTATCTTGAAGATTTTTATCAATCCCACTGATATCCATCGTTTGATGAAAAGTCTTTTGATAAAAATCTTGTATGGTTTTAGCTCCATAAGCATCTGCTTGAGTAAACAAAAAGTTGAAAGCAATGACTGCTGGTGTATGAGCATTAACTTTTGCAAGAAGCCCTGCATCAATCAATCTTGACCATGGCCAAACACCAAACTCATTTAAACTCTTCTCATCAACATCAATAATCACAACATGGCTAGAAGCATTGGTATCAGGCTTTACTCTATCTATTGAACTCAAATAATCATAAAGCTTATAATCTAACTCCTCCAGCAAACGCATATCTTTTACGAGGAGATGTCCAACTATAACAAGGACAATAATCACTAGATATTTAAATATACGAAATATGTTTTCTCCTTTATTTTATATGTTAAATATTTGTAGGGTGCAATTTATTGCACCAAATGGCGTTATAAATATAAAAACGGTGCATTAAAATGCACCCTACTTTTAAAAAATAATTACCCATTTTATAAATATTTCAACTGTTCTATTTTTTGCTTCATCTACCTCATCTAAAGTTTGAACCACCAAATCACTCTCTCCATACCCATTGGTTCGGATATTTGCCTCATCAATCCCTTGTAAGAGAAACATTTTTTTAATAACTTCGGCTCTTTCTTTAGATATCCTAGTATTTAACGAAGCATCTCCCACAGTATCTGTATGTCCTATAATCTCTATCTTACATGGAGATTTCTCTTCTATCGTTTTTAAAACCATTGGAATATTTTTTACCGAATCAGCAGTCAACTCATGACTTCCTACTTCAAAATAGAGAAAATAACTCTTAGGCTTAAGATTTTTAATAGATAAAACAGCCCCAAACCGTTTATCTATCGACTCTTGCGAAATCTCTTTTATCTCCCCTAAACTTTTCTCATCTGCTATCTCTATCGTTGTATTTGGTTTATCTAAAACCACCTCTCCACTATCATTTGAAATGATGATAGAACTTGTCTTATTGCTATCTAGCAATATAATCGAACTTTTAGGCTGACTTAAACTAGCCAATAGAAGCACAAGTAAAAACTCCATACTATTCGTGGACTTCTACTAGAAATTTTGTACCTCGTATCCCAACTCGAGCTTGAGGAATTCTAAATTTTACCGATTGAGGGGCTAATTTTCCAACTTTCCCAGACTCAAATAATGCTTTTCCTTTCGAGAGATAAATATCAAAATCATAAACATTTTTAGAAGGTGAAAAGATATACTTATCTATCCTCAAAATAGAATTTTCTTCCAATACAACGACACTTCCATCCTCAAAAATGGTAGCAAGATTACTATTATCTTTGGTGAATATAATATCTTTTTCATATATTTTATCACTCAACTTCAAAGCTATCATCTTATCGCCTCTTTTTACCTCAACAGTTCCCATTATTGATTTTATAAAAGCAACATCTCGATTTGCAAACAAAGATATAGACAATATGATTATCCCCAAAAAAACCTTCACTAAACCCCTTTAAATAGAACTTTTAACTAATAAATAATATCTGAAGATTGTGATTAAATTAGAAAATTAAATTAAAAAATAATTTTTTAGAGTCATCCTTTGTTACTTCTAGTAAGCTTATTATACAAAAAAAAATACAATTTATTATAAATTTTTTTTTTTAAGTATTTTTAAATATTAATTATTCTTAATTTTTTATCTATATTTATAGAATTTTTCACCTTTACCAAATCTAAAAGTTGTTAAAATAGTCAACACAAAATATATTAGAAATAAATACTTTAGCATTTTTAGAAACATTAGCAATTTATAAATGTAAAAACTAATATTGTATTTTTATTTTATTTTTATAAAAATAATTTTATTCACTCTACTTTTAGCAATTTTATACTAAAGTTGAATGTAGATTAGTAAAATAATTTAAAGGAAATATATGTATCGACAAATTCCACTGGATGTTGAATATACCTTTAACGATAATCTTATATATGAAATTGACAAGGATGGGCTAATAACTTTTGCAAATTTGAAATTTTGTGAGGTAGTGGGATATAGAAGAAGCGAACTTATAGGTAAAAATCATACTGTTTTTAAGCATCCTGATGTACCACAAACTATTTATGACAACATATGCATTGAAAGCAAGAAGTTACGGCGATGGTTTTTTACTTTAAAAAATATAAGGCGGGATGGTATGTTTTTTTGGAGTAATATTCACTGTACTCCTAGATACAACGACATTAATGAACTGATAGGATTTATAATAGTGCATAAACCAGCATCTAAGCTAGACATAGAAGAAGAGAATCAAAGATATAAAAACTATAATTAGGAGAGAAAAATAATGTATTACGGATATAATCAAAAGAACCAATTGATATTGGCTGATAGAGAATTTATAAATTTATTTGGATATAAAGTTTTTAGTGAGTTGGAACAAAGCAATGTGATAAACAATGCCCAAGTCGAGAAAGATAAGGTAACATTTTTCCATCAAAAGTTGGCGATTCATGCGAAGTATAAGCTTAGAGAGTTGTTGAGTTATGATGATGTCATATTTTCCATGGAGCTATCCAATATTGTTACCGAAGAGAATGTTGAAGGCAAACAGGTCAAAAAGAGAATTGAGCCACAAGCTATCTATCTTGATGTCCATAAAATTTCTAGTGAAGTAGGTCTTAGTGTTGATGACTATAAGCTCTATCTTGATGGGTTTATCGACCAATCTATTATTGATGAACCGAAGCTTAAAAATGCTAACGATAAGTCTATAAAAAGTCTATCTGCTCTAGCTTCTATGCTCAAAATCCCTGATGTAAATATACTGCTATTAAAAATACAAAAATCATCTTCCATAGAAGAGAGAATAGATTTAATTGATGAATATTACAACAGATTGGCACTTTTAACTTTAGATGAATCTAAAAAAAGTATCAAAAATATCGAAACTAAAACAGTTGAAGTAAAAAAAATAGAGATAAAAGTAACGCCAAAAGTTGAACCAAAAATCGAGCTTAAACCTATTGAAGAGAAGAAGGTTGAGCCTGAAATTGAGCAAAAATTTGAGATAAAAAATAACGATTTTAACTTTGATGATTTTGATTTAGAGCTTTTTGAAAATGATACAGACACAAAAACTCCACCTGAAAATAAAAATCCAGATAGGTTAGATTTAAAATTTAATGAACTTTTTGGCGATTTTGATATGAAAAATAATAAAAATACGCAAAATAACAAAACAGAAGAGTTTGAGGATTTTAAACATGACCTACCAGCAATGACCCCAAAAATAAAACCAACAACTTCTGGTGTAGCTGAGATAGATTTTAATACGATAAAAGCACTACCAATTCATTACAATCCAAAATTGGCAGCAGATGAGCTAAATCTTCCAATTGTTTTGATTGAAGAGTTTGTAGAAGATTTTATCCAACAAGCAAAACAAGATAGAGACCACTTACTAGCCTCATATTATCAAAAAGATATGGACAATATCCACGAGTTAGGTCACAAACTAAAAGGAGCTGCTAGTAATCTTAGAATCAATGAAATCGCTGATGCACTTGAAGACATTCAATTTTGTGATGACCACGACAAGTTAAGAGATATGTTTATTAAATATTGGGGTTATTTTATATCGCTAGAAGATTTTATGGCAACATCGAAGAGAGGATAAGAGAAGATGCAAATCAATCACAGACTAAAACTAATAGGGATGATTCCCATCTTGTTGCTGTTCTTAGTTTCTAGTTATTTTCTTTTTACATCTCTTCAAAAGTATGCTAACGGAAATGAGTTAAAGAAAATTGTGCAAAATGCAAATTCACTCACCGAATTAAATGATAAACTCTCCAACGAAAGTGGACTTAGTGCCATTGTTATTGGTTCAAATGGAGTTTTAGGCGTTGGCAACTTACAGAGTCAAAGAGCTGTGGTTGATGCTACTATCAAAATCGCTAGTGCCAATATGGACACTTCTATCAATAATTTACCTTTTGTAGAGCTTCAAAGTTTCGATACAAAGCATATCTTCGACAATCTTAACTCTCTCAAAACGATAAGAAATAGTGTTGATAAAAAAGAACTATCTTTTGAAGAGGCATTTACTAAACAATATACTCAAAATATAAATGATGAGATTTTGAGATACAGACTGCAAATGAACTCTTATAAATTAGATAATGAGATTGCATCATTAGTATCATCTCTTTCTCAAGCCTATATTGCAAATGCAAATGCTTCAAAAGAGAGAGGATTTGTTGCTTACTTTTTAGCTAAAAAAGCACCTTTATCTACTAGCGATATTAGTTATTGGAATCAAAGTAGAGCAAAATCTCAAGTCTTTGCACCTCAGGAGATTGGCGATGAGTTATTAAAAAAATCAATCTCTTCACATATAGAGAGTAAAGATAGTAAAAAAAGGATAGAAAATGCTGAAAATGCCTATACTTCTATCATTCAAAATATCAATACAGGAGCTTTTAGCATTGATGCCTTAACATGGTTCAATATCCAAAGTGAAAAGATAAAAATATGCAATTTTGTAGAGCAAGAGTTAGTTAAATCGCTACTAACAAGTACTGATAAGTTTCTTTTTCAAACGATTATCATCCTCTTTTTATCGCTATTTTTCTGGGTTCTTTCTATCTTTTTTGCCATCTTAGGATATAAAACAAGTATTGATATCGCTAAAAATATGAACCAACTTGAAGACATCATTAACAACGCTATAAAAGAAGTTGAGAGCGATAACTTTATAGATTCAGCGAGTATATCTGCTGTTAAAAATATCAATCTTCATACCAATAATGGGATGAAAGATGCGTATAAATTTTTGGAACTTCTTATCAGCAATGCAAAACATGATAAAGTTCAAGCACTCAATGCAAATGAATCTAAATCACTATTTTTGGCAAATATGTCTCATGAGATAAGAACTCCTCTCAATGGTATCGTCGGATTTACTGAGCTTTTAAAAAGTACAGAGATAAACAATGAACAAAGAGAATTTATTGCCATTATCGAAAAAAGTTCTGAAAATCTTCTTAGCATTATCAACAATATTTTGGATTTATCAAAAATTGAAAGCAATAAGATAGACATCGAAGAGTTTGTATTTGACCCTATTAAAGAGTTTGAAAATTCTATCGAAACTTACGCCGTTAAAGCATCTGAAAAAAGTATCTCTTTAAATCTTTTCATCGACCCAGCCATAGATAAAAAAGTTATCGGTGATGCTGTAAAAATCAATGAAGTACTTATCAATCTCATGAGTAATGCGATTAAATTTACCGATTTTGGTGGAAAGATAAATGTTGAGATAAAAAAACTAAAAGATTTTGACAATAAAACAGAACTCTATTTTAGTATAGAAGATAATGGTATCGGGATGACAAAAGAGCAACAACTCAATGTTTTTGCTGCATTTGCACAAGCTGATGTTTCTATCACTAGAAAATATGGTGGAACGGGTCTAGGACTGACTATTTCAAGTAAATATCTTGAACTGATGAACTCTGAACTCAAACTCACAAGTGAAAAAGAGAAAGGAACGAAGTTTTACTTTACGCTAACACTAGAACAAACACTTGATAAAACAGAACTCTCTTTGATGCCTCCATTTGTAGATTTTGGGGTGGCTAGAGCGTATGAAGTTGTGCCTACTATCTTAGATAATAATCTAACCAATTATCTCGAATATTATAAAGTCGAGACGCAAAGATTTAGCACACCAGCAGATATCAAAACTCTCTCAAGCAAAGAGAAGATAAAAAGCATTTGGATAGATATTGACAATAGCAATGAGGATATCATTAATAGTCTCAATAAAATTACTAATAAGCACATTACACTGCTATCAAGTTTTGCAAATCGTTCTAAAACGGAAGCTCTAAAAGTCAATAATGCCAAAATTATCTATAAACCGATAACACCTACAAAAATAGTCAATGCATTAAGCAGTATCAATATGGATAATGACTCTAAACAAGTCATAACCCCAACTTTCCAAGATATACACTTTGAGGGAACAGTATTGGTAGCGGAAGATAACTTTATCAATCAAAAATTGATTAAGCAGATTTTACTTAGACATTCACTTAAAGTTGAGATTGCAAATAATGGACTCGAAGCGTTTGAAAAAGTGAGAGGGAAACGATATGACCTTATCTTAATGGATATTCAGATGCCTGTTATGGATGGGGTTGAGGCTACACATGAGATTATCAACTATGAGATAGAAGAAGACATTCCTCATACGCCAATTATTGCGTTAACTGCAAATGCACTCAAAGGAGATAGAGAGAGATTTATCAAAGAGGGGCTTGATGAGTATCTCTCAAAACCTGTCAATAATAATGAGCTGATATTTATCCTTAAAAAGTTTCTTCAAACAAAAGCGATAGAAGAGGAGACAATAAGCCCTAAAGTAGAAGTAATTGAAGCTAAAAAAAGTCAAAGTGTAGAAGAAACAAAAAATGTTATCAATTTGGATAAAAAAGCAAATTCTATCTCTTTAATCTTTGATGAAGAGGATGAAAATCACATCATTTTAAATAAAACAAAAAGTGACAAGAAGATTTTAATCGCTAAAAAAAGTTCACTTGAGGCACAAATCCTCTCGAAAGTTATCTCAAATTTTGACATTAAAGTCGATATTGTTAACAGTACCTCTCAACTTGATAGCTCTGTAACCAATGAAGAGTACGATATGTTGCTTATTGATAAAGATATTGAAGCGTTCAATCAGCATATCCTTACTAAAAAACATCCAAATCTCAAAGTTATCATGCTTTCTCAAAAACCTTTGAGTAATGGTCATGTCAACACAAAGCTCATCAGTGATACTCTTATCGGTGTTATAACCAAAGAGAGTGTAGAAAAAATATTAAATAAACATAGAAGTTGATAATGGATAACACACATAAAATTTTAGTAGTAGATGATGATTATATCAATAGAAAATTAATTAATTCGATTTTAACAAAAGCTCTATATGATATAAAACTCATCGAAGCCGACAATGGCAAAAGTGCATTGGATAGATGTAAAGACAACGATAACATCAAGCTTATCCTTTTGGATATCGAGATGCCAATCAAAAATGGGATAGAGTTTTTACAAGAGTATGGTGTTCAATTTTGCACCATACCCAAAACACCTATCATCGCCGTCTCTTCAAATGATGCACGGAAAAAAGAGGCAATGGCTTTAGGAGTCGATAGTTTTCTGATAAAACCTATCAATGAAAAAATGCTCTTAGATGCCATTAGAAATATACAACAATGAGTAATTTATCTAAAGTATGCTAAAGTTCTTTTAATTTTACTTTTATTTAAAGGAGTCTTATGGCGGGAATTTTAGGATATTTAGCAGCCTTAGCAGATGATGTTAGTTCGTTGGCAGGAAAAACAATGGTAGGTGCGACCAATAGCATAGCAACTTCTCTAAACAATAGCTCGGTTATGCTAGATGATATCGCTACCTATACAAAAGTGGCTAGTGTTAAATCATCAGGAATCGTTATCGATGATTTAGCAGCCATCTCAACACTAACCAATGAAACTACCTCTAATATTTTAGAGCAAGAACTTCAAAAAGTCTCCTCAATGGATGAGTTAAAAGCAAATATCAACACCATGAGCGAAGATAAAAAACGAACCATCGAAGCCGAACTAGAGTCACTTAGAGAGTACGCTATAAATGAAGCCAAACGAAAAGCAACAGCTAGAGAGTTACCTATTGTTTGGAAGATTGCCAAGGGTAGCTTTATTAACAAACTCATCATCATTCCGCTTATCTTACTTATCAATACTCTCGTTCCATGGATGATGCCATTTGTACTTATCGCAGGTGGTCTATTTTTGGTTTATGAAGGAACGCATAGTGTGTTAGATAAACTCTTTAGCAAAGATGATGAAGCAAGTGACAAAGAGACTATCGGTGAACTTAGTACAGAAAAATTTGAAATCGAAAAAGTTAAAAGTGCGATACAAACAGATTTTATCCTCTCTTTGGAGATTATGGTTTTAGCACTCTCCTCTTTTGCTCATCTTGATATTATCCCTAAGATAGGAACTCTCTTTTTAGTTGGTATTATTACTACTGTGGCTGTTTATGGGATTGTTGCTTTGATTATCAAACTAGATGATATCGGTTTTTATCTACAAGCACGAGAGCGTGGTTTTTTAAATAAAATAGGAGATGGTTTCGTAGCCGTTGTACCCTATATCATAGGCTTTATCTCTATCGTTGGAACGGTTGCGATGTTGGCTGTTGGTGGTGAGATTATCCTTCATCAAGCACATCTATTTCATGATATTATCGCAGATTTCAGAGCGATTATCCCTACTATTGGTGGATTATTGGAGTATCTATTTGCAATTATTTTCGGACTTATCGTAGGTAGTGTAGTAATGCTTGTTATGATGGGTGTTGAGAAAATAAAACCTTCTGCGAATTAGTGATCCATTCCCACTTTAAATGTGGGAATGAGTTAAACACTTCTTTATCAGATTTGACAAACAAATTTTGGTTGCTTTTTATGGTATGTTTTATATAATGTGAATTGCATACGAAGTTAACAAAGGAAATTTTATGATTAAAGAAAAGCTATCAACTATTTTAAAAATATTATTCTTATATTTTTTAGGCACAAATAGTATTAATGCAAATAATAAGTTTGACTATATTCCAATATTTAAGCTAAACTCAAATTTTGAACAAATTAAAAATAATTACAGCTTAACTCCTTATTATTCAAAATATGGAAAGATTAAAGGTGCCAAATGCTATAAAATTAAAGTTTTAAATGGAGATGTTGTTTTAACAGAGTGGAATAATAAACTGCATGAAGTAAATTATCAAACACCTCTTAGTGATAAAAAGGAACAAATAGATAAATTGCATTACCTATTGAAGATGTATGAAGAAAATTCTATATGGAATGAATGGCTAGATAATGGTTTTGGCAAATTTTATAAAACTTCATCAAGCAAATACCATGCAATATGGGCTTATCCTAATGATACTGTATCTTTTTTTACAGAAGAAGTGCATAATGAGCCAAAATATAATGATAAGTAGAATGGAGAAATAAAGTCAAGACACCGTAAAAACGGTATCGAATGAAAGTAAGAGTTAAGCTTTAACTCTCTTGTAGATGTCTTCTGTGTTGTCTTTTGATATTTGTTTCCGTCTCATAATACTCCTCCTCGGAATCAAATATGGCATCGTAACCAAACTTTTCTAATTTGCTATTGATAATAGCTTCATTGAAACCATCCCTCTTAACCAACTCAATGATATGCTCAATCACATCTTCCTCGACATAATTTAAACGCAACTCAAAAACTAAGTCTTCGATTTTCATCTAACCTTTTCCTTTTAAATCTTTTTATATAATAACATTATAAAAAATTATATTTTAAAGAAGCTTGAATATAGTTTTTTATAACATCATTGTTACCAAAAAGAGAAGTATCTCCCCAAAAGAGGGAAGATATATTTTTAACAAGAGTAAGTAGATTGTACTTCAAATGGAGTTGGTCTAGCTTCATCTGGCCAGATTTGTCTCTCAAATTGATAGTGTTGGTAAGTATCAACAAATTCTGGTGTCATAACTGGCAACAAGAATTCATTATCAGCGATAAGTCCCTCAACCGCAGCTCTTAGAGTGTGTGGCATTTGTGGGATTTTTTTCTCTCTAATCTCATCAAGGCTAAGCTCATATAAATCTTCATCCATTGGACCAACAGGAACAGATTTATTTTTGATACCATCAAGTCCTGCCAACATCAACACAGAGAAGCAAAGGTATGGACATGAAGCAGAGTCTGGGAATCTTGTCTCAATTCTAACCGCCATCTCACCAGCACCATAAGGGATACGACAACTAGCAGAACGGTTTTGACTTGAGTAAGTTAAGATACTTGGAGCTTCAAACCCAGGGATAAGTCTTTTGTATGAGTTTGTACTTGGATTTGAGAATGACGCAACTGCATCTGAGTGAGCAAAGATACCACCAAGATAGTTAAGAGCCAATTCGCTCAAGTTACCGTATGCACCCTCTGTATAGAATAGGTTTTTACCATCTTTCCAAATTGATTGGTGAACATGCATACCGTTTCCATTATCTCCATAAAGTGGTTTTGGCATAAATGTAACACTTTTACCGTTAAGATGAGCTACCATTTTGATAACATATTTAAGCTTTTGAACATTATCAGCAGCTTCAACTAAAGTATCAAATTTAACTCCGATTTCATGTTGACCTTGAGCAACTTCATGGTGACCCAACATTACTTCAAGACCAACTTCTTCAAGAACTTTCATCATTTCAGCTCTTAAATCAACACCACTATCGATTGGCATTACTGGAAAATATCCACCTTTTGTTCTAGCACGGTGACCCATATTTCCACCCTCATAAACAGTGTTATCATTCCACTCACCATCAACAGTATCAAGTCTATAAGATGACTCATTTGCTGTTAATTTCATACGAACATCTTCAAAAACAAAGAATTCATTTTCTGGCCCAAAGTAAGCAGTGTCACCTATCCCAGAATCATCTAGGTATTGTAAAGTTTTTTTAGCGATACTTCTTGGACATTTTTCATAAAGGTCATTTTTATAGATATCATAAACATCACAAATAACAATAACCGTAGCATCAGCAGTAAACGGGTCAAGAAAAGCACTATCAACATCAGGTTTTAGCAACATATCTGATTTGTTGATTGGTTGCCATGCAGGAATCGAAGAACCATCGAAAGGAAGACCATTTTTAAAGATACTAGCCCCAACAGCACTCATTCTGTAAGTTACATGATGCCATGTTCCTTTTAGGTCTGTAAATCTAAAATCTACAAACTCTACTTCGTTAGTCTCACAAAAAGAAAAAAATTCTTCTACACTATTCACAAATTTACCCATATATTTTGCTCCTAAAATTTAAGTAGATTAATTCTAGCGTAAAAAGCGATAAAGTCACAGAAAAAATTGCCTAAATTTTTAGCATATTAAACTCAACTCAACGAAAAGTAGCAATAAACAAATTTGATAATATATACTGTTTTAAATTGATAACATGGGCTTTGGCTTGACTTTGTGTATAAAAGAGGATACAATTTTAAAATGTATGAGGTAATAGAGACACAATTATTTAGCAAATGGCTAATCAAACTAAAAGATATTAAGGCAAAAGTAGCCATCCTTAGAAGAATTGAAAGAATTTCTCATGGGCTTTTTGGAGATAGTAAATCTGTGGGTGAGAATATAAGTGAACTAAGAGTTGATATAAGTGGAGGATTCAGAGTTTACTACACCATTCAAAATAATAAGATTATTATTTTACTTATTGGTGGAGATAAATCTACCCAACAAAAAGATATCATTAAAGCAAAAGAGATAGCAAGGGAGATAAAATGAAAACGACAACATTTGATATTTCAAAATACTTAGACAATCAAGAAATCATAGAAGAGTATCTCAATCAAGTTTTAGCCGATGGTGATAATGATGAGTTTATACGAGCCATAGGACATATCGCAAAGGCAAAAGGAATGAGCGAAATAGCAAAAAAGACAGGATTAGGAAGAGAAAGTCTATATAAAGCATTTTCAAATGGTGTAAAACCTAGATTTGATACTGTATTAAAAGTTATCAATGCTTTAGGTATTAAGTTGCAAACAGCTAAAATAGACAACTTAACTGCAACCTCTTAAATTAAAAGGTTGCCTAAAAGATTTTAATGGTGTTTATTACTTATGTGAGCGTCATGTCCATGATTACCATGGTCATGAGTATTACAATCATCACTTTTACAAGATGCTTTTCCTAAAAGATACCCAATAATAAATCCAAGTAACGCCGCGATAACTAAACAAAGTACAATTTGTGATGCAATTTCTAACATTTTTACTCTCCTACAATTTTAAATTCAACACGACGATTTTTTGCTCTATTTTCGTCAGAACTGTTTTCGGCTAAAGGTTTAGTCTCGCCATACCCAACAGCACTCATTCTCTCACTAGCAATCCCCATATCTTGAAGTTTAGCTTTGACACCATCTACTCTTTTTTGAGATAGAGTTTGATTTGACTTGTCATTTCCTAAATCATCAGTGTGACCACCAATCTCAACTTTAACATTTGGATTTTCACTCAAAATCTTAGCAATTTTATCAACACTTACGATACTTTGTTCCGTGATATTTGCACTATTGGTTTCAAAAATGATATTTTCAAAACTCAACACCTTAGCCATCTCATTTTGAACTGCTAACGCTTCAGTACTGATATTTGACTCCACAGCACCTACGACACTTGAAACATTACCATCCACTGCTCCAACTACATCAGTAGCTCCTTGTACAGCACCTGTTATATTACCTTCGATTGAACCAGAGATATTTGCATCTCCCATAGCACCAGAAACATTGACATCGCCTATTTCGCTAGATATATTTTGCTCTACATCTAACATAGCAGTTACAACGCCACCAGCACCCAAAGCAACTTTTGAAGCTATATCACTTGTGTGCATCATAGTACACAAAAGTGTCAAAGCACCCAATGAACAAAGCAAAACACATATTTTTCGTTTATCGCTCATGGTTTCTCTCCTTTCCTTTTAAAATTAACCAAATATATGGCAAATATCTTATCAATATAACATAAGCTATTTATCATAGTTTAATTATATTATAATCTTACTAAAAAGAAACATATATATTTTTAAACTTTTATATCATCATAAGTAATTATTTTAAATTCACCCTCTTTTAAATCATCAACCTTTATATTTGCAAAGCCACTTCGATGTAAACTCACCACCCTATTACCAACATATCCAAACATTCTTTTAACTTGATGATACCTACCCTCGGTAAGTTCAACAGTTGCATGATGAGAATCTTTGATGGTCAACTTAGAAGGTAAGCAAGGTTTACTCTCCCCCTTTAACATCATCTCTCCTGAGTTAAAAATTTCAACCTCATCACCACGCAAAGCCGAAGCCAACTCAACCTCATAGATTTTAGTGATATTTTTTTTAGGACTTGTAAGTGCATGATTTAAGTTTCCATCGTCTGTCAATAAAATCACCCCCGAAGTATCAATATCTAATCGTCCAATAGTTGAAATTTTAGGATTTCTTTGTTGCCATCTTGTAGGTAAAAGAGAGTAGATAAGTTTAGCACTATCATTATGTGAGCAGATAAAACCTTTTGGCTTATTCATCACGATTATAAGTTTTGAAGCATCTATCTTTTCATCATTGATTAAAATATCTTCAGGCTCAACTTTCATGGAAACATCTTTTAAAACCTCACCTTTGTGCGTTATTGCTCCACTCCATGCGATGTATTGTATCTCTTTTCGGCTACCATATCCCAGATTTGAGAGTAATTTATCAAGTCGTATCACTACTTATCTATACCTCTCTAACATATTTTCTAGCGTAAAACGCATATCCTCATCAAGCTCAAGCGTTTTAATCATCCACTTAATATATCCTATATCTTTAGAAGCCACATCTTCGATATCTAAGCCTACATATTTCCCAAAAACAAACTTTTTCATCATCACAGGAGTAGCACTTAGCGTTACCAACTGCTCCATTGGATTGAGATGTGGATACTTCTCTTTAGCCAATGAAACCAATTTTGAAAGCAGAAGTTTCATCACTAAAACATCGCCTATCGCATCATGAGCTTTGATGATAATATTGTATTTTTGGGCTTCACTTTGCTCCTCTTTATAGAGTCCCAACGAGTAACGCAGATATTGAATTCGATGATAAGGACTGTCGTTGTAAAGATGTTTCGCACATCGGAGTGTATCAATGATTTTCATATTGTTGACAAAGCCCTCTTTTTCAAGCATTGAGAGGTCAAATTTTATATTATGAGCGATAAGATAATTACTGTTTTCATTTAAAGTGTGAAGTTTTTGATAAAAATGAGTACTTTTAAAATCACCTTTTGACGCTATCAAATCAGGCGTAATATTATGAACTTCCATCGCCTCAAGCTTAATAGGAACTTCACTAAAACACAACTCATCATAACTTTCAACAGCTCCATTTTGAGCCACTATCATCGCTCCGATTTGAATAATTCTATCCTCTTGAGTATTGCCTGTCGTTTCAGTATCAAACAAAACATAATGAATCATTTACTACTCTCTTTATTCCAAAGCACTTTTACTTTTAGATACAAATTTTTCATATTTTTAAAAAAGAGAGAATTCTTAGAGAAATATCTATTTTTAATATTTTTTATCACATTTTTGAGTTCAACCACTTGATTTAAAATATTTTTATATATCGTACTCTCTTTTATCAAATCAAAGAAATCAACTATCTTCCAATAAATATATTCAAACCAACGAAACTCCATAAATCTATCTTGAGAAACTCGAAAAACCCAAAAAGTAAATCCAGCTATCGGAATCTTACTAAGATACAAAAGCGTCCCCAAAATCATAAATCCTTGAGCAAAATAGACCATAGCAATAAGTCCAGCTACCTCGACACCTACAAATAGAAGCAAAAAGAGGAACAAAACAATATATACATGTGTTTTATTGAGTGTTATCTCTAACTTGTGAAGTAGTTCCAATGAGCGAATCTTTTTATAGATAGGTTCAGCAATCCCCTCCCAAATGACCTCTTCAAAAATTATAAATATAAAAACTGCAACAAATTGCAAAATTTTTAAAATCTTCTCACCAATAGCTCTTAAAATTTCCATGAAATTACCTTTAAATTTTTTTAAATGATATTATAACCAAAGCTGTGTTAACGAATAGACATCGGATTGCCAACTCGCTCATCTTTTTCATAAATAACTTGAAGCATCGCTTTGCCCCTCACATCATACTGAAGATACTCCCCATCCAACTTGCCCTCTTTATAATTGGCTCGTGATTGTATGATTCCATCATCATGATAGAGCAACTCCACACCATCCTTCAAATCATTTTTAAACTCTATCTCATAATGCACGACATCTTTATTACGATAATAAACGGTCTCTTTTCCATCTTTTTTCCCATTTTTATACTCACATCTCCACTCAATTCCACCCTTTGGTTTATAGAAAGTTTCGTTACCCTCTTTTACCCCATTGAGCGTAAAATATTCATACGCTATCTCACCATTTGGAAAAGTCTCACTATGCCTTACTATTTCCGTTGAAAGCAAATCCGAACTATCTGAACTACTACCACCTTTCATAAAATAAAGGGTCATCGCCACAAAAAGACCAACAGCAATCACTGCACTCATCGCCCAATAAGTCACACTTAGATTTTCTTTGCTTGAAAGTATCTTTTCGACTATATTTTTGGGCTTTGTAATCAGTACATCTATCATCATGCGACTCCGAGGGGAAAAATAATTGCAATCATATTAACATTTTATCTGTTAATTTTTAGTTATCTATCTTAAAGTTATGCTTAGAGTTTTCATATCTATACTCTAACTTTAAAGAGAGTTTTTCAAGACTATTTTTAATGATATAAAGCCCAAGTCCCATACCACCACTACTACTTGAAATATACCTATGAAAAGGTTTAAAATACTCCACAATATCAGCTTTTAACTCATCTCCACTATTTATAAATGAGATAGAATCTTTCTCTATACGCACTAAAACTTTTTTATCGTATGAGTATTTTAGTGCGTTATCTAGTAAATTTTTTAAAGCCAATGCTAAAAGATTAAAATCAGTATTGATTTTAAATGCTTCAATTTGTTTAATCTCAATGCGTTCAATCTCCTCCTCTTCATCTAAAAAAAGCTGTTCAATTGCCAAATCCAAAATATCTTGAATATTATAAGTATGAAGTTTAAGATGATAATTTGAAGATAACATCTGTTCAATCTTCGCAAACTCCTCAATCAAAAGTTCAAGTCTCTCAAAAATAGAGCCATACTGCTCTTTTTTTTGTTCATCATCAAGCATCGCACTTATAAGTCGCCCTTTTGCGATAGGCGTTTTGAGTTCATGCATAATGGTTCTCAAAAAAAGTTGGCGAGATTGAATCAAAAGCTCAATTTGACGCAAAGCATTATCAAACTCATTTGCTACTTGTGCTATCTCATCATCTCCCTTTCGCTTTAAACTCACACTCAAATCCCCATTGGAAACCTTCAATATCTCCTTTTGAAGCGTTTTGAGTGGTTTTAAACTCTTAAACAACCAAAGATAAAGAGCTATCAAAAAAGCTAAGGCAACTCCATACCAACCAATCAAATACCAATGAATAGGGGTTGAGACAACATCTTTAAGCCAAAAACCAAATCCAATATCTTCTATATAAACATAAAAACTATCCTCAAAATGAACAACTTTAAAGCGTCTATCAAGTTGAGGAGGCATCTCTTTTAAAGCGATATAAAGATTTCGCTCAAGGTTCTCATCTTCAATAATCTCTAATCCATTATTTTTAAAATGCGTTATAATCTGCTGGTCATCAATCTCAAGATTGAATCTAATGTATCGATGAAATAAAAATGAACTCTGCACATATCGTTGATGGCGACTTATCATATCTTTACTCTCACTTATATAATAATAAGTTGCAAAAAGGGCGGTAAGTAAGATAACCATCACCACGAATATAAGTGAGATTTTGGTATGAAGTGTATTCAATTTCATGTTAAAAGTTTATACCCAATCCCACGAATGCTCTTTATCAAAATATTTGAGGGAAGTTTTTTACGAAGTCTATTTACGATAACAGCCAACGAAGCATCACTACTTTGTGCAAAAATATCACAATTGTATAAAATTTGCTCTTTTGAGACACTAAATCCTGCATTTTTCACCAACAACTCTAAAACTGCAAATTCAGCTGGAGTAAGCTCCAAAGCTTTATCATGCAAGAAAATCGTATGCTTTGGCTTATCCACACGAAGTGGAAGTTTTGGCTCATCTTTTAAATGTACTTTTTTATAACGACGAAGAAGAGAGACGATTCTAGCGTACATCTCTTGAGGGTCATACGGTTTTGGAAGATAATCATCAGCACCCAACTGCAACGCCACAACCTTATCACTCAAATCACTTCTAGCCGATGAGATGATGATGGGAATATCATATTTAGACGCTACCTCTTTACAAACCTCAAGCCCATCCATAGAGGGCAAAGTCAAATCCAATATCAACAAATCAAACTTTTCAATCCCACAACTAAGTCCTAGATATGGGTCTTCATAATTTGTCACTTCAATATTGTAAGGTACTAAAAAAGCCTTAAGTAACGATGCAAACTCACTATCATCTTCTATCATTAAAATTTTGGTCATGAATCATCAATCCAATACTATCTTAGCAATAAGCCTATCACCCAATAACTCAGTAATATACGCATCATATATCTTTCCAATACTAAGTTCTTTCTCATTTGTATCGTTGATAAGAATATCTCCATCAATATCTTTTGCCCATAAAATTGGTCTTGCACTCAAAAGATACTCATGTTCATCACTCTCACCTTCGATAATCACTTTTAAACTTTTACCAACCATTTTTTCAAGTGAAGCTATGCGTTGCTCATCCGCAATCTCACCTAAAATATCAGCTCGTTCACTGATAATCTCTTCATCTATCTGCTCCATCTCATAAGCTGTGGTGTTTTCTTCATTTGAGTATTCAAAAATATTGACTCTATCAAATCCAAAATCTTCGATAAACTCACACACTTTTTCAAATGCTTCATCACTCTCATTAGGATGTCCTGCAATGATAGAAGTTCGCACAAATGAACCCTCTTTTGAACGCATATACTCCAAAAGCTCTTTTGTTTTTTGCTCTCCAAAGCCTCTTTTCATCGTTTTTAAAACGACATCATCAATATGTTGAATCGGCATATCAAAATAAGGCAAAAATACCGAAGAGCTACTCAAAGCATCAATAAGCTCATGTGTTGTAGTCGATGGATAAAGATACAAAATCCTTGAAATTTCAACGCCCTCAACTTTTTCAATCACTTGTATCAAATC
This sequence comes from Sulfurovum sp., assembly GCA_006212005.1. GTDB lineage: Bacteria > Campylobacterota > Campylobacteria > Campylobacterales > Sulfurovaceae > UBA1140. The sequence goes on along the minus strand of SDAZ01000019.1, from coordinate 2,956 downwards.
TATAAGTCCGTCTTTAAGTCCCATATCTCGCCCATAACTTGAGCTATCTTGAGAAACAAATGTAAACTCATAAAAACCCTCACCAACCAATCTTGTAACCTCTTTTACAATAGAGCTTAGAGTTCGTGAATGAAGTTTTCCTTTAAAAGAGGGAATCGCACAAAATGAACAAGCTTGATTGCACCCTTCGGAAATCTTAACATAAGCATGAGTTGAAGAACCTGTAATCACTCTAGCCGAATTTTCATCTATAAGATAGACTTCATCTGAAAATTTAGACTGTTTTTCTCTCACCAAAGTATCAATATTTTCATAATCACCCACTCCTGTAAAGATATCCACTTCACTCATCTCACTTTGTAGTTCTTGCTTATATCTTTCACTCAAACATCCACTCATTACCAAAAGAGAATCTTTCTTTCGTGCATCATGAAGAGACAAAATTGTGTTAATACTTTCACTTTTAGCAGCATCTATAAACCCACAAGTATTTACGATGATAACATCCGCATCTTCGGGATTATCAGTGATTTTATACTCCCGTAATTTTCCCAACATCACTTCACTATCAACAAGATTTTTAGTACAGCCTAAACTTACTAGATGTATTTTTTTATTATTCAAAATAAAACCTCTATTTTTTTTGATATTTTATCAGTTTTTCTATCATTTAGTAACACAAAAGGGAACTATTTTATATTAAGTTGTGTTATAATGGCAAATATTTTAAGGAAAAAGGAGTTTTTGATGAACGAAGAAATCAAGGACAAAATAGAGGATGTAAAAGAAGGTACAGCGAAAGTTGCAAGTAAAGTTGATGAAAGTGTTCAAAAAACGATGAATTTTTTCTCGCCTATCACAGACAAAATCAGTTCTGTAGTTTTAGGATTTGGTGAAATTATCATCACAATAGCATTGGTTTTTGGTCTTGTGCTTGAAGTATTTAACGGTCTTAGTTTGATGAGCGAAAGCTTTATCGATGGATTGATTCAGATGTTACAAGGAATGATAAGTGTTGTTATGGCATCTTTGATTCTATTTTTACTATTTGCTATCAAAAAAAATACAGACAAAAAATAATTTCTTATCGCTTTACAAAGAGCAAAAACTCTTTGTAAGCTTCACTACTCGCTCTTACCTACCATATTTGAAATAATTCCCTTCTCATCACGATTTTCAGCGATAATCACACCTGCGATATGCGATAAGATAAGTGCCAACATCACATAAAATGATATCTCATGAATCTCTTTAACAGTATGAATCATCTCTTCGGACAAATCCAGCTCACCATTGAACTTAATACTCAAACCACTCAACGCCAAAACCGTAGCTGAAACATAAACCAAAAGATAAATACCACTTACCATCTTTTTATGCGTACTTAGTTTGTCACAATTTTTATAATTTTGTTTTCCACTTCGTGTAGCAAAAAGAATATATCTAGCCAAAACTAAAAATGCAAACCCATAACCAACCAAAATATGCCATTTCCACAAAGGTCTTCTAAGCTCTTTTGCCATATCCACGGCATCTTCTTTTGAGATATTGACATCGCTCAAACTTAGATTGTCCATAATAACGATACTTGCTTGTTCTTTATCCATCACGGTTTCTCGTATCAGTACTGTCATCGACAAAAACAGAAAAGTCAACGCAAAAAGCCAATGCCATATTCTAAAACTAACCGACCAAATCTTCATCTTTCATCCTTTCTATTATTAAATAATATAATCTAATATTAGCTAAAGTTATATTAAAAAGATATTAGATTTTTGCTGATATGTTTAGTAAGTTTTGACACTATCAACTCATAAGAGTGGTCGATAAGTTTTTTATCACTCTATCTCGCCACTTCCTATAAGCTTATCATCATCATAAAAAACGGCAAATTGACCTTTTGCAAGTCCAAAGACACTTTCATCTAAAAAAACTTCACCACCATTACCATCTAAAGAGATAGTACAATCAATCCCTTGAGTACGATATCTAACTTTGATTTGAGCTTTGAAACTCTTTTTTTCTTCAAATAGATTGATATTTTTAATCCTAAAATTTTTGACTTCAAGTTCCTCTTTTTTACCTACGATTATCTCATTATTTTGCGGGTTGATAGAGAGAACAAAATGCGGGTCATGTGCACCATGGACACTAAAACCTCGCCGTTTACCTATAGTATAGTGCATATAACCTTTGTGTTCTCCTACAACTTTACCATCGGTTGTAAATGTTTTACCTTTTTTATCAATCTCAAAATGTTTGGCTAAGATATCCGTATATTCACCATCTACAAAACAGATTTCATTACTCTCTTTTTGGGTTTTAAATGCTTCAAAAGTTTCAAATTGGGATGCGAAAATCTTCAAATCCTCTTTTCTCCACTCAGCCAAAGGAAAGATAAGTTTTGGCAAAACCTCTTTTTTAACTTGTGCTACGAAGTAAGTTTGGTCTTTGGTTTCATCTTTTGCTTTATAAAAAAACTCTCCATCACATCGAATATAGTGTCCTGTGGCTACTTTTTCTATCCCTAAAGAGGAGGCGAAATCTATCAACGCACCAAATTTTATCAATCGATTGCACATCACACAAGGATTTGGAGTTAAGCCCCCTTGATAACTTTGAACAAAATAGTTGTAAATATCTTTTCTAAACGAATCGCTCAAATCTAAAAACTTAACTTCAATCCCCAAACGCTCTCCAACTTGTGACGCCCTTTTATAATTCTCCTCATGATATCCCCCACCTTTATCGTGAAGTTTCATATACACACCTACGACCTCATAACCATCTCGTTGAAGTAACATCGCAGAGACAGAAGAGTCTATACCACCACTCATTCCTAGTAAAACTTTTGTTTTCATTATCGTGTCTTTTTTCGTTTATTATAGCATAAGATATCATAATATAAGAAAAGGTTATAGCTAAAGAGAAGATGAGATTTTTAAAAATGATGTTT
>SDAZ01000112.1 GCA_006212005.1 Sulfurovum sp. | reverse complement strand
GGTTATAGCTCACTTCAAGAGATAGTAGGGAAAAATCATCTTTTAAAAGTGATTGATGATGAGTTTGCTAAGAAGTTTGATTTTAACTCACTTTTGGTTAAACTTGATGGTGTTGATACAAATGAGGTTGAATTCAATGAACCTTATGATAAAAATGAGTTTGAAAAAGCTATCTTAAAAAGAGTTATGCCTACAATCAAAAATCCATCAGATAGCATAACGATAAACGAGACGATTAACAATCTCAATAGAAGCTTTGGAACTCGTATTTCTGGTGAAATCGCTAAATATTATGGAGATGCTGGACTTCATGATAAAGCAATAAATCTAAATCTTGAGGGAATCGCTGGTCAATCTTTGGGTGCATTTTTGATAAATGGGATTAATATTCATATTGATGGGGCTGGAAATGACTATGTTGGTAAGGGTATGAGTGGTGGACGAATTGTTATCACTTCTAAAAAATTCCTAGAAAATAACTCACTTGCTGGAAATACATGTCTTTACGGTGCAACAGGTGGGAAACTCTATGTAGCTGGTGAAGTTGGTGAGAGATTTGGTGTTAGAAACTCTGGAGCAACTGCCGTTGTTGAGGGAACAGGAGACCATCCTTGTGAGTATATGACTGGTGGTAGAGTGGTAATTTTAGGTAATACAGGTATCAATTTTGGTGCTGGTATGACTGGTGGAGTTGCTTTTATTTATGATACAGAGCATGATTTCATCGAAAAAGTAAATACAGAGTTGGTTGAAGCAAAAAGAATTGATACTGATGATACTGATATCGAAAGATACTTACTCAAAAGACTTATCAAAGAGCATTATAATGAGACGAAGAGTTTAAAAGCTAAAGATATATTGGATAACTTTAGGGTTGAGATACGAAATTTTTGGATGGTTAGACCAAAAGATATGATGAAAACACCACTTACAATAGAGGAGGGAGAATAATATGCAAAAATTTACAGAAGTTGATAGAATTGATGCTAAAAAAAGAGATGTAGTTGCAAGAGTTAAAGATTTCGATGAGATATATGAAGTTTTTGCAGACAATAAAGCATCTGAGCAGTCTGATAGATGTATCCAATGTGGAGACCCATATTGTCACAATAAGTGTCCTTTGCATAACCTCATTCCTCAATGGTTAAAAGCTACAGCATCAAAAGATTTTGAACTTGCTTTTGCTCTTTCAAATGAGCCGTCGCCTTTCCCTGAAATTTTAGGGCGGATTTGTCCTCATGATAGACTTTGTGAGGGGGATTGTACGCTTAATGATGGATATGGAGCGATAACGATTGGTTCTGTTGAGTCTTTTATCAATGAAGAGGGCTTTAAAAGGGGTTTAAAACCAAAATTTGCACCTATAAGTGGAGATAAAAAAGTAGCTATTATCGGAGCTGGACCTGCTGGTCTTTCATGTGCAACTTTTTTGCTTAGAGAGGGGATAGCAGTTGAGATTTTTGACAAACAAAATCGTGCAGGTGGACTTTTAAGTTATGGTATCCCTGGGTTTAAACTTGAAAAAAAAATAGTTGAGCGAAGAGTCGATTTGCTTAAAGATGCAGGAGCTATTTTTCATCAAAATTGTGAAATTGGTAAAGATATCTCATTTGAAGAGTTGAAAACTAACTTTGATGCAGTATTTATTGGTGTGGGTGCAACAGCTGGACGACAATCAGATATCAAAGGGAGTGACGGTGAAAATGCTCTTTTGGCAATGGATTTTTTAACAACGATTCAAAAAAAACTTTTTGGTGAGAGTTATGATAAATCGGTTGATGTTAAAGATAAAAAAGTTGTGGTTATTGGTGGTGGAGATACCGCTATGGACTGTGTTCGAACTTCACTTCGAGAGGGAGCAAAAAGCGTTGAGTGTCATTACCGACGAGATGCGTCTAGTATGCCTGGAAGTAAAAAAGAGTATGTCAATGCAAAAGAGGAGGGTGTAGAGTTTAGTTTTTATGTCTCTCCTAAAGAGGTTATCTTAAATGATAATGGTGAAGTTATCGCCATAGAGATGGTTAAAACAAGACTTACTCAAAATAGCTCAGGTAGAAGTGTTGTTGAAGAGATAGCGGGAAGTAATTTTAGAGTTGATGCTGATGTTGTGATTTTCGCATTGGGCTTTGACACTGTAAATTATAGCTTTTTAGCTTCCAACGGAATTGATGTTGATAAGTGGGGTGGTGTCATGGTTGATGAAAATGGTGAGACTACTTTAGCAGGTGTGTACGCTGGTGGAGATTGTCATCGAGGAGCTGATTTGGTTGTAACTGCTGTGAAAGATGGTAGAGAGGCTGGAAAAGCGATTGCTAAAAAGTTATTAAATTCTTAAATCTAAGTTAAATTGATTTTTGATTATGATATAGTTGCACATAAAATTTAGCAGGAGAAAATAAATGAATTTTGCGAATCTTTTTGCAAGTATGAAAAAAAATCCAGTAACCGAACAGAACACTTGGATTAAATGTCCAAAGTGTCTATCTCTGATGTACTTCACAGAGATAGAGTCAAAAAATAATGTATGTCCAAAATGCAATCATCACTTTCGTATCTCAGCTCAAGTTCGGATTGATATGCTTAGTGATGAGGGTAGCTTCGTTGAGCATGATAATACTTTAGCTCCTATCGACCCTTTAAAATTTTCAGATAAAAAAAGTTATAAAAAGAGACTTGAAGAGGCAAAATCGAAAACGGGTAAAACATCATCTATCATCAGTGGAAGTTGTACGATGGATGGTATTGAAGTTGAGTTGGTTGTTTTTGATTTTGATTTTATGGGTGGAAGTTTAGGCTCTGTTGAGGGTGAAAAAATTGTTCGTGCCATCAATCGAGCGATAGAGAAAAAATGTGGTGTCGTTATCATCTCGGCTAGTGGTGGAGCGAGAATGCAAGAGAGTACATTTGCTTTGATGCAGATGAGTAAAACAAGTGCAGCTTTAAATCATCTTCATCTTAAAGGTTTGCCTTTTATATCTGTTTTAACTGACCCTACGATGGGTGGTGTGAGTGCATCTTTTGCGATGTTGGGTGATATTATCATGGCTGAACCTGATGCGTTAGTTGGATTTGCAGGACAAAGAGTTATTAAGCAAACGGTTGGTGTTGATTTGCCAGAGGGGTTTCAGCGTTCAGAGTTTTTGCTTGAGCATGGACTTATAGATATGGTTGTTTCAAGAAATGAGATGAAAAAAACAATTGCTGATTTGTTTAAAATGTTTCTTGAATCCAAAACCCAAATTTCGGCTTAATATAAAATAGCCAAAGGGAGAGATAGTTTTTTTATGAAAATAAACATTTATATTATAGATAAAAAATCAAAAAATGATCTCTACTCTCCTCTTATCGAACACTATAAAAAGTTGTGTAGCCAATTTGCACAAGTAGAAATCATCGAACTATTTAGTAACTCCATCTCAAAAGCACAAGAAACAAATATATCATTGGCTCAAAAAAGCTATAGCATGGCATTTGACAAGTATCTTCAAAGTGGCTTTAATATTTCCTTAAATCCAAGTAGTAAAGAACTAGATAGTATTAAATTTTCAGAATTATTTAAGGATAAGCTAGTGGTAAATTTCTTTATAGGCGGAGCTTTTGGGCTTGAGAGGGCTTTTTTGGATAAATCTAATTTGGACATTTCTTTTGGTAAAATTACGCTATCACATAAATTATTTAAAGTGGTACTAATGGAACAAATTTTTCGAGGGTTGTCTATAATAAACAACCATCCATATCATAAATAAAATTAAGGAGTTATTGGAATGCTAACACAAGAGGAATTAAGTTTTTTTAAAACTAAACTAGAAGAGAGAAGAGATAAACTCAAAAGAAATTTAAATATCGCACAAGATGAGATTACTGGGATGATGCAAAATGAACTTAAAGATGAAGGGGATTTGGCATCGATGTATTTTGATAGTTCAGTAGATAACGCTATTTTCGAGCGACAACTATTAGAATTAGCAGAAATTGAAGTATCTTTGGGTAAAATTAGCAACAATTTATATGGCATATGTGAGATGTGTGAAGCAGATATTGGAATTCCTAGATTGAAAGTGAAGATGTTTGCAAGATATTGTATCGTATGCAGAGATATTGTTGAAAAAGAACATCGTTAACAAAAAAGGAGATTAGATGCGTTTGGGCTTATATATCGTAGCCTCTTTGGTTTTTATGGGGATATTGGGGGCGTTTGTTTATTCGATAAATGCTGGTAGTTTTAGTTATGAAGTTTTTGGGATACCTTTAAATTTACCAATAGCAGTTTGGATGATTATTCCTGTTGCAGTATTTATGTTATTATCAGTTTTTCACCTCTCATTTTATGGAATGAAAAACTTTTTTAGAAACAAAAAATGGATAAAAGATTCTCAATCACTTAATGATTCTTTGTACTGGTCAGTTTTGGGAGAGCCAAAAGCCACTTCATTTAATACAGAATTAAAAGATAGTGCTTCTTTGCTTTCAAATGCTAAGATAGAGATAACAAATGGTGTTGATGGTCTATCTCCAAAATTGACAGAGGCTTTAAATCTAAAGTTGGATATCGAAAGTGGTAAATATGTAGATTTAAAAGCAAATAAATTGGCAAAAGTTTTATCTAAAGATAACCCATTGGTTGTTAAAAATAATATCAATAAAATCGAAACGGATGCCTTATTTGCAGAAGAGGTTATGAAAAATAGAAGTAACTATTCAGATGCTATTTTTGCTAAAGCACTTAGTTCATTTGCTTCAAAAACAGATTTTGTAAAAGCTAAAAAATATATAAAATCTTTTGATAGAGCCTCTTTTTTAACACTACTCAATCGTGTAAGTGCTGAAGATAGTTTGGCTATCAATAAAGATAATTTAAATGAGTTTGTAAGTCAGCTAAAAAGCGACCTCAAATGTAGTGATTTTATGGCAATAGTCAACATTGCTAAATCTCAATTTACACCTGATGATAACCTAAAACTCTTTAAAGCTTATGCAAGTGAGAATGAAAAAGCTGAAACGGCATATCTTTATTTACTTTTAGAGTATGAGATGATATCTAAAGCTCAAGAGTTTTTAGATGAACAAGGAAGTGATGAGTTTGTAAGATTTAGAGCGTTTCTTGAATTGAAAAAGAAAAATGCACAATATAAAATTACAGATTTAATGAGAACTCACCAAATTTGTAATGACGCTTAATTTCTCCTCTCCTCTTTTTGTCCTCGCCCCTTTGGCGGGGTACACAGACCTTCCTTTTAGAAATGCAGTTAAACAATTTGGCGCTGATTTGACTGTTAGTGAGATGATTAGTGCAAATGCTCTTGTTTATGAAAATCAAAAAACTCTTAAAATGCTTGAAAAAAGTCCATTAGAAACTCCTTATAGTGTACAAATTGCAGGCTCAAACCTTGAGGTTATCAAAAATGCTGTGAATGTTTTAAATGGCGTTGAGGGTATTGATATCATTGATTTGAATTGTGGTTGTCCTGTTCCAAAAGTGGTCAATAATCTAGCTGGTAGTGCATTGCTCACTGATTTAAATGCGATGTCAAAAGCGATAGAAACCATTAAAAAAACATCCAATAAACCTTATACTTCTGTAAAGATACGACTTGGATTTGATAAAAAAAATCACCTAGAAATTGCTAAAATCGTACAAGAGAGTGGGGCTGATTTTATCGCTGTTCATGGAAGAACTAGAAGTGGGAGATTTAAAGCTGAAGTTGATTATGATGCGATTGCGGAGATAAAATCACTCTTAAAGATTCCTGTTATTGCAAACGGTGACATCGATACCCCTCAAAAAGCCTCATGGGTACTTGAGCATACAAAAGTTGATGGAATTATGGTGGGTAGAGGTGCTGTGGGCAAACCATGGATTTTTGCGATGATGAAAGAGTATATCAACAATCATAATACGAATATTGATGAGTCAAAATTGATACGAGAGGTTGTCTTAGAGCATTTTACTCAGATGATAAATCATTATGGGGATTATGGTGCAATTTTATTTCGAAAACATCTTCATACTTATTCCAAAGCTGGATATATGGGTGCATCAAAATTTCGAGATACGATAAATAGGGTGGATTCTCCTCTTCTTATGCATGATATCATCGACGAGTTTTTTTCAAGTAAGCGTTTAGATTT
>SDAZ01000111.1 GCA_006212005.1 Sulfurovum sp. | reverse complement strand
ATTGAAACCATTAAAGCGTGTGAAGTTTTGGCTCGTGATGGATTTACGATTATGGCTTATACAAGTGATGACCCGATTATGGCTAAACGACTTGAGAGTGCTGGTGCGGCTGCGGTTATGCCTTTAGCTTCTCCTATCGGAAGTGGGCTTGGGATTCAAAATAAGTTCAATATCCATTTCATAAGAGAAGCTTTGAGTGTGCCTGTTATCGTTGATGCGGGGATTGGATGTGCCTCTGATGCGTCGATTGCTATGGAGTTGGGAGCGGATGGAGTCTTAACCAACACAGCTATCGCACAAGCTAAAAATCCGATGATGATGGCTCAAGCGATGAAACATGCCGTGATGGCTGGGAGAATGAGTTATCTTGCGGGAAGAATCCCAAAACGACCATTTGCCACAGCTTCTTCTCCTGTTGATGGGATGATTTTTTAAATCTATAATATAAAAATTGCAGGGGATAAAACCTCTACAATTTACAATACTCATCGAGTTTTTTACTATCCCAAACACCATCAATAACAGCTCGTTCTAACATACCAAGAGTCAATGGCAGTCTTTTCTCTTTTTTGAAAAGAAATGCAAATAATGAAAATCCTTCACCACGAAAATAGTAACCAAGAGTTCCAAAATCACCGATATCAAAAGGAAATCGTTCGTGAAATTCTTCTAAAAAATCAACTCCATCATCTCCTGTAATCCCTAAATCATCTTCTAAACTAGTTTTTCTTGTTAAGGCTATAGCAGGTGAAAATAAATTTTGATTACATGTATTTTTATTTACAAAATTTACTATATCTTGCCAAAGTTTAGTTTCCATTTTTTACACCAATTTCAAATAATCCAACGAGATAAGAATCCAACAAACGATATTTAAAATCACACTAAAAAATACCGCCGTAGCACCGATATCTTTAGAGGTTTTTGCCAAAGGGTGAATCTCTTTAGTTACTAAATCCACCACATTTTCAATCGCACTATTTAGTAGCTCGACAATCATAATAAGCATATACGAAAAAATCAAAATAATTTTATAAACAAGTTCAAAAGGCAAAAAATAAATCACAGGGATAAAAATCAAAAAGATAACAAGCTCTATCTTAAACGATGTTTCACTTTTAAGTGCGTGTTTGAAGCCGTCGATTGCGTAAGATGTGTTTTTTAAAAGGGTGTATTTTGGTTTATTATTCATCTACAACCCTAAAGTTACGAAAACTTTTCCTTCTCTCACATCAACACCTTGAACCAAATTATTACCGATAAAGCCACTTTTTTGCATATTATAAATAGGTTGTTGCTCGATAAGTGTCATCACTACACTTGCTATCGCTTTTTTAAGATTGTTATCAACCAATGAGTAGTCTTGAACTTTTAGCGTCTCAATCCCTAGATTTGAAAGATAAAGATTTTTACTAGTAGGGTCGTATCTAAGCGAACTACTAAGTTTTACATCCCCTTTTATCCCATCTGGCATTAAAAAATTGCTAAATTTAAAACTGCTTCCAACCCCTAATTTATCTTTTCCATTTTGACTAAAAACATTGGCACTCATTACACTTAAAGTCCCCAATGTCATATTCTCTTGTTTTGGAAAACTACTTGCAAGTGAATTATTAATGGTTGAAAGTGGAACTTCCACACTGTATCCTCTCCCACTTGGGTCAACTCCCACACAACTGTTTAAACTCAAACCCAAACCCACGATATACACTATTTTTAGAAAATTTTTCATTGTACTCTTTCACTGTTAATTTCAACAACTGTTATTATACCAACTCAAAATAAACTTTAAATGATGAAGATTTTACGCTAAAATGTTAAACTTTCAAAATATCAAGGATTTAAGATGAAACGACTTTACGCATTTGGAACTTTTGTTCTTTTTTCAGCAACAGGATGTACTCCTCAACCCACTCCAACGCTAATTATGCCTTCAAACTTTGCTTCAACACCAAAAGATTATAAACACTCTATCCAAAACTACTTTGCTCTAAAAGCTCCTACCAAAAAAGTTTATGACTTTAAAGAACCCATAAAAGCTTATAAACGGGAAGGATTTGCATATGGTGGTAATGTTTCATGGCAAGGATGGCTTGTTGATGTCAAAGTCAATGAAAATAATATAGCAAAACCTTATATGATTCTTTTTAAAAATGAGCAAATTGTTGATGTTATCTTGGGGAATGAACATAAACTTATCACAAGGATACGATAAATGGCAAATTTTGAGACACATTTCAAAGTTGCTACTCTTGCTAGTGCTATTATTAGTGGTACACTTTTAGCAACACATACCATAGAGCCAAATCACGCTGTTTTAGCATTTGGATTTGGTATATTAGGAGGAATCCTGCCAGATATCGACTCCTCAAACTCAAAACCCATCACCATCGCTTTCAATCTAATCTCTCTATTTCTATCTATTATCGCCGTTTTTATAAAAGCTGATGTTTATTCGGTAGCAGAGATGATTATCATGGCTGGAGGTATTTTTATGATTATTCGTTATGGACTTATCGAAGTTTTTCGCAAATTTGTAATCCATCGAGGTATGTTTCACTCTATTCCAACGGCTACTCTTTGGGGAGTGATAGTAGCTATCATCATGCACTATTTATTTGATTATGATGAGCTTGTATCTTGGATTTATGGACTTATGACTACACTAGGATATCTCGTACACCTTACACTTGATGAGTTTTATAGTGTTGATTTGTATAACCGTCGGATGAAAAAATCTTTCGGAACAGCCTTGAAATTTTTCATGCTCGACAAACCACAAGATAAACTCTATACCATAAGTATTTACCTTGCGTTGTTTATGCTCATCTCTATCGCTCCTGATTATCACTTTTTTGTTGATTCTATCTTTAGTGAAGAAGCATTGAAAAATTTTCAAACGGTTCTACTCCCATCTGATGGTAAATGGTTTAGTAAGTAAGTTATTTTTATGAACGAAATGTGATTTTTTTATCAAAATTTTAAGTCTCTCTTAGATAAATAGTTGTAATATATTAGATAATATTAATATTTAAAATACCTATCTAGGAGATAAAAAATGAAAAAAAAATATGCATTACTGTTTGCTATGATGCTTATATTGAGTGCTTGTGGCAATAAAGAGGATAATTCAACCCAAGGTAGCTCAAATGTAGAAAAATCTGCTGAAGATATGAATAAAGATGAAGTTAAAAATCTTCAAGAAGCAGGTGAAAAGATGGCTTCAGAGGTTGGTAAATTGACTTCTGATGAACTTAAAAGTGCCACCCCTTTAACCAATGAACAACTCAAAGAACTTCTTCCTGATAAAATCAATGGAATGGAAAGAAAAAAATTTTCAGTCGGTCAACTAGGGATGCACATCGTGGATGCTAGTTATGAAGATGGCGATAAAACGATATCATTGTCTATATTAGATGGTGCAGGTGAAGCGGGAAGTGCCATGATTGGGATGATGCAAATGGGTATATCCGCAGGTGCTGAAACTGAAGATGAAAATGGATATATGAAACCTATCGAAATAGATGGTGAAAAAGGTGTAGAGAAACAAGAAAAATTTAACGGTGGCGAAAAAGTTGAAAATTCGATTACTCTGATTGTCTCCGAACGATTTATGCTAACTGTGACAGGTAATGGCAAGGATGTTGATGAACTTAGAAAAGTTATTAATAAACACAATCTTATCGATAAATTAAAAGATTTGAAGTAAGCACTAGAGACGAATATAAATTCGTCTTGACTCAATGGTTTTTAATCTCATCGAGTTTTAAAAATAAACTTTCAAAGTTGCCATAATCAACATCTTCTTTATTTTTAATATGTTTTGCTAATCTTGTTTTTTCTATAATTTTCTTTTTATGAGCAATATAACTTGTATTCTTTGGTGCATGAATTTCTTCATCAGTGAATTTAGAACTTTTCAAATATTCTTTCAGTCCGTTTTTACTTTTATCTCCCAATTCTTCTCTTGTTGGATCAATATCATAACCTTTACTCATAATAAAATCAATAATTATTTCTTTATCAATCATTTTTTCTATATATCCACGATTTACCTCATCAAGTAAAAAATAGTTCTTCATAAGTTGATTTTTATTATTAAAATAGTCTAGAATTTGCTTTTCATCAGCATCTAAAACAAAGTAAGTTTTTAAATTTTTATTAATCAAGGGAAGAATAAAATTTCTTTTTTCTACATCACAAAATGACTTGCATAAATCTTTATCATGTAATATTTTATGCAATTTTATTACATCAACATAACCGCCCATTGTGCAATATCTTAATTTCAAGTCAATAAATTTACCTTTTGACTGAAAATATTTTAAAGCCTGTTTGATATAAATTACATCTGTAATACCCTCTGTAATAATCAACATTGAATCATAAATTTGAGAAAATGTTTTTATAACATCATTTGGATTTGGATTGTTTAGATCAAACTTTTCATATATTTCTTCTACTTTCTCTCTATCTAAAACAAAATTACTTTCCAAAAGATAATAAGTATGAAGAAATCGTATAAAATGAGAATTATCTTGACCAAGCACTTGTCCCAAAAAATGTATTTTTCCTAAAACTATTTTTTTGTAGCTACTTGTTTTATCTGCACTAGCATATTTAACGGATTGCTTATTAAATTTTTCAAAATGCAACTCTGTTGCTTTATCCAATCCTGCTGAATACCAAGAAAACAACTTACTTCTAATTTGTCTAACATACTTTCTATCAAGATTTATTTTTTGATTTACCTTAAGCCCAGTTACCGTCTGACTTTGATGTGGATATTGAACTCTTGTTTTTTGTGGGTTTAGTGAAAAGCCATTAATCTTCACAATTTTTTCAATTTCTTCAATGACTTCTTGAACATTAATATTCTTGCGATAACTTGAGAATGTAATATCATCTGCATATCGTGTAAAAACCATTTTATGTCGTTTTGCCAATCGAGTAAGCTGATTATCCATCTTCAATGAAATTAAATTTGAAATAGTCGGAGAGGTAGGAGAACCTTGAGGTAGTTGATTTTCGGTTATTACCAATTGAGTTAATCTGGTCGCAATTTGTTCTGTAGTTTTGAAAGGTTCTGCTAAAAACAAACCTCTGACTCGCCCAAAGTTGATAGTAGCAAAAAAGTTTTTAATATCGACATTAATTACAATATGTTTTTGTATATGTTGATTAGCATTCGTAACAATACTTTTTACAATATCATCTTTTTTCTCTATAAAACCATGAATGGGTGCAGGAGGAGAATAAAGTTTTTGCAATAAACTATTAAATTTTTTTTGGATTTGCATTACGAAAGGAGGAGGAATATTTAGTTCTCGTAATGAACCATTTTTTTTAGAAATATATTTTTTTGTATAATTTTCCTTACGGATTATCAACAGTGCGTATTCTATAACTTTTTTATTATGTGTATAAAAGTCTTCTAACTCATTCATTCAAAACCTTATTATTTTCACTTAAACTTCTAATTTGTTAAATATGTATTTAAAGTTTACAAATATATATTTAAAGATATTATTAGGAAGAATAACCTGTATTCTTTTTCTACTCGTCGCAGGAACAACAACGAAAAGTTAAATAAATAAGATTTTGTAACGAATTATACAATCTTCCTATTAAATCTTTACCTATATTTTTACATTTTCCACAATTATCCTTCCTCTACCTCGGCATAGTTGGTTTTAGATACCCAAATTTAACCATCCCCTCAACAACTTTATGAAACACAGGAACAGCAACTTCAGAAGCGAAATAGAGATTTCTAGGTTTTATCACAAACACCCCAATCGTATATTTTGCTCCTCTTTCATCATTTACAAAACCATAAAAACTACTATGATAACTAGCTATATAAACCCCATTTTTTGCCACATGAGCTGTTCCAGTCTTTCCACCTACCTCTAAGCCCTCATAGATTGCACCTTTTCCTGTACCATTTTGAACCACGCTTATGAGCATATTTTTCACCTCATTTGCAGTTTGAATAGAACACGCTTCGGATGGAGGAATTGTTGAAGTATCATAAACCTTGCCATCACTATCTTTGACATAATCAACGATTTGAGGAGTTGACATAATCCCTTCATTGTTAAAAGCACTATACGCTCGTAAAAGTTGAGCAAAATTGACAAACATCCCATATCCATAAGAGCTACCACCACTTGC
>SDAZ01000018.1 GCA_006212005.1 Sulfurovum sp. | reverse complement strand
TATCTGAACAGGTGATGTATGTGTTCTTAAAAGTTTTGAATCATTAAAATAAAAAGTATCTTGCATATCACGAGCTGGGTGATATTTTGGCAAGTTTAATGCCTCAAAATTGTGAAAATCATCTTCGACTTTTGGTCCCTCTTCTACTGAAAAGTTCAAAGATATAAAATAATCTATAATTTTATCCATGGTTTGTGATACTGGATGAAATGCTCCAGCTTGTGATATATTGGAGTAAAGACTCACATCGATAGCCTCTTTTTTTAGAAGTATCTCTATCTCACTATTTTTAATATCTTGATATTGTTTGTCAAATAAATTTTGTAAATGCGTTTTTTTATTATTTAAATCTTCCGCAAAAGCTTTTTTCTCATCGTTTGGTATCTCTTTTAATTTTGCAAATTGACTTGTTAGAGTCCCTTTTTTGCCAAAAATCTCTATACGGACTTTTTCTAGTAATTCAATGGTTGTAGCTTGTAATATCTTATCTTCTAAAGTTTTCACTTTTAGCCTCTATTCATATAAAAAGTAATGGGTGCAATTTTAGCAAAATATAATAAAGATGAGGGGGTGTTGGTTATGATTTATAAAAAAATATTTTAAAATATCCATTATTTAGTTATAATCCAATCAAAAAAAGGTTTTGCGTAATGTGTCTGTTTTGTAAAATTGTTTCTAAAGAGATTCCTTCTAAAGTAGTATTTGAAAATGATGATTTTTTGGCTTTTCATGATATTTATCCAAAAGCACCTGTTCATATTTTGATTATTCCTAAAAAACATATTGTCTCATTTGATGATGTAGATAGCCAAACAATGGCAAATATAACACCTTTTATTCAAGAAGTTGCCCTAAAAGCAGGTATTAAAGAGAGTGGTTATAGGCTTATAACCAATATCGGCAGTGATGGACTTCAAGAGGTTAAACATCTACATTTTCATCTTCTAGGTGGTGCTAAACTTGGTGGGAACAGTTTTGGGAAATAAAAAAATTTAAAGGATAAAAAATGAATATAGAAGCGATAGATAAAGCGTTTGTGATGGGAACTTATGCTAGAAATTATACAAGTTTTGTAAAAGGTGTTGGTTCAAAACTTTATAGTGACGATGGAAGTGAGTTTATAGATTTTGCAAGTGGAATAGGAGTCAATAGTGTAGGTCATGGCAATGAAAAATTGGTTGAGGCTATCTGTAATCAGGCTAAAAAAATTATCCATATTTCAAATCTACAAGTAATAGAACCTCAAGCAATGTTAGCAAAAAAGATTGTTGAGTTAAGTGGATATGATGGTAAAGTGTTTTTTGCAAACTCTGGAGCAGAAGCCAATGAAGGGGCGATTAAGTTGGCTAGAAAATATGGCAAAGAGGCAAATGAGCATAAAAAATACAAAATCATCACCTTAGCAAACTCTTTTCATGGAAGAACTATAACTACGGTGAAAGCAACGGGTCAGCATAGTTTTCATGATGCCTCTTTTGCTCCCTATCCTGATGGATTTAAGTTTGTAGAGACTATCGCTGATATTTATGAGGCTATTGATGATGAAACCGTCGGTGTAATGCTTGAACTGATACAAGGGGAAGGCGGTGTTTACGCTTTTGATAAAGATGAAATAATCGCACTTAGAGCTTTTTTAGATGAAAAGAAACTGCTTTTGATAGTCGATGAAGTACAAACAGGCATCTATCGAAGTGGGGAGTTTTTAGCATCAAACTTTTATGGAATCACTCCTGATATTATCACTATGGCAAAAGGATTAGGTGGTGGTGTTCCCATAGGTGCATTTATGAGTCGCCATAAAGATATCCTCAAAGCTGGAGACCATGGAAGTACATTTGCAGGAAATTATCTTAGCTCATCTGCTGGTTTGACTACTTTAGAGATATTGAGTGAATTATACGATACACACAAACTTCAAGAGACTATTAAATATTTTGATGAAGAGTTAAATGAGCTTTTAAAAGATTTTTCAGATATTTTTGAGTCAACTTCAGGAATTGGACTCATGCGAGGTATCAAAGTTAAACGAGAATACGATGTAGGAGCTATCGTTAAAGCGTGTATGAAACATCAAGTTATCATTTTAAAATCTGGTAGAAACACAGCTCGATTTTTACCATCACTTACCATCACTAAAGATGAAATAGATGAGGGTTTTAGTCGAGTTCGTATCGCTCTTAATGATTTGTAAAATATGATTCGTAGGGTGCATTTTAATGCACCAACGAGCAATTGAATCTTAAAACAGAGCTTCATCCATTTCAGAAGGAATCTCTAAACCCATAATTTTAAGAATTGTTGGAGCAATATTATTGAGTCCACACCCCTCTTTTAACTCTTTTACATGACAAGCTTCAACAAAACACCACACCTCACCAACGGTATGATTGGTCAACACTTCTCCATTAGCATTTCGCATCTCTTCACAATTTCCGTGGTCAGAGGTAATCACCACTGCATACTCTCTCTCTTTAGCTTTATCCATAATCTTACCCAACTGCTTATCAACAGCTTCAACTGCTTTTACTCCAGCTTCATAATTTCCAGTATGTCCAACCATATCACCATTTGCAAAGTTCACAACGATAAAATCATACGCCTCATCCATACCTTTAAGCACCGCTTCACCCACTTCAACAGAACTCATTTCAGGCAATAAATCGTAAGTTTTTACATTTGGACTAGGGATAAGCACCCTGCTCTCTCCAACATAAGGAACTTCAACACCACCATTTAAAAAGAAAGTTACATGAGCATATTTTTCTGTCTCTGCGGTGTGAAGTTGTTTAAGATTTGCATTGGATATAACCTCAGCTAGTGTATTTTGGGGTGTTTGCTTTTCAAACATGATATCAAAGTCAAAAGCGTTGTCATATTTTGTCATGGTTATGATATTAAATGTAAATTGGGAAGTTTTAAATTTATCAAAACTTTTAACACCCAAAGCTGTGGTTATCTCTCTTGCTCTATCGGAACGAAAATTTGCCATGATGATACCATCATTATCCATCATCCCTTCATAATCATTAAACGCCATCGGCTCGATAAACTCATCAGTTATATTTTTCTCATAACTTTGAGTGATATACGCTTTTATAGACTCTTGACTTGAAGGCAACGACAAAACCATAGCATCATAACCTTTTTGTACCCTCTCCCATCGATTGTCTCTATCCATCGTATAAAAACGCCCCGCAACTGTTGCAATGGATATCTTGTCATCACAAATTGCCTCTATTTTCTCTATAAAACTTAAAGCTGAAGTAGGAGAAACATCTCGTCCATCCGTGATAAGATGTAAAAAAACCTTTTTATCACTTGATGCCACCACTTTAGCCAAACCAATAATATGCTCTATATGCGAATGCACTCCTCCATCGCTTAAAAGCCCTATAATATGAACTCTTGAAGTTAGATTTAACAATTTATTTAACGCCCTATTTTCATAAATAGAACCATCATCAATCGCTAAAGATATCTTGACTAAATCTTGATATAAAACTCTTCCACTTCCGATACTCATATGCCCAACTTCAGAGTTTCCCATCTGCCCTTTTGGCAATCCAACACTAAGCCCATGTGTTGAAATAAGCGTTTTTGGAGTTTGAGCTAAAAGCTTATCGTAAGTTGGCTTGATAGCCCCTTCAAAGGCATTACAAACACTATCTGGTTTATATCCTATCCCATCTGTGATGACTAAAAGTGTTTTTTGAATCTTCATATTATCTTTTCCCCTTTTATTTGCAATGATACTTATTTTTATATTGCAATATTAATCTAATTCAAGTAAAATGTCGCTTGTTAAATCGTTTCATAGGGGTTCTTTATTTATGCTTTACTTTATATACCAAATTTTTGATGTAAATATTTTACAATATATAACAATTCGTGCAGGAATCGCTTTTTTTCTCGCATTTTCACTCACCATGTTTGCCATTCCTCGCTATATCGCTTGGGCAGTTGCAAGAAAAGCTCAACAACCAATCAATAAATATGTACCAAATCACGCTTCAAAGGCAAATACACCAACCATGGGCGGACTCGTTTTTGTTCTCGCTACGATTGTCGCCTCTTTGATTAGTGCAGAACTAACAAATGTTTATGTTATCGGGGGACTTGTTACGCTTGGTGCTTTTGCTTTTGTTGGTTTTATGGATGATAGAGGTAAAATCTTAACAGGCGACAATCTTCAAGGTTTTAGTAGCAGACAAAAGATGGCGTTTTTAGCTGTAACCGCCACTATTGTTTCACTTTCTATCGTTTTAGCCGATTTTCCCACAGCACTTTATCTTCCATTTATAAAAGATTCGGTTATGGATATTGGGATTTTCACCATTGTATTTTGGGTTATCGTTTTTCTTGCAACTTCAAATGCAGTCAATATCACAGATGGACTTGATGGACTAGCCACCGTACCCTCTGTTTCTGCTCTTTTTACTTTAGGGATTATCATCTATATCACTGGAAACTCAAGCTTATCACAATACCTATTGATGCCTAAAATAATCGGAGTTGGAGAAGTAGCAATTTTAGCTTCCGCTCTTGCTGGTTCACTTCTTGGATTTTTATGGTTCAACTCTTATCCTGCTGAAGTTTTTATGGGCGATACTGGCTCTTTGGCGATTGGTGGTTTTCTTGCTTATCTTGCTATTATTGGAAAAAGTGAAGCTCTTTTGGTACTTATTGGGATTATATTTGTTATCGAAACTGTCTCTGTTATCTTACAAATCGGTAGTTACAAGATACGAAAAAAACGAGTCTTTCTCATGGCTCCAATTCACCATCACTTTGAGATGAAAAAATGGGCAGAAAATAAAATTATTGTTCGTTTTTGGATGATTGCCTTATTGGCCAACCTTATAGCACTGATTACTTTAAAGATTCGATAATGACAAAACCTACACTTTTTGGATACGGACTAACAACAAAAGCGATTGCCTCCTCAATGGGTGGCGGATGTACATTTTTTGATGATAAAACAAAAGAAACATACATAGATGAGTTTGGAAATACCATAAAACCGTCTAGCCTTTTTGATGCAACGCTAAGTGATATGGAAGTAACTACTCCTAGTCTTAAGCCTACTCATCCTTTGATACTTAGTGCAAAAAATCTTTTAAGTGAATATGACTATTTTTTAAATCCCGCGAAAGATAAAAAATTACCATACAACATTTGGATTAGTGGAACAAATGGAAAGACTACAACGACTCAAATGGTTGAACATCTACTTAAAAAAAGAGGGGCTGTGAGTGGTGGAAATATCGGTACTCCATTGGCAAATCTTGATATTAACGCTCCTATTTGGATTTTGGAGACAAGTTCTTTTACACTTCATCATACAAAAGTAGCTTCACCAAATATCTATCTTCTTCTTCCTATAACTCCTGACCATCTTGATTGGCATGGAGATGCACAAAGTTATGAAGCTGATAAACTCAGACCTCTTTTGACGATGAAAGAGGGCGAATTGGCACTTATTCCAAAAGGATTGAATCTACCTCAAACTTCAGCTTTTGTGGTGGAGTATGAGACTAGTGAAGATATTGCCTCTTATTTTGATATTGATACAAGTAAGATTCGTTTTAAAGGTGCATTTTTACAAGATGCACTTATCGCTATGATAACAACAAAAGTACTTTTTGATAAACTTGATTATGAGTTGATGAACAGTTTTGTGGTTGATGCACATCGTCAAGAGGAAAAAACTGACCATTTGGGACGATTATGGGTCAATGATTCAAAAGCAACCAATGTTGATGCCACGCTTCAAGCTCTCAAAGTTTACAATGATAGATTTATTCGTCTGATTATAGGAGGAGATGATAAAGGTGTTGATTTAGATGACCTCTTTGCTTATATCTCAACGCAAAATATCAAACTTTATAGTATCGGCGTTAATAAACCAACAGTTGAGGCATTGTCTAAAAAGTACGCTATCGAACTAGAACCTTGCAAAACCTTAGATATTGCTGTTGAAAAAATTTCTAAAGAAATGAATCAAGATGATGTTGCACTTCTATCTCCAGCAGCTGCTAGTTTAGACCAATTTACATCGTATAAACATAGAGGTGAAGTTTTTTTCAAAAGTATTGATAATTTAAGATAGTTTTAAGATTAGTCTGCTATAATTACATCCTACCAAATATTAGTGTGGCTCGATAGCTCAGTCGGTAGAGCAGCAGACTGAAAATCTGCGTGTCGACGGTTCGATTCCGCCTCGAGCCACCACTTTTTAAACAATCACTTAAAAGTATAAAAACTTCCTTTAAAAATTAATGATTTTAAACTCATATTTAGGGTTCAAAATTTTGAACCCCTACCTTTTTTAACTCAATTTAACCACTATCTTATCATCTAACACATCGAATTCAACTTTTGAACCCTCTTTTATCTTATCTTCCAAAATCAATTCTGCCAAACGGTCTTCAACTTCATCATATAACGCTCTTTTCAGTGGTCTAGCACCATATACAGGGTCAAATCCAACTTTTGCAATATACTCTTTAGCCAATGGACTCAAAGAAATACTAATATTTCTTGCTTTAAGTTTTTGCTGAATTGCTTTAAATAAAATATCCACAATCGAAGTAATCGCTTTAATATCCAAAGGATTGAAAATGACAATATCATCAAGTCTATTTAAAAACTCTGGTTTAAAATATCTTTTAAGTTCGCTATTTACAGCATTTTCTCTCTCTATCTCATCTTCATATTGCATTATCTTATCACTTGCGATATTTGAAGTCATGATAATAATCGTATTTTTAAAATCAATCGTAACACCCTTATTATCCGTGAGTCGTCCATCATCAAGCACTTGTAAAAGTGTGTTAAAAACATCAGGATGTGCTTTTTCTATCTCATCAAACAATACAACACTATAAGGTTTTCTTCGCACAGCCTCTGTAAGTTGTCCACCCTCATCATATCCAACATATCCAGGAGGTGCTCCAACAAGTCGTGATGCACTGTGTTTTTCCATATATTCACTCATATCGATACGAATAAGCGATTTTTCACTATCAAACAAAAATTTCGCCAAAGTCTTCGCAACTTGAGTCTTTCCCACACCCGTTGGCCCTAAAAACATAAAGCTTCCGATTGGGCGATTAAGTTCACTAAGTCCTGCTTTATTTCTTTTTATCGCACGAGCTACAGCTCTTAGAGCTTTATCTTGTCCTATTACCTCTTGATTTAAAATAGACTCAACATTTAAAATCTTATCTTTTTCACTTTGAAGCATTTTTTTTACAGGAATACCCGTCCAACGACTAACAATACTTGCTATCATCTCTTCATCCACAGAATTTTTAAGAAGCGTCCCCTCTTGTGACATTCTAATCCACTGCTCTTGAAGCAATTTTAACTTCTGCTCATTGGCTGGAATTTGACCATACTCTATTTCAGCAGCTTTATTAAAATTCCCCTCTCGTTTTGCACCATTTGCTTTAACCCTCAAACTCTCAATTAAAGCTTTAACTTCTGCTATACCATTGAAAACTGATTTTTCATTTTCAAATTGGCTTTGAAGAAGATTTTTTTTCTCTTGAAGATTTGCTACTTCTTTTTCTATCTCCTCTAAACGAGAACTATTTTTTTCACTTTTTTCCATCAAAAGTGCCTCTTTTTCTACCAAAAGTGTCGAGATTTCTCTTTTTGTTTTTGCTAGATTTGTTGGTTCGCTCTCTATTTGCATCTTCAGTTCAGCTGATGCCTCATCTATCAAATCTATCGCTTTATCAGGCAAAAATCTATCCGTAATGTATCTGTCACTAAGTTTTGCAGATGCCACTAAAGCCGAATCTGTAATCGTAATGTTATGATGCGTTTCAAGTCTATTTTTTAACCCTCTAAGTATCTGTAAAGCCTCATTGATACTCGGTTCTTCAACTTTTACAGGCTGAAATCTTCGTTGAAGTGCTGTGTCTTTTTCAAAATATTTTCGATACTCTTTAAGTGTTGTTGCCCCAATCGTATGAAGCTCACCTCTTGCAAGTGCAGGTTTTAAGATATTCGCGGCATCCATACTTCCCTCACTAGCCCCAGCCCCCACGATAGTGTGAATCTCATCAATAAATAAAATAACATTTGACGCTTTTTTCACTTCATCAATAACCGCTTTAAGTCTATCTTCAAACTCACCTCGATATTTCGCTCCAGCAATAAGACGACTCATATCTAGTGACACAACCCTCATATTTAATAAGCTCAAAGGTACTTCTTTATTTACAATTCGTTGCGCTAACCCTTCTACAATCGCCGTTTTCCCAGTTCCAGGTTCACCGATAAGGATAGGATTATTTTTAGTTTTTCGTATAAGGATTTGCATCACCCTAGAAACCTCTTCATCTCTACCAATAACAGGGTCTAGTTCTCCATCCATCGCTTTTTTATTTAAATCAATCCCATATTTAGCCAACGCCTCAAGCGTATCATCGCTACTTTGAGAAGAGATTCGTTTACCACCTCTTATCGCCTCTAGCGTTTTTTTAAGTTCATGAAGATTGATATACTTACCTAAACTTTGTTTGATAAATGGCTCATCAAGATTGGCAATTATCCAACTATCCACTGCCAAATAACTATCTCCCATACTACTCATCACTCCCTCTGCTTTTTGCAATGATGAAGCCATATTTTGAGACAATCGAATATTTTCTTTTGTAACTGTTGAGACTGTTGGAAGTTTAGCCACCATACTTTTGACTTCAAGCTCTATCGCACTTTTATCAATATTCATTTTATTGATAGCTTGATTCAAAAGAGAACTACTATTTGTCAAAAGCCCCCAAACTAGATGAATCGGTTCTACGGTTTGATTTTTACTATGCAGTGCAAGAGAGAGAGCAGACTCTATACTACTTTGCATTTGATTGGTTAATTTTTCTAAAACATTCATATGTGATTCCTTTTTATTAATATCTTTTAGTCTTTGTGATTATACTAAGTTTAGTCACTTGTTGTCAAGTATGAGATAATATTCTTTCAAAAATCTATTTGTAAAGGATAAATTAGCTCTCTTTTAGTAAGATTTGAATACAATACTTAATTCAAAAATTGGCAGGTCTAAGGGAATTATGATACAAAAAAATAGAAAAACAATTATATTCGGCTTTGTCTCTACGGTTGTAGCATCTTTATTGATGAGTACAAATCTTTATGCAAAGAGCAAAGAATCCTCTTCCAATACATCAAAAAGTGTAGAAACTGAACAAAGCAGAATAGATGCTTATCGTAAACTTTCTCAAATTATGTCTATTGTCGAAGAGCAATATGTTGATGATGTAAATACATCCGCACTGGTAAATAAAGCCCTTAAAGGAATGTTTTCAAATCTTGACGCACATTCATCTTTTATGAATGAAAAAGAGTTTGAAGAGTTAAATATCCAAACAAGTGGTGAATTTGGTGGACTAGGTATTACCGTTGGTATGAAAGATGAGGCACTTACTGTTATCGCTCCTCTCGAAGGTACTCCTGCGGATAGAGCTGGTATTAAAGCGGGAGATATTATTGTTAAGATAAATAGTGATTCAACCATTGGTATGACGATAGACAAAGCCGTCTCTTTGATGAGAGGAAAACCAAAAACGCCTATCTCGTTGACCATCGTTAGAAAAGGAGAGCTTAAACCTCTTGTTTTAAGTATGGATAGAGAGATTATCAAGATAGAGTCTGTATATACTAAAATGATAGGCAAAGATATCTTGTATGTTAGAGTGGTGTCATTTGACCAAAAGATAGCTTCTGAAGTCAAAAAAGCTATGGATAGTCATAAGGGTGTAAAAGGGATTGTTTTAGATTTGAGAAATAACCCTGGTGGACTACTTGACCAAGCGGTTGGACTTGTCGATTTATTTGTTGATAAAGGGGTCATTGTTTCTCAAAAAGGAAAAATAAAAACTGAAAATATCTCTTATAAAGCAACAGCTTCTAGCAGTGATGATTTAAAAACACCTCTTACTATTCTTGTAAATGATGGAAGTGCGAGTGCGAGTGAGATTGTTTCTGGTGCATTGCAAGACTTTAAAAGAGGGGTTGTCATAGGAACAAAAACTTTTGGAAAAGGGAGTGTTCAAGTCGTTATGCCAATTGGAAATAAAGAGGCTCTAAGACTTACCATCGCTAGATATTATCTTCCAAGTGGACGAACCATCCAAGCCGTTGGGGTTACTCCTGATGTTGAGGTTTTGGCTGGTGAGATAAAAAAAGGTGAAGAGGGATTGTCAATTAAAGAGAGAGATTTACAACAACACCTTCAAAATGAGTTGGCAAAAGTAGATGATACAGAGGCTAAAAAGAGTGAAAAAGAGGATAAAAATATCATCAGTGATGAAAAACTTTATAAAGATGCTCAACTCAAAAGTGCAGTTGATATCATTAAAGCATTAAGTATAACAAATAGATAAGGAGTAGCAGATGCAAAAACAAACGCTAGTTTATGAGGGTAAGGCTAAAAAAATATGGTCAACAGAAGATGAAAATCTTCTTATTTCAGAGTTCAAAGATGAGTTAACAGCGTTTAATGGGGCAAAAAAAGCTGTTGAAGAGGGCAAAGGTGCATTGAACAATAAGATTTCAAGAGAGCTTTTTAAACTTTTGGAGTCTAAGGGTATCCAAACTCACTTTGTTGAAATGTTGGATGATAACCATATGCTTCATAAAAGAGCGAAAGTTATATTGATAGAAGTTATCGTTAGAAATATTGCTACGGGCAGTTTAAGCCGAAATCTTGGTATCGAAGATGGAAAAGTTTTACCTTTTACTTTGGTGGAGTTTGATTATAAAAATGATGAGTTAGGTGACCCAAAGCTCAATGACCAACACGCTTTGCTTTTAGAGTTGGTTGATGATGCCTCTGAGTTGGAGTATATTCGTTATATGGCTAGAAAAATAAACACTATTTTACAAACATTTTATGCTTCTAAAAACCTAACTTTAGTTGATTTTAAACTTGAATTTGGAAAAGATAGCAATGGAAATATTATCCTTATCGATGAGTTGAGTCCAGATAACTTTAGACTTTGGGACTCTACGAGTGGGGAGAAAATGGATAAAGATAGATTTCGTCAAGGCTTAGGAAATCTCAAAGTTGCATATGAAGAGGTTTTAAATCGAATTTTAGGAGAGCAGAAGTAGATGATAGCGATTGTTAATGTATTTTTAAAAGAGGGTGTTTTAGACCCACAAGGTAAAGCGGTTCACCATGCGTTAGATACGATGAAGTTTGAGGGAGTTGAAGATGTTAGAATCGGTAAACAAATTATCATCAAGCTTAGTGAGACTTCTAAAGCTAAAGCGATAGAAGAAGTAACTAAAATGGCTGAAGATATTTTGGCAAATACAGTTATTGAAAACTACACGATAGAGATTGTTGAATGAGAAAAGTAGCCATTTTACAATTTCCTGGTACAAACTGTGATTTGGATACAAAGTACGCTTTTGAAAAAATGGGACTAAGAACGAGCATCATTTGGCATAAAGAGACTACCATTGAAGATGATGTTGATTTGGTCGTGGTTGCTGGTGGTTTTTCTTATGGAGATTATCTTCGTTCTGGTGCGATTGCAAGATTTTCACCGATTATGGAAACGGTCAAAACTTATGCGTCAAATGGTGGTAAAGTTTTAGGTATCTGCAATGGTTTTCAGATTTTAACCGAAGCTAGACTTCTTGAAGGTGCATTAAAAAGAAATGAAAATCTTCACTTTATCTCAAGATATCAAACCCTTAGAGTTGAAAATAATTCCAATGTTTTTTTAAGCAGTTGTGAGAAAGGCGAAGTTTTAAATATTCCTATCGCACACGCTGATGGAAACTACTATATCGATGATGAGGGATTGAAAACGCTAGAGGAGAATGAGCAAATTTTGCTTAGATATTGTGATGAAAATGGGGATAACCTCAATGTGAACGGTTCTGTTAGCTCAATCGCTGGAATCTGTAACAAAGAGAAAACTATTTTTGGACTTATGCCTCACCCTGAAAGAGCGATAGAAGATATTTTGGGAAGCGAAGATGGAGTAAAAATGTTAAAAGGCTTACTCTCTTTATGAAGATAAAAAAACTTTTTTTTACTCTTTTCATGATAATAATCGGTAGTTTAGAGCTTTATGCTCAAGCTACCATCGAGTATAGTTATGTGCCTAAAAAAGTTTATGAGCATCAAGTTATACCTATAAGCTTTGTGGGAACAAATATCTCCGATGCTGATATCCTAAAGTTTGGATTTTACAATGCACTCAACCAAAAAATCATGCCCATCTTAGAAGAGCCTACGATTTTAAAAAGTGAATCTAAAACATTTTACACTTTCTATTTTAAAGCGTCAACACAAGGTATTTTATATGTTCCAGTAGTTAGTCTTATCTATAATGGAAAAGAGAACATTTTAAATGGCTTTGAGATAAAAGTACAACCTCTTCCAGCCCCTAAAAGTAAAAATAAATTTTCAGGTATCATCGCCTCAAATCTAAAAGTAAAAACTTCACAAGCAACGATATTTGATGAAAAATCAAATCTTTTAACGCTCTCTTTGGATGCAAATGATGCAAATTTGGAAGATATCATCTCTTACCCCTCTACAAATGATGGAGTGGAAAATATAAAAAGAAAAGATTCTCGAGTGGAAGGTAAATATTTTCTCATCTTGCCTCAAAACAAAAAAGAGTTTATCTTTACCTATTTCAATAGCGTTCAAGAAAAATATTTAGAAATTGTCGTTCCTGTGGTGATAAATAACAATGTAGCTGTTGCAGCACAAGAGGATTTAAATCCTAGAAATGATGAATTTGAAGATTTGAAAAAATACTCATTGATGTTTTTACTTCTGCTTTTTATTGCTTTATTTGTTTTGCAAAGAAAAAAGATTTATATCGTTTTTGCAATTATCGCCCTATTGTTATTGATTAAAGCGTATATGCCTCATGCTAAGATTTGTGTAAAAGAGGGAGCTGATATGTTTGTTGTTCCAACATCAAGCAGTACTGTTGGAGGAACGATTCAAGAGGAGTCAAAAGTGACAAAACTTGGAGAAAATAATGGTTATACAAAGATAGAATACAAAGATGGAGTTATAGGATGGATAAAAGATGAAGATATTTGCAAAAATTAGGTTTATATACAATCTCATAGTCATCGTTTTTTTAACAGCTTTTGTCATGATTCCTGCGATATTTTTATTTAGAAAAAAAGCAAGTAGCCTTTTGCACTATCTAAATAGATTGATACTTCTTTTAATTGGTGTAAAAATAAAAATTCATGGGCAAAAAGATGAGAGTGTTGATATCTTTATCATCAATCATCAAAGTGTTATTGATATTGTGGCACTTGAAGCGTCACAAAAAACAGATATTCGATGGATTGCTAAAAAAGAGCTTTTTGAGTTACCATGGCTTGGACAAATTTTAAAATTGACAAATATGATTTCGGTGGATAGAGAAAATAAAGCAGGACTTATCAAGCTTTTTAAAGATGCGAAAGAGACACGAGATGAGATGCTTCGAGTGATGGCGATATTTCCAGAAGGAACAAGAAGTTACACGCAAGAGCTTTTGAGTTTTAAATCAGGTGCTAGAATGATAAGTGAAAAGTTGAAGCTCAAAGTTCAACCTATTGTGATTAGCAATAGTAAACATATATTAAACCAACAAGATCATACTTCTCATAGCGGTGAGGTGCATATTACATATCTCGAGACGATTGATTTGTCACAAGGGATATATGAAAATTGGTATGAAAATGCTAGAGTTGAGATGCAAAAAATTATAGATAAGGAGTATAGTCAATATGGAAGAGCTAGATAATGATTTAAATAAATTGGGAGATGAGTTAAAAAAACATATTAAAAAATTGGTGACACCCATCAAATCCGATAACGAATTGGTAGAAGTTTTAAAAACAAAATTGACAAAAAAAGAGTTTAAGATTTTACATTTTTGGGCATTTGAAGATATGAGTGAAGATGAATTATTTGAAAAGATAAAGATAGATATACAGCGTTATGATGAACTTAGCAAATCACTTATCAAAAAAATAAATCAAGAGAAGTTTAAACAAGCCATTCGCTATTAAGGAGTTTCAGTATGAATCGTGAACCATGGGTTGCGTATGTTGTTGTTTTATTGGTTGTGGCTGGTATGATGTATGGAAAATATCTTATCTTTAGAGGTGATAAAAAAGATGATGAATAGGTGCAATTTATTGCACCCTATTCCTTAGAAAGTTCATCCACCATTTTGATACTTTCCAACGCATTTAAAAGTATTTTCTTTGTAGAAGTGAGAGGTTTTATACCAAGATTGGTATGTTTTTTATCAAGTGATTGATTTTGCATAATTGCTAAAACCTCTTTTTCTAACTCTTTAAAAATCTCTTCAAATCTTTCTTCTATAAACTTTATATCCATAATTATGCCCCCTTAGGTCTAAAAGCTTTAATAACTTCCTCATTTGCAACCATATAAGCCCCACCAATCAAATCAATACAGTATGGAATTGCAGGAAAAACTGCCTCTAAACACTCTTTTATTGATTTTGGTTTACCAGGGAGATTTACGATAAGTGAGTTACCTCTAATTCCTGCTGTTTGGCGTGAAAGAATCGCTGTTGGAACATATTTCAAACTCACAGCTCTCATCTGTTCACCAAAACCATCAAGAATTTTAGAGCATACTGCCAAAGTTGCTTCCGTAGTAACATCTCTTAGTGCGGGGCCAGTTCCACCTGTTGTGACTATCAAATCACACTTAAACTCATCACTAAGCTCTTTAAGCGTTGATTCGATGGTTGATTGCACATCGGGAATACATCTATACTCATACTCTTTAGCATTGAGCAAAAATTCATCCATCACATTGATAATCGCAACCCCAGAGATATCTTCATAAATCCCCGCACTTGCCCTATCACTTGTAGTTACTACACCTATTTTTATTGTTTGCATATTGTTTACGCCTTTGAATTTTTTTTATATTTTTTGAAATACAAGATACTGTTTTTCATGCTTATTTGTATAAAGTTTGAGTGGAGTCTTTTTGATAAGTTTGAGATTTGTTGATTTTTGAAACTTCTCCACACTATGAAAATATTGATAAATCGTTCCTTGGGATTTATGGTAAATCGCCTTATCTTCTTTATCTTGCTCAAAAAGTGTAAATTCAGAAGTAAAAACCTCATCTTCAAAATCACTATCAACCGTTACGAACCTTTGTATTGCATCCTTGACAAATGAGCCAGTAGCTACATCTCTAAAGGCATAAAGAGTATTGATATCACACAAAAAGTAGCCATTTGGATTTAAAACCCTTTCTATGGAACCCATAAAAGTGGGTAACTCTTTAGGTGAAAGATAATTTATCATATCAAAAACAGCCGTCACCACATCAAATTGTTGCGTAATGGTAGCTATATCACAAACTTTAGCATTTAGATTTTTACTAAGAGCTTTAAAAATCATATCTTCACTCAAATCAATACCCATAAAAGAACTATTTGGAAACTCAGATGCTATTTGAACCAAAAAATCACCATCTCCACACCCAACATCAAGCAATGATTTAAATTTCAAAGTTGCTAATGTTGCCTCATAATAACTATAAAGCTTTGGTCTTGCCTCCATGATACCTATCAAATCCTCAACTTTGGAGTAAATATCTAATGAATTCATCGTTTTGAAACTTCAACAACACTATTTATTTTTTCAAATAAAGCTAATATTTCACTCTTTTTTGCATAATAACTGTTTTTATTTGCGATAAGATAAACGGATGAATACATAATATCTTCAGCCACTTTCAACCCATTTTCTTTCATAGTAGCACCAGTATCTACGATATCCACGATAGCATCACAAAGACCAACCAATGGAGCCAATTCAATAGAACCATAAAGTTTAACAATCTCAACACCAACAGCTTTGGTAGCAAAATATCGCTTTGTGATATTAACCATTTTAGAAGCTATTTTAAGATTTGGCTTACTCCAATCGAGTTCATCTTCATTCTTAATCCCAATACTCACTCTACATTTACCAATATTTAAATCTAAAAGTTTAATAACATCAAGACCTTGCTCTTCAATAACATCAAGCCCAACCACACCCAAATCAGCACTTTGGTGCATAACATAAGTTGGAACATCTTGATTTCGTACATTTAAAAATTTAAATTCACCAACATCTAAGATAAGTTTTCTACTTTCAAAAGTGAAATTCTCACCAAAAATTTGACTAAATATCTCCAAAGTCTCTTCTGCAATACGCCCCTTTGGAAGTGCAATTGTTAACATATTTTACCTTTTACCTTTTATTTTCCAACGCTCTTTTCATACCTTTGAAAATCAATGAATCATCATAAATCGCATTTTCAAAAAGTGTTGCAAGAAACGCCCCATCTCCACCTGTGATATAGATTGGATGGTTTTTTCTATTTTGCATGATAATTGCTTTAATGGGTGCAATTATACCATAGCTTATTGCATCTACCGTATTTTTTGCCAATAGCTCAAGTTTTATATCTTTATTTAGTTCTATCTCCAAAGCAGGAGAAATCTCTTTGTACGCCTTTAGCATCGCCTTCAATCCCAGCAAGATAAAACCACCCTTATACTTACCATCTTCCATCAAATCTACAGTAATCGCCGTTCCAGCACTGATAAAAAGAGCATTATCATAGGATAAACATAATGCTCGTCTATCAACGCCCATCGTCTCGTAAAATCCATAAGCGTTTAAATAAGAAGAAATGTCAATCCAATGCTTCATACTCTTGAGCTTATCTTTTAATAAAGGTTTGACATTAATATAATAAATTTCCTTATAATCCAATAATAGCCCCTCATTATGAGACAAATGTGTTATATTTCCATTTTCATAGAGATGAATTCTTGTATTTCCACTATCCACTAAAACCATTTTACCATCCATTTAATATTTAAAGTGATATAATATTATAAATTTTACATATTGTCAAAAGGTCTTAAAATATAATGTTAGATATACGAAATGCACTATACTTCAAACTGCCATTTTTAAAAAAAGCTCCAGCTTTTATTGGGAACTCACTTACTTATCTGTTGGGGAAAATCTTACATCAAGATGAGATAAATACTTTTATAGAAGAGCATAAGGATTACAAACCTTTTGATTTTAACCGTGCAGTGATAGACCACTTTAGCTCTGGATATATGGTATCTTCTGATGATATTTTAAATATTCCACAAAATGGAAAAGTGCTTATTATCGCAAATCACCCACTAGGAGCGATGGAAGCGTTGGTTCTTTTGGATATGGTTAAGAGTGTGAGAAAAGATGTTAAGATTGTCGCAAATGAGCTTTTGATGAATATAAAACCTCTCATTCCACTTTTTTTACCTGTGGATAATATGAATGGAAGAACGGCAAGAGATTCTATTCGACTCATCCAAAATGCTCTTAAAAATGAGGAAGCCGTGATAATTTTTCCAGCAGGTGAAGTCTCAAGAATGAGAAAAAATGGGATAAAAGATGGAGATTGGAATCGTGGATTTTTAAGTTTCGCAAAACGAGCAAATGCCCCAATACTTCCTATTTTGATAAAAGCTAGAAACTCATGGCTATTTTATAGTGTATCGTTTGTCAATAAATTTTTATCTTCGCTCATGCTCCCTCATGAGATGTTTCGTAAAAACAAAGAACCCATAAGAATGTCCATAGGTAAAATGATACCATGTTCTAGTTATGCAAATGGAAAGATTGATGATGAGACTCTGGTTAAATTATTTAAAAAACATCTCTATCTATTAGCTCGAAAAAAAAGAAAAAATATCTTCAAAACTATCGAAACTATCGCACCAGCTCAACCTAAAGAGGAGCTTATAGAAGAGTTAACTCAAGCTCAACTTTTAGGTCAAACAACGGATGGTAAAAAAATCTATCTTTTTGAAAATGTTGGAAGTTCAGCAGTTTTAAATGAGATTGGGCGACTTAGAGAGTTCACTTTTAGACAAGTTGATGAGGGTAGTGGAAAGCGAAAAGATATCGACAAATATGATAAATACTACAAACAGTTGGTACTTTGGGATGAAAAAGAGAGTGAGATAGTTGGTGCGTATAGATTGGGTGTGGGCAAGGATATCTCACAAAGCATGGGAAAAGATGGATTTTACTCTTCAACACTTTTCAACCTAAGTGATAATTTTATTAAACTACTTCCAGACTCCATCGAACTTGGACGAAGTTTCGTTCAACCAAAATTTTGGGGAACAAGAGCGTTGGATTATCTTTGGCAAGGGATTGGGGCGTATGTGAGAAACCATCCAGAAGTGAAATATCTTTGGGGACCAGTAAGCTTAAGTGACGCTTATCCAAAAGAGGCAAAAGAGATGATTTTATTCTTTTTTGAAAAATATTTTGCTCCTAAAGAGGTTTTAGCAAGTGCAAAAATTTCTTTTATCGTTTCTAGTGAAAAAAAATTAGCTCTAAATGAACTTTTTTGTGGTGGAGCATACAAAGAGGATTTTAAGATTTTAAAAGAGAATCTTTCTGTTTATCATCTAAGCGTTCCTACTCTCTATAAGCAGTATGCAGAAGTTAGTGGTGAGGGTGGTACACAATTTTTAGCATATAACATCGACCCTGATTTTAACAATTGTGTCGATAGTTTGATTGTAGTGGAGATAGATAAGATACTAGAAGCAAAAAGAAAAAGATACATGGAAGCGTAAAGGTAACCCTTGTGGTTACCCATTACAAGGTTGTTGAGCCTGTCGAAACTAAAGTCCAACAACCTCACGAACTTTCGCCATCTTTTTATCAGCAATTTGTCCAACTTTTAAAGCACCTTGTTTTAAAATATCATGAACTTCATCAATATGAGTCTCATAATAGGCTTTTTTCTCTCTTGCCATCTCAAATTCATCCCAAATCAACTCTTTTAGATATTTTTTAAAGTGACCATAACCCTCTTTACCACTTTGATATCTTACTTGAAGCTCTTGTTTCTCATCACTATTTAAAAAGAGTGATGCTAATTTATAAATATTACAATCTTCCCACTCCAAAGGCTCTCCAAATGGTGTTGAGGAGCTGATGATTTTATTGCACTGTTTTTGTAAAGCTTTTTCTTGCATAAAAATATCAATGGTATTGCCATAACTTTTACTCATCTTTTCACCATCAATCCCTACAATAGTCGCAACTTCATCATCAACGATATATTCGGGCATCGTAAAGATATCGCCATACTCATTATTAAATTTAGTGGCAATATCTCTTGTCATCTCAATATGTTGTATCTGGTCTTTACCGACAGGAACTTTTTGCGTATCAAGAAGCAAAATATCAGCAGCCATAAGCACAGGATAACTGAAAAGTGCGTGAGAAGAGAGGATACCTTTTGCCACTTTATCTTTATAACTATGTGCTCTTTCAAGCAGACCCATCGGTGTAAATTTGGATAAAATCCAATACAACTCAAGCACTTGAGGCACATCACTTTGAACCCAAAAAGTTGTTTTTGTAGGCTCAATTCCCAAAGACAGATAATCAATCGTAGCTTCAAGCGTTAAAGATTTTAAAAGTT
Source organism: Sulfurovum sp. (assembly GCA_006212005.1). GTDB lineage: Bacteria > Campylobacterota > Campylobacteria > Campylobacterales > Sulfurovaceae > UBA1140. The sequence goes on along the minus strand of SDAZ01000018.1, from coordinate 1,985 downwards.
TAGCATCTTTAGAAGAGGTTAATGAGTGATAGTTGGCTATAAAAGTGAAAAGTTCATCACTCTCTTGTCTCTCAATCATGGGCTTCATCGCCCCAAAATAGTTACCAATATGAAGTTTTCCAGAGGCTTAGATACCTGTTAATATACGCATAGACAGCTCTTTTTAAAAAAATTTTTGTATTATAGCATATCACCATTGAAATCAAAATGGTGAAAATTAAACAATAGGATAATATTATGAAAAATATAGAAGAGATAGAGAAAATGGTTTTAGCTGGTACTAAAAATGGCGTTATTTGTGTAGGTGTTTTACATGAACCTTATGGTGCTAAAAGTGCTAGTGTGGCTACTGTGGCTATTTCATTGCAAAAAGATGCGAGTGAACCTGATTGGAAAGTACATATCCCACTTGAAAATATCGATGGGGTTATAGAAGCGTTACAAAAAGCAAAAGCGTTAATGTAAAAAGAAAAAAAGCTAGAGCGTTAAATCTTTAGCTTTTAGCATAAAATTAAAAATAATAATTTCCTACGGCTCTAAAAATATCATCTTTTCTATCCCAATTTTCTCGCTCTTTTGTTTCATATCCAAATTGTATTCCAATATGTTGATTTAAATAAAAACTTTGTGTCATATTGGTGTTAAACTGTAAAAATCCATTTGTAAATTTTCTTTGATTGAGTTCTACATTTAACTTTCCAAACTCATTTTGACTCCATGTAAAACCCAATTTGTGTGTAGCATAAGCACTCCAATCATCATACTCATTTGTACCAAATCCTACTAAATAATAGAAATAATTTGTCTCATCAAAGATATTTTTCCTAAAACCAATCTGTACACTACTATCAAAATTTAGATTTTCATCTGGTGCATTTTTATCAAATGCAAATCTTGCACTCCATGAAAATGGTTTTGAAAAAGTACTCACATTTACCAAAGAAGACAGTTTCAAAATATCAACAGATTCGACTTCAATGCTTTTATCACTAACCTCAAATAAAAAATCTAAAAATTTTATCTCTGTACCATCAATCATCCCCCTATCACTATCCGCCATATCATGATAAACAGGTCTAAATCCCAAAAGTGTACTCTCTTCGCCATTTTTTATCTTCTCTTGCATTGTAAGTTTAAACCCTCTATGTGCCTTCAGTGGATTGTTGGGTTCTTTTATCTCAACTTCTTTACCTTCTCCCAAAAGTGACCTTTTTAAAAGCAATTGATGTGACAATGATAGATATTCATCTTTTTTAATTTTATTGTTGATAAAGCTATTTTCATTCAATTCAACTGCAAATTCAAGAATATGTTGCTTATCTTGTATCGAAATATTTTTATCATCAATGGATGAAATATCTGTTAATAATACCTTTTTTACCACTCTTTTATTTTTATCGCTAAGTAGCCTATCGTACGCTAAAATTTTTGTTCTTTTTGATGCTCTATAATGAGTATTGCTTATAAGATTTTCTTCCTTCATGGCAAATATGGTCTCAGGAGGGCTAACATGATAGATAAAATGACTACGAAGATTGAGTCCCTCTCTTGCTACTTCAAGCAACCATAACATATTGTATGCACAATTTTCATCAAAAAAATAATAATCACTACGGGTATCTTTCAGCTCCCAAATATGACGAATCATCTGCATTATTTCATTGCTATTTAAATTTAATTGATACTCCCAAATGTCTCGTTGGTCTTTATCTCGATACTCTTTCAATTTATCATAATATGGAAGAAGTGAGTATTGCCCACTATATCCCCCAAAAAGTCCTTTTATTGCAAAAGCAAAACCATTTTCAGTATCTTGATTTGCTGACGCAGAGTAATTTATCGCACTTGAAAGCATTTTTGACTCATAAGATGAATCTATACGAATAAAAGTATGTCCAAACATCGAAGCAGGTGAGCTAATATGTGCTGTTGGGAAAACAAGTGTAACAGACTTTGGGTCAACCGTTTTGACAAATTTATCAAAC
>SDAZ01000110.1 GCA_006212005.1 Sulfurovum sp. | reverse complement strand
TTATATTGTATGCTTTTCAAGAATTCATCAATTAAGCAGAATAATGTTATCATTTTATGTTCCATAACTTGCCGTCCAAGTTTTATGGAACTCTACTTTATTTTTTCTTAACTAGCAATTTGGGTTGAAATACCGACTCAATACTATAATAATCAAAGAGTGAATCCATTTTAAACTTAACTATTTTGTCATAATATTCATTACGCAAACCACTATAACCATTATTAATACCAAAAATCAAAGAGATACCTTCTTGTTTCTCTTTTAGGATTTTTTCATTTTTAAAATCTGAAATTAAATCATTTATGTCTTTTCGTTTATTACTTTGTCCATAATTATTTAAAATTGCAAGTTTATATGTAATACTTTTATCATCGATATTCCGATAATTACTTAACCCATTTGATTTTTCTATATCTATACTTTCTTGTTTTGCAGAGTCTAAAATATCTTCTTCTGATATTCTCCTATATAAATAAGGAGACAAATTACTCCAAAAATCTCCACTTTGAGTAAATGCTCCATCATACTTATTGTATCTTTCTTCTTTTCTTTTACTTTCTCTTTCACTTTCAATAAAATGGTTAAAATGTGTTAATATTGATAGATAATTCTTAAAATATTTTCCTTCTAAGTCATATCTTACAAATGCAAGTCCACCCAACACATTATTGTAAGTTTTTATTTTATTTTCTATCTCAGGAGAATAGTTGTCGTTGTACTTTTCTATATTAAGAAGTCCAATATCTAATTTATAATAATCTTTTGATACAATTTCTATCAATTTTTCAGAAATAAATCCTACACCCCTATTTATATTATTAATAGTTTTTACTTTTTGTGCATTATCTGTGAAATAAATCTTTTTTATTCTTGATATAGGCAATGGTTTTTTATATAAAAAAATATTTTCATCTTTTGTCTTAATAAGATTGTTTATTTCCTCATCGTTAATAATAAGTGCTATTGAGCAATTAGATTCATTTAAAAATTTATTTTTTGATAAAACTAAATAATCACTCTCCATATTTTGAATATCAAATGGTCTATTTGTATAAAACCTACTCGGTAAAATCAAAGCTTTAGCAATATAATGAGCTAAACTTGTACTTTCTATTGATAAATAATATATATTATCTTTATTCATTATTATTTCCTAAAATGGTATGTCATCATTATTTCTGTTTGAAATGTATTTACTATTATAATTATCTTTTAAATATTCAATTTCACAAATATCATTATCAATAAAATCTAATTTTTCTGAACTCATCAAATATAGATTTTTCTTTGTTCGAGTAAATGCTACATAATAATCTTCCTCATTTACAACGCTAACTTTCTTTACATTATCTTTAAATTTATGAAATTCTGGAATTATTACTGTATTGAACTCTAAACCTTTTGCAGATTTAAAAGTAGTGATATGAATATTATCAATTTCAATATTATCTGTTTTCATTTTATTATAATATTTAGAACAAGAAATCCCCTTATTTTTTAATTCATCATAATATTTATCTACAGACTGTTCTTTCGTATAGTCATTTGTCTCTCCAAATGGTAATAAAATAGCAATATTATGAGTATCTGATTTAAATTCATTGATAATTTCTATTATTTTTTCTATCTCTTTTTCAAAATCATTGCTAATAAACATTATTGGCTTTATTCCAATATTCTCATCTTTCAACTCATCAAGTGTACTTTGAGAAATATGAAAATTAGGCAAAATACCCTTGACAAAATTTAAAATATGATAACTATTCCTAAAGTTTTGTTGTAAATTATATTCTATATTTTTACCAAATAAATTTTTAATCTCTTTTTCATTTACAGTCTTTTCATATAATTGTTGATTAAAATCAGCACCATAAGATATGGTATCTGCATGAGTTTTTATTTTTTTTAATGTTTCTAGTTTTAAATCTTGTGCTTCATCAATTATAATTTCATGTACTTTCCATTGTCCTTCTAACTTATTAAAATCTTTTAATGTAAAAACTTGACGAGAAGGAGGAGTAATATTTTTTAATTTATATTTTTTATTATTTTCTATTGCTGTAACGCTCATTGACAAATAATGTCCTAATGTTTTAGTATATGTTACTATCACTGAATATTTATTTGATGTTTCCATATTTTGAATATGTCTCCATAAAGAAACAACGGTTTTCCCTGTACCAGCACCACCTGATATGGCAATAGACTTTAATTCATCCAATGCCATCTGTTGGTCTTCTGTCAAATCTGTAATCAATGGTAATTCAAAAAAATATGACATATTTCATTCTCCATCTATTTTATCACTATAAAGATTAGCCAAATGAGACTTATAACTCTTATTTGCTATCTCCTTAGAAGTATTAGCATAACAATAATTACACTCATGTGGACAAGTATTATATTGCCCTATATCTTTACTCATGATACAACCGCAATCTTCCCTCTGCCCTTTGTCTTTTAATTTTTTGGTTTTGAGTATTTTGCTATCATTAAAGAGATTTGCTTCCTCCATCTCCACACCCAAAAAATCCATCAACTTTTTATCATCACTAAACAACTCTATCATCAAATCATCATCAATACATTTGTTATGCACAATCCCGTATTCGTCAAGGTCAATTTTTTCACTACAAGTACCTAGTTCTAAACCCCATTCTTTGTTAATTTGAGAAATACCTTGTGCAAATTTATCCATAAGTTCAGGAGTCCACTCTATATATTTTACATTCTCTTTTTTTAGATTATTTTCTACTTTTCTATAAATATCAATATCCACAAAACTAAATACCAATTTTTCTGTATAATCTTTTAACTCATCGCCAATTCTTTTAACTCGTTTTAAAAGCTCATCAATATCAATCTCATCAGTTAATATCAGAGGGTCAAATCTCCAAACAACTCTTTTTTTTCCTAATCTAGTAGATAAATCTTTAAATGTTTTTATTCTACTCTCTACACTAGCGACTTTGGCTTCAAATCCCTCTTTATCATAATCATTTAAAGAGTATTGAAAATAGTAGTTTGGTAAATTTTTATCCATATAGTCAAGATATTTAAACATAGGTTTTGGATTTTTTGTCCAAAATACAATACATCTTGTATTTGTAAAAGATACATAAATATGTACACCATTAAATGGATTTTTCCACTTCAAATATCCTGCCTTCCATCTACTAATAAACCAATCACTATAAAAGGCTGGTATATCAGTAGAACGACTTGCAGATATTATTATAGGAGCTTGTGCATTAATTTTTTCACTTCCATCTTTTATGATTTCTTCTTTTTCCCATTTCACTTTAGTCCTTTTTATCAACAGAATTATAAAAAACTTATTATAATATATTATAACATTATCTGGCTAAATAAGTTCCTTTAATATCTACACTTACTAAAGAATTTTGGATAAAACTACCCCAAAAGATAGAGTGCCAACTCATCGGCTAAGAAAAAATTATCATTTATATATCTCTTTTCGACTTTTTTTAACTTCTTATTTTGTACTAAAAAATCGGCTCTTTTTCGCATCCCTTCATCTAAAATTAACTCATCAATCCCAACTACACTTCTAAGACCTAAAAAAATCTTTTCGGTTTGAAGTTCATCTGAATTTATCTCTTCGATAAAAATATTTAGTGGATTTGAGATATAATCTAGGATATCTTTAGAGGGGTAAAATCGTTTATCTTTTAAAAATCCAACTGCTCCAGCACCAAGCCCGATATAATCTTTAAGCTTCCAATATCCCTTATTGTGATAGCTTTGATAGTCGCCAAAATTTGAAATCTCATAGTGAGCAAAACCCCGTGAAGTTATCTCATCAGCTACAAAAAAAGCCAACTCTTCATCTGCTTTCGCCTTTTGTGGTTGGTTAAAAAACTTTGTATGCTCTTCGATGGTGAGTTCATAGGCTGAAATGTGATTGATAGGGAGTTCAAATGCTTGAATGATATCTTTGAGCATAAGTTCTTTAGAGTCTGTTTGATAGTTGTATATCAAATCGAGTGAAAGATTTTTAAAACCGATGTTAAAAGCATTTCCGATAGCCTCTTTTGCAGTGCTAGATGAGTGTGTTCGGTTGAGAGCTTTTAGCTTATCATCATCAAAACTTTGAACCCCAAAACTGATACGATTTACACCAAGTTCAAACATACCTTTTAACCACTCAATGGAGGCACTATTTGGATTGGCTTCACTCGTTATCTCTAATTCTTTTTGTAAATAAGGTTGAAGTTTTTTAAATAGTGGAGCATAAAGTTTTGGATAAATAGTTGAGGGCGTTCCACCACCTATAAAAATAGACTCTATACTATTTTCTAATACTTTAAATCTCTCAAGTTCGTACTCAAGTTGAACCATTAAAGCGTCCATATAATCGGCTCTTGTATCAAATTTGTCAACATACGAGTTAAAGCTACAATAGTGGCATTTTGAATCGCAGTATGGGATGTGGATGTATAATAACATGGTTTACCGATATTTAATGATTTTTGAGTTAAAATTCTATCTAAATAAGTATGAAAGAAGATTAAAATGTGTGTGGAAAAATGTTACCGACCGAATGTAGCTGCCATTATACTCTCTTCAAAATATCCTTTTAAATGTGAATTTTTCATAGCTAGACGAAAAGACCTTAAAAATGTTTGGCAATTTCCTCAAGGTGGTATCGATACTGGGGAGACACCTAAAGAGGCACTTTTTAGAGAACTCAAAGAGGAGATTGGTTGTGACCATGTAAATATTATTGCTGAGTATCCTCATTGGATTACTTACGATTTTCCAAATGTTGTCTCAAATAAAATGTACCCGTTTGATGGTCAGAGACAAAAGTATTTTTTAGTTCGATTGAAAAAAGGGGCAAAAATAAATCTATCAGCTGATAAAGAGCCTGAATTTCGTGAGTGGAGATATGTCAATTATGAGATGATGCTTAAAAAGATAACCTATTATAAGCGACAAAATTATATAAAAGTTATCGAACATTTTGTTAAGGAGGGATATATATAGATGTTGATTGTACACAAATATGGTGGAACAAGCGTAGGAAATTTGGAGAGAATCCAAAATGTAGCTTCAAGGGTTGCTAAAGCTAAAGAGCGAGGCGATGATATCGTAGTAGTTGTTTCAGCGATGAGTGGTGAGACCAATAAGTTGATTGATTATGCCAATCATTTTTCCTCAACCCCACCAAAGCGAGAGATGGATATGTTGCTTAGTTCTGGCGAGAGGGTTACGGCGTCACTTTTGGCGATTGCACTTCAAGCGATGGGACTCAAAGCGGTATCTATGACAGGTCGTCAAGCAGGAATCAAAACAACTTCGGCACACACTTATGCACGGATAGAAGATATCGACCCTGCAAATATGCACAGTGCTATAAAAGAGGGAAATATTGTTGTGGTTGCTGGTTTTCAAGGTATCAGTGAAGATGGTAATGTTACGACTCTTGGGCGTGGAGGTAGCGATTTGTCTGCTGTTGCGATTGCTGGGGCATTGAGGGCTGATGCTTGTGAGATATACAGTGATGTTGATGGTATCTATACCACAGACCCACGCATCGAACCAAAAGCGAAAAAGATGGACTTTATAAGCTATGATGAGATGTTAGAGTTAGCATCTTTGGGGGCAAAAGTTCTTCAAAATCGTTCGGTTGAGTTGGCGAAAAAGTTAGGTGTAACGATTATAGCGAAGAGTAGTTTTAGCGATGGATATGGGACAATTATTGGTGAGGAGAGTGAAGAGATGGAAGCAGTTTTAGTAAGTGGTATAGCGTTAGATAGAAATCAAGCTAGAGTGAGTTTAAGAGGAGTTTCGGATAAACCAGGGATTGCAGCAGAGATTTTTACAGCTTTAGCACATGAAGAGATAAATGTTGATATGATTATCCAAAATGCAGGACTTGATAAAAAGACAAATTTAGGCTTTACCGTACCACAAAGCGAGGGCGATAGAGCTAGAAAGATTATCGAAGATTTTGGTCATGATATTGATAGTGTTGATTTTGATAATTCTGTATGTAAAGTATCGATTGTTGGAGTTGGTATGAAGTCTCATGCAGGTGTTGCAGCAACAGCATTTACGACTTTGGCAAATGAAAATATCAATATCGAGATGATTTCAACTTCAGAGATAAAAGTCTCTATGATTATCGCAGAAAAGTATGCAGAACTTGCAGTTAGAGCGTTACATGACGCTTACGATTTGTCCAATTAATGCAAAAGCTCTTAGACTGGACTCTTGATGCGATTCGTATGGAGGATTCCAGTTTTTCTTGGATTGAAGAGTATCGATACGATTGGGTTCCTCTCATAGAGAGGGCTATCGT
>SDAZ01000017.1 GCA_006212005.1 Sulfurovum sp. | reverse complement strand
GTGATGTTGGACTTACAGGCTGTAGTGACCAGATGTTAGGGGTTAACCGAAAAGAGCCGATAGAGCGTTCTTTGTTTGGATATAGTGAAGCGTTTCGACCTGCCAAAAAGTGTAAAACAATTTTACAAATGATACTATTCACTTTAAATGATGATGGACGCACGATAGAGGCTAAGAAGATAAAGTTATTTGGAGATAATGAAAAAATAGAAGAGTCCATATCTATGGTAGAATCAGATTATCAATAAATTTTAGTAAAAAATAAAGATTAAAAAAACTTATAGTTGATTATAAGTTTTTAAGCTTCACTTCAACTCTTTTATTTTAAACTTATATTTAAATATCAGAGGAGAAAAAAATGAAAAAAATTATAACAATGTCGTTGGTAGTAGCTTCCATGGCTATGGCTGGTGGAAATGTTAACTCAGATTTACAGGCTCAAATTGATGCACTTAAAGCTGAAATAGCAACCCTCAAAAATGCTAAAACCCAAACAGTTGGGGTTGAGCAAAAAAGTGTTGAAGGCGAAGATAGAATCGCAAAACTAGAAAAAAAAGTTAATGAGATAAAAAAACATGATAGTGGTGATAATATCAAGTTTGATGTTGACTTTAGAACAGCGGTAGATAGTATTGATTATAAAATGGCAGACGGTTCAAAAGCTGGTAAAAATGACCTTTTCTCAAATAGACTTTGGTTAAACATGGCGTATGCTCCAACAGACAATGTTATTTTCAAAGGTCAACTTGCTGCTAATAAAGCGTTCGGTGCTGATTTTGGTAATAATCGTGGAGCTGGTATGGATAGATTTGACTGGGTAACCAATGAGACATTAACGGATAGTTCTATCAAACTTAGACAAGCTTACTGGCTCTATATGAGTGATGATTTTATGGGAACAGAGATACCATGGACTATGAGTGTTGGTAGAAGACCTTCTACTGCTGGTTTTTTAAGTAATATTAGAGAAGATGATGTAGCTCAATCTCCATTGGGACATATCATTGATGTTGAGTTTGATGGTGCAAGTTCTAAGTTTAGCTTTGGTGATAAAGTAGGTGTCCCAGGGATGGCATTAAAATTTTGTTTAGGTCAAGGTTCTACAAATGCGTCTCCTAGATTTACAAATACAGGAACAGATTACGCTAATTCAGCAAATTCACTAAAAGATGTAACTTTAGGTGGAATTGTATTTACTCCGTATGATGATGGTCAATTTAAACTAGAAACTACAGCATTTAGAGGTGCAAATTTACCTGGTTATAACATGACAGCAACAGGATTAAGTGCAAATATGGCTACTTTAGGTGATGTAGATGGTGCGGCTGCTTCACTATTGGTTGATGGACTTGATGATGACAATGAGTTTTTATCAAACACAAAAATGTTTGCAAGTTATGCGATGAGTAAAACACGACCAGAAACTGGTCAACAGATGTTAGGTTCTATATCTAGTGAAACAGGAACTTCTTATTGGTTGGGAACTCAATTCCCCGTTGAAGCTTTTGGTGGTAAATTGGGCTTAGAGTATAATCATGGAAGTAAATATTGGAGAAGCTTTACTTATGGTGAAGATACTATGGCTGGTTCAAAAATGGCAACTCGTGGTGATGCGTATGAGGCTCATTATACTCAACCTATCACAGAAGCTCTTTCAGCACAACTTAGATATACTAAGATGAATTATGATTATACAGGAAGTAATGGATTCTTTGGTGCTGAGGGTATGCCTATGACAATGGCACAAGCTGTTGGTGCAGGTATGGGGAATGTTGCTGTTGAATCTGCTGAAGATATCAGAGCTTATATCAGATATAGATACTAATCTGCCACTTCAATCTACAAACTTTTAGATATTTTAATGATATCTAAAAGTCCTCTTTTTACCCTTCATATCTCTTTGAGGGGTATAAATAAAATCAAAACTAAAGAATGAAAGTAACTATTTGATATAATCGCAAACTTTTTAACTCTATAAGGAAATAGAATGGCAAATTTAAATGTATATTACGACAACGATTGTGATTTAAGTATCATTCAATCAAAAACAGTAGCAATGATTGGTTTTGGAAGCCAAGGACATGCACATGCAGAGAACCTTAGAGATAGTGGTGTAACCGTTGTTGTTGGTTTGAGAGTTGGTGGGAGTTCATGGGCAAAAGCAGAGGCTAAAGGTTTTGAAGTTCTTAGTGTTGCAGATGCGACGGCTAAAGCAGATGTTGTTATGATACTTTTACCAGATGAAAATCAAGCAGAGATTTATAAAAATGAGATTGAACCAAACCTAAAAGAGGGTGCAACTATCGCATTTGGTCACGGGTTCAACATTCATTATGGAAGAATTAGCCCACGAAGTGATGTAAATGTTACGATGATTGCTCCAAAAGCTCCTGGTCATACGGTTAGAAGTGAATTTGTAAGAGGTGGTGGGATTCCAGATTTGATAGCTATTGGTCAAAATCCAAGTGGAACTACAAAAGAATTAGCACTTAGTTATGCAAGTGCTATCGGTGGTGGACGAACAGCGATTATCGAAACAACTTTCAAAGATGAGACAGAAACAGACCTTTTTGGAGAACAAGCGGTTCTTTGTGGTGGTGCAACTGCTCTTGTTCAAGCTGGATTTGAGACACTTACAGAAGCTGGTTATGCTCCTGAACTTGCATATTTTGAGTGTTTACATGAGCTTAAACTTATCGTTGATTTGATGTTTCAAGGTGGAATTGCTGATATGAGATACTCTATTTCAAATACAGCTGAATATGGCGACTATGTGTCAGGAAAAAGAGTTATCAATGCAGAGTCTAAACAAGCGATGAAAGATATCTTAAAAGAGATTCAAGATGGAAGATTTGCAAAAGATTTTATCCTTGAGGGACAATCTGGATATCCAAGAATGAACGCTGAAAGAGCAAATGCTAGAGCTTCTTTGATTGAGCGAACGGGTAGAGATTTGAGAAAAATGATGCCATGGATTGCTTCAAATAAAATTGTTGACCAAGAGACAAACTAATTCTTATTGATGCCCTTTTTTTGGGTGTCAATCCACAAAGATATCCTTATGAAAAAAATTTACTACCCTTATGATGAGTTTCGAGATGATTTGAAAACGCTTACTCAAAAGATAGATGTTGAGTTTGATGCTATCTTAGCTGTGGCTAGAGGTGGGTTGAGTATGGCTCAGATGTTGGGTGAGTTTTACAACATACGAGAAGTTTATGCTATCAATACTATCGGTTATGAAGAGACTCAAAAACTAGAAACACTCAAAGTTTTCAATATTCCTCATCTTGCTACTTCTTCCAATATTCTTATTGTCGATGATATTGTAGATAGTGGAGATACTTTAAAAGCAGTTTTATCAACCTTAAAATCAAGATATCCAGATAAATTTTTTTATACCGCCTCTCTTTTTTATAAACCAACAGCGATTATCAAGCCCGATTGGTATGTTAAGATTGCTGATGATTGGATTGAGTTTTTTTGGAGTGAAGATTTAAGATAATTTTTTATTATAATATTTATATTATTAAAGTGAATTATGAAACGCTTTTTCTCACTTTTTGATAATTTGAAATTTCTTGTTTTTTATAATCATAGATTTATCTTACATTTTATATAATCCTACATTATATATATAAAAGGAAATCTATGAAAAGTAGTTTATCTATCATTCTTAGTTCATTACTCTATTCTTCTCTCTTTGCTATTGCAGATGAAGAAGTTAACGCTTCTATTAATTCAAAACCACTTTCAAGTGAAGAGCGTATAGGTCAATTGGAAAAGCAATTGAGTGAGTTAAAAACTGAAATAGCGTCAAATAGTGAAACTTTGACAGAGGTTAAAAAGCATGATGCTTTTGATAATATTAAATTTAGTTTAGATTTTAGAAATACTTATGATATTCTTGATTATAAATATAAGAAATATTCATATACTGATGCCACTGGAACTCATGATATGTCTGGACAGAGTGCTTCAAATGATGGACTTTTTACAAGTAGATTGTACTTAAATATGAAATCATCTCCTGTTGAAAATTTGATATTTAGTGGTCAAGTTGCGATGTATGGAGTATGGGGTGGAGAGTCATTTGGTGATGCTGAAATTGCAAGTAAAGGATGGAATAACTCATCAAAAGCAGATGATACACTTTTTAGATTGAGACAAGCTTATGTTATCTATAACGATAGTATGTTAGATGAGAAACTTCCTTATACTTTGAGTATTGGTCGAAGACAGTCAACTGATGGTTTTTTGGCAAATCATAGAGAGGGGATGAAAGAAGCTGGTTCTCCACTTGGACACATTACCAATATGGAAGTTGATGGGATAATGGGTAAGCTTGATTTAGAAAATTACTTCTTACCTGGTTCATTTTTAAAATTGGTATATGGTAGAGCACATACAGGTGGGATAGAGACTTTATATGATAGTAGAGGTGGATATCAACCTTATGCACAAGCAGAGGGAGATGCAAATGAAAATGTTGATTATCTAGTTGCATTAGGAAGTTTGTATAATAATGGACAATACAATCTAATGTTTGAAAATGCAACGATATTTGATACAAAAGGTAAAAATAGTACGACAAATGCAACAGCTGTAGGAGCAGGAACGGCAAATCTTTCTGCTCTTTCATTGCAATCGGATGGAATAGGTGAAGATTTAGGGGACTTTGCTGATGATACGATAGCCTTTGGTTCTGTTGCAATGACACATTATAAACCTAGTAGTGGACATCAATTATTGGGTTCTTCAGATGCTACTAAAGGTTATAGTTATTGGGCTGGAGTTGTTTTTCCTGATATGATAACCGAAAAAGGTAAATTTGGATTGGAATATAATCATGGTAGTAAATATTGGACACCAATGACTTGGGCAGAAGATACTGCTATGGGTTCAAAAGTGGCAGTTAGAGGTAACGCACTTGAGGGATATTGGAATTTTAATATGTTTGGATTGGAAAATCTGACAGGACAAGCACGATATACTTATGCACAACATGATTATACACCATCTATTAGATGTTCTGGTTGGGTAGCACCTCAAGAAGTTGATATCGAAGCTAGTGATTTGAGACTTTTTGTTAAATATATTTACTAAAATAGACGATTAAATACTTAAGGCTACTTTCAGAGGTAGTCTAAGGGTTTAAGCAGATAGATGTTATTATGTGCGTTTTTTTGGAGTGAAGATTTGAGATAAATGTAGTATAATAAGGCAAAAAAGAGGTAATCTTATGGACGCTCTTAAATACGACGATTTTCAATATTATACATACGATGACTATAAAGAGTGGGAGGAGCGTTGGGAACTTATTGACGGCATCGCTTATTCTATGGCTCCTGCTCCCTATCCTATACACCAAAGAGTTGTTGCCAATATTTGGCGAGAACTTGATACTAATCTTGAATGTTTACAAAAAGCTTGTGCGGTTTATCTATCTCCAATTGATTGGAAAATCGATGAAAAGACGGTCGTTCAACCCGATGTAGCTATCTTTTGTGAAGAGACAACCCATCAATTTTTTAGCAAAACTCCACCACTTATCGTTGAAGTTCTTTCAAAATCTACTGCTAAAAAAGATGTGACAACGAAATATCAACTTTATGAAAAAGAGGGTGTGCTATATTATCTTATAGTTGAGCCAAATAGTGAAATTATTGATATCTTTAAGCTTATTGATGGGAAGTATCAGCTTATGACAAAGGCAACGAAAGAGGATAGTTATATCTTTGAACTCTCATCGGAGTGTCACACTAGAGTAGATTTTTTTAACTTGTTTTAGATATCCAAAAGGAAAAAAGATGAAACTTCACAATTTTTTATTACTTCTTTTAGTGATGATAATACTTTTTTTATTTCAAGGATGTTCTGAATTAGGGGATGACTATGGAACTTACATATCAGGAGTTCATGCTTCAAAAGATAGCAAAATCTTGAAAGAAGAAGCTGTATTACATATTGAGAAAAATGTGACTAACTCAAGATGGGGTATAGATTATGAGATAGAAATCTTAAAAAGTGGGGAGAATATTCCTCTTTTGTTGGTCATTCAATATGGCTATAACACTGTAAGTTATAAAATAGGTATGACATTTGATGGTAAGAATCAAAAAGTTTTGCATGATAATTCTTCAGCTGATATGATAAAGTATTATAAAGATTCGATTAGTGGTCAATTGTACCCGATTAGTTATATTGAGGGGAATTTTACAAAAGGAAAACATAAAATTCATGTAGATTTTATCCCAACGGCTGGTGAAGCTCGTGAAGGAATAGATTGTAGTGATACAGCGTTATATCTTTATCCTGATTATTCTGATGATAACATAAGTGTAAAACCAACGATAGAGATAAAAAATGAGAGTTTTTGGACTAAGTCTTCTATCTCGCAATCAGGTAAAGATGTGAAAATAATGGTAAATGGTTATGATAATTTTTTTACTTACATCATGTCGTATCTTCATTTTTTGGTTTCGGCTTTTATAGCTTTTATACTTATTCGCTCTCATAAAAATGCTAGCAAAGAGACTTCGTCATATAAATATGTATTTTACCCTTTGATTATTGTTTTTACATTTTTTTATCTATGGGGTACTTTTGGTTGTATGGGAACGGGGATGTTTTTCTTTGCTTTTATCTCATTGTTCATTTATCCTTTGTATATTTCATATGTTTCAAATTCAGCCACAAACACTTTATGGGCATTTGCTTATACTCTCTTAGGATTGCTACTTTTATATGGAGTATTATTTTCTTCTTATAAATGATTCAAAATCACTCTTGAGTCATACTTTATAGCTTCTTATTTATGAGTTTTAAAGATTTTTATCGCATTTTTGAGTTTGGCTTTTTTGTCTTTATCTTTTGTATTGTTAGCCCACTCGTCAAGCTCTTCAAAATCCCAAGATTCAATTTTTATATCTTTATATTTTTCATCCCACTCTTTTGGAGTTAAGTTATAAGAGTTATTTGTAGATATAGATTGCACAATTTTGAGCATTTCATATTTGGCTGAAGTTTGTTTATCATCTTTACTAAGTTCTATCAATTTTTCTTCTAAAGATGTGTTAAAATCTTGATTTATAACAATGCTCATTTCCAATAGATTTGTATAAGCCGTAGAATTATTTGAATCTAGCTCAATAGCTTTATGTAAATATTTGGTAGATAAATCATATTTTTTTAATTTATAATACACCACTCCACTACTACCATAACTGTAAGTATCAGTTGGATTTAATTCAATAGCTTTATTAAAATCTTTAAGGGCTAAATTATATTTTTTAAGATTTGCATATGAAACCCCACGATTAAAATAAGCTATAGAATTATTTGAATCTAGCTCAATAGCTTTATTAAAATCTTTTCTAGCTAAAGAGTAGTTTTTACTCTTTGCATATGAACTCCCTCTATTGTTATATGCATTAGCATAATTTGGATATAATTTAATAGCTTTAGTGAAATCTTTTATGGCTAAAGCATAATTCTTAACATTACAATATGAATTCCCACGACTAAAATAAGCCAGATCATTATTTGTATTTAACTTGATAGCTTTTGTATAGTCTCTTATAGCAGATGAGTAATTTTTTAAGTAATGATATGAAAGACCAAGATTATAGTAAGCATTAAAATCATTTGGATTTAATTTTATAACTTTATTTGAATCTTGTATAGCTAAATCATAATTTTTTAGATTCAAATATGAATTTGCACGATATATGTAACTGAAATCATCTTTTGGATTTGACTCAATACGCTTTGAAAAAAGCTTGATAGCCAACTCATAATCTGCTTTACCATAAGCATCCATTCCTTCGATGAGACTTGAAACATTATATTCATCATATACAAAACTTTCCGTCATATTTCTCTCTGTCGTATTGCCGTCCGACATACTATCCCCAAACACAGCACCACTTATAACTAACAGTGAAAAGATAAACTTTTTCATTTGTTGCCTTTTTTGAAATTTTATTTTATGGATTATAGCACATTAAATTTATTACATCTCTAAAATCGCCCATTCGTGAAATGGTATTGCCTCAACATCGATATCATTGAGTTTAAAATCATATTGATTGGTGACCGTGATAATCCAAATCTTGCTCACTCCAAATTTCTTATAATCCCCAAATCGGTTGTAACATTTTTTCCAACTGCTTTCAATTGACTCAAAAGGCATAGGCAAGATAAGTTCATGACTCTTTTCTATGAGATATCCAGTTTGTCCAAACGCATGAAAATGAAGCTTCATAAAAAAGAGATGAAGAGCGATGATATTGTCAAATTGGGTAAAAAATGAATGTTTTAAAGATAGATGCTTTGCTAAAACAAAATCACAAAGGATGATTTTTTTCTTATTTGGGGATGAGATATCAGGGATAAATCGTATGATTTTTGTGGTTTCAAATCTCTCTACCTCTTTATAAATCGAATCTTTTGATGTTTTAAAATGGCTTTTTGCAAGATTATATATCTGAAAAGTGGTGATAAATCTTGTATTGAGTGAGGCTAAAAGGGTTAAAAGTTTGCTCTCTTGGGAGTTAAAGTGTTCTTTTACAAAATGATTTAAAGCCCAATAGTTATCTAAAGAAGTAGCAATTTGTGGCAAAGAGCCTTTTTTCAGATAGATACCAAAAAGATGTTCGGATTCGCTTTTTTTTTGGGAAAGTAAAAACTCTTCATAATCAAGTGAGAGCAACTCTATGGAGTTAAAATCTGCTAAAGGTTTTGAGTTGTTATTTATGATGATTATTTTTAGCTTCTCATTGCTTATAAGATTTGAGTAGTTTAGTAGCTCCTCTTGATGAGCATCTATGTGGTCAAATACAACTATTTTGATATTTTTTTCATCAATAAAAGCAAAAATATCAGCAAAATTTATCTCTAAAAAGTAGAGTTTTGGGTCAAGAAAATCAATATAAAGATACTCATCTTCTTTAATATCTCCAAGATAATTTCGTATAAAACTGCTTTTTCCTACTCCAAAAGAGCCAAAAATATGAATTTTATGCTCATCTGGTAAGATAAGTTTGCGTGGTATGTATAGATTTGGTTTTATTTCTTGTTTGTAAAAATACTCTATTATCTCTCTCATGGTGCTATTTTTCTCTTTAGATTTTATTTTTATAAGTTTCCTTTTTTAAAGGAAATTATTTTTAATATTATAGCAAAAATAAGGATAAATTATTTCTTATAAAGACTAATAATAAAGGAACTTTCAAGTATAATTACGGCTCAAAAAAGTTTTTAAAGTTAGATGTTAAGGCTAACGAGTTCTTTTTTAAATCTTATGTAAAGGTTAAATTAATGGAAAAAATTCGACTTAAGCTTAAAGCTTATGACCATCGTGTTTTAGACCGTTCTGTTGCTTCAATTGTTGATGCGGTTAAAAGAACTGGTGCTGAACTTAGAGGTCCAATCCCGTTACCGACTAGTATAAAAAAATATACAGTTATCAAATCTCCACACAAATACAAAAGCAGTAGAGAACAATTTGAGATTAGAATTCACTCAAGAATGATTGATATAGCTTCAACTACTTCAGAAACAATTGATGCTTTGATGAAATTAGACTTAGCTCCAGAAGTTGAAGTTGA
This sequence comes from Sulfurovum sp., assembly GCA_006212005.1. GTDB lineage: Bacteria > Campylobacterota > Campylobacteria > Campylobacterales > Sulfurovaceae > UBA1140. The sequence continues at coordinate 11,961 of SDAZ01000017.1, read as the reverse complement.
AATTACATCAATGGACAAATAGGGAGTCGCAGATGCAATATATTATTGAAAAAATTGGTATGAGTAGAACGATTGGTACTTCAAGTACAGCGGTAACTCTTTTAAAAGTTATTGAAGCAAAAGTTTGTGAAGTAAGTGAAAACAACACAGCGATTATAGCTTACAGCGAGAGTAAAAACTTAAACAAAGCGATTGAGGGACAACAAGCTAAATATGGCATCTCAAAAGAGTTTAACAAGTTTATGACAATCGATGTAGTTGAGGGAACTGTTGCAGGTGATTTATCTACGGATGCGTTGAGTGAGGCTAAAGTTCTTAAAACTTCACTAAACACAAAAGGTAGAGGTTTTACTGGTGCGATGAAGAGACACAACTTTGCGGGTGGACCAGGTGCACACGGACACAGATTTAAAAGACTTGTAGGTTCAATTGGTAACCGTGAGTGGCCAGGTCGTGTTCAAAAAGGTAAAAAAATGGCTGGACAGTATGGAAATACACAAGTTACTGTTAAAAATGATGTTCTTTCATTTGATACAGAAAACAACATTTTAGTAGTTAAAGGTGCAGTTCCTGGACACAATGGTGCTAGAGGAATGGTAAGGATTGTTAAATGAGTAATTTAGTAGCAGTAAAAACAACTGATTTGCCACAAAGTTTTTTAGAGGTTCATCCACATAACCTTTATTTGTATGTTAAATCATACGCTTCATCTTTGAGAGCAAATTCAGCGACCGTTAAAACAAGAAGTGATGTTGCTGGTGGTGGTAAAAAACCATTTGCTCAAAAAGGTGGCGGTAGAGCGCGTCAAGGTTCAATCAGAGCTCCTCACTATAAAGGTGGTGGTGTTGCGTTTGGTCCATCTAACAATAAAAATTATGAGCAAAAAGTAAATAGAAAACAAAAAAGATTGGCACTTATGCACGCTATTGCGGACAAAGTTGCAAATAATAGAATTTTCATACTTGACGAAGTTTCAATTTTTAGCGGAAAAACAAAAGACGCTTCAGCATTTGTAGCGAGTGTTGGTGCTAGAGATGTTTTAATTGTTAAAGAGTTGATAGATGATAAAAGCTTCTTAGCTTTTAGAAATTTGCAAAATGCGTATCTTATTGAGTCAAATGAGCTTAATGGTTATGTTGCAGCTACTTACAACACAATCGTGTTTGAAAAAGCTGTTTGGGAAAATTTGGTAAAAGAGAGTTAAGATGGCAGATATTACAGATATTAAAGCAATCATCCACACTGAAAAGAGTATGGTTCTTCATGAGCAGGGTGTGATTGTAGTTCAAACATCAACTAGAATGACTAAAAATGGTCTTAAAAGCGTTTTTAACGAGTATTTCAACATCAATCCATTGAGAGTTAATTCAATGAGAACAAGTGGAAAAACAAAAAAATTTAAAGGTATGTCTGGTAAACGAGCAGATAGCAAAAAATTTTATGTAAAACTTCCAGATGATGCGAAAATCGAAAGTTTAGCGGTATAAGGGGAAAAAATGGCAATTAAGACATATAAACCAACCACACCAAGCCGACGATATATGACTAACCTTAGTAGCAACGACATCACAGCGAAAGCTAGTGTTAGAAGTTTGCTTATTAAGTTACCAGTATCAGGTGGTAGAAACAGTAACGGAAGAATCACTTCAAGACATAAAGAGGGTGGTGCTAAAAAGCTATATAGAATCATAGATTTTAAAAGAGATAAATTTGGTATCGAGGGTAAAGTAGCTACTGTTGAGTACGACCCATATAGAAACTGTAGAATTTGTCTAATCAACTATACTGATGGTGAAAAGAGATATGTTCTTCAACCAAAAGGTTTAAATGTTGGTGATACAATCATCTCTTCTAGTGAAGTTTTAGTAGATATCAGAACTGGTAACTGTATGAGACTTAAAATGATTCCAGTTGGAACAATCGTTCACAACATCGAAATGAGTCCTGGTCATGGTGGACAAATCGCTAGAAGTGCTGGTGGTTATGCTCAAATCATGGGGAGAGATGGAAAATATGTATCTTTGAGATTACCTTCAGGTGAGATGAGATATATTTTAGGTGAGTGTTTGGCTACGATTGGAACAGTTGGAAATGAAGATTTCGCAAATATTGTTATCGGTAAAGCGGGTAGAAATAGACATTTAGGTGTTAGACCTCAAACAAGAGGTTCTGCGATGAACCCAGTTGATCACCCACACGGTGGTGGTGAAGGTAAAACTAATGGAAGTCGTCAACCAGTATCTCCATGGGGAACACCAGCTAAAGGTTACAAAACTCGTAAAAAACAAGCAAGTGATAAATTAATCATTACTAGAAGAAAAAAAGGGGTTAGATAATGGCTAGATCAACTAAAAAAGGTCCATTTATCGATGAACACCTAAAGAAAAAAGTGCTTAAAGCAAAGGAAGAGGGAGCGAGAGCTAAACCAATAAAAACTTGGTCAAGACGCTCTGTTATCTTCCCTGATTTCATAGGTTTAACTATAAATGTTCATAATGGAAGACAATTTATTCCTGTATTTGTTACAGAAAACCATGTTGGTTATAAGTTAGGTGAGTTTGCACCAACTAGAACTTTCAAAGGTCACAAAGGTAGCGTACAGAAAAAGGTAGGTAAATAATGAGTAGAGCATTATTGAGATTTTCAAAAGTATCACCAACAAAAGCTAGATTGGTAGCTAGAGAAGTTCAAGGTATGAATGCTGAACTTGCAATGGCGAGTTTAGAGTTTATGCCAAACAAAGCTGCTGGAATTATTTCTAAAGTTATCGCTTCTGCGGTTGCTAATGGAAGTTATGAAGCATCTGATGTTGTTGTTACCTCTTGTAGAGTTGACAAAGCTGCTGTTATGAAGAGAATTTTGCCAAGAGCAAGAGGAACTGCAAATCGAATCACTAAACCAACATCTCACATACTTGTGGAAGTTGCGGAAGTTAATAAAAATAAAAAGGATGTATAGAGATGGGACAAAAAGTCAATCCTATAGGTTTTAGAGTTGGAATTAATAGAAATTGGGATTCAAGATGGTTTCCAAAAAAAGATAGAGCGGCAGAGTTTATATCTGAAGATTATAAAATCAGAACTTTTATCAAAAAAGAGTTGGCAAAATCAGCTATAAGCAATGTAATCATTGAGAGAACAGCTAAGAAAGCTAGAATTACAATCGTAACTGCAAGACCTGGTAGTGTTATCGGGAAAAAAGGTGCGGATATTGAAATTCTTAAAAATAAACTTAGTGCAATCGTAAACAATGATATCTCTTTGAACATTAAAGAAGAGAAGAAAGCTCAAGCATCTGCTCAATTGGCTGCTGAAAATGTTGCTACTCAACTTGTTGGTAGGGTTGCATTTAGAAGAGCGATGAAAAAAATCATCAAAGATGCACTTAAAGCTGGAGCTAAAGGTATCAAAGTTTCTGTTTCTGGAAGACTTGGTGGTGCTGAGATGGCAAGAACTGAGTGGTATCTTGAGGGTAGAGTTCCTCTTCATACTATCAGAGCTAAAATTGATTATGGTTTCGCAACTGCTCTTACTACTTATGGTATCATTGGTGTAAAAGTTTGGATATTTAAAGGAGAAGTTCTTCAAAAAGGTATTCAAGCAGAGCAAGAAGAGAAAGAAGCTCCACAAAGAAAAACAAGAAGACCAGCAAAAAGAAGAGGTGAATAACTATGTTAATGCCTAAAAGAACTAAATATAGAAAAGTAATGAAGGGTCGAAGTAGAGGTAAATCTTTTTCTGCTAACAAGATAGAGTTTGGTGATTTCGCACTAAAAGCTATAAGTGCAGGAAGAATCACTTCAAGACAAATTGAAGCAGCCAGAATTACAATGACAAGACACATTAAAAGAAGTGGTAAAACTTGGATTCGTGTTTTCCCTGATAAGCCTTTAACAGCTAAACCGTTAGAGACAAGAATGGGTAAAGGTAAAGGTAGCGTTGATAAGTGGGTTATGAACATCAAGCCAGGTAGAATTATATTTGAGATGGCTGGAGTTGAAGAAGAGTTAGCTAGAGAAGCTCTAACTTTGGCACTTCATAAATTACCGTTCCAAAGTAAAATTATATCTCAAAAGGATAGCAATGAAGTATATTGATATCGCGTCTAAAAGCGTTGCAGAGCTTGAAGTGTTGCTAAAAGAGAAGAAAATAGAGCTTTTTACATTGAAAGCAAAATTTAAAACTATGCAACTTACAAACACAAGTGAATTAAGAGTAGCAAAAAAAGATATTGCTAGAATAAAAACAGCTTTAACTGCTGGTAAGTTATAGGGAGTTATTTATGCCAAAGAGAGAAATAACTGGTACTGTTATATCGAGAGCTGGAGAAAAAAGTGCAACTGTATTGGTTGAGCGAAGAGTTATCCACCCAAAATATCATAAGACAGTTAAAAGATTTAAAAAATATATCATCCATGATGAGAACAATCAAGTAAAAGTTGGAGATACAGTAAGTGCTATCGAGTGCAGACCTATCTCTAAATCAAAGAGTTTTAGACTTACTGCTATCGTTAAGGCAGGTGAATAATGATTCAAAGTTTTACAAGATTAAATGTTGCAGACAATAGTGGTGCAAAAGAGATTATGTGTATTAAAGTTCTAGGCGGTTCTAAAAGAAGATATGCTACAACTGGCGATGTTATCATCGCTTCTGTTAAAAAAGCACTTCCTACTGGAAAAGTTAAAAAAGGTAAAGTTGTTAAAGCTGTTATCGTTAGAACTAGAAAAGAGGTTCAAAGAGAAAATGGTTCTTTGATTAGATTTGATGATAATGCAGCGGTTATAATCGACGATAAAAGAGAACCAATTGGTACTCGTATCTTTGGACCAGTTGCTAGAGAGGTTAGATATGCTAACTTCATGAAAATTACATCATTGGCACCGGAGGTTTGGTAATGGCAAACAAAAAATTTAAAATTAAAAAAGGCGATAAAGTAATGGTTATCGCTGGGGACGATAAAGGTAAGGTTTCAATTGTACTTCAAGTTCTTACAAAAAAAGATGCCGTTTTGGTAGCTGGATGCAAGATTGCAAAAAAAGCCACTAAGCCTAGCGAAGAGAATAAAGATGGTGGTTTCAAAGATAAAGAGATGCCAATTCATATCTCTAATGTTAAAAAAGTAGAGGAATAATCACTATGAGGATTAAGCAAAAGTACAATGACATCGTTCCTGCTCTTAGAGAAGAGTTGGGGATTAAAAATGTGATGCAGACTCCTAAGCTTGAGAAGATTGTTATTAGTGTTGGTGCTGGTGAAGAGGGTAAGGATACAAAACTTATCCAAAACATGGCAGACACTATCTCTTTGATTGCTGGACAAAAAGCTCTAATTACAAATGCTAAAAAATCAGTTGCTGGTTTTAAAGCTAGAGAAGGAAGCCCGAGTGGTATTAAAGTTACTTTAAGAGGAGCTAATATGTTCAACTTCTTTGATAAGCTTGTATCTATCGCACTTCCTAGAGTTAAAGACTTTAGAGGAACTCCGAGAAAAGGCTTTGACGGAAGAGGAAATTATAGCTTTGGTCTTCAAGAGCAGTTGATGTTCCCAGAAGTTGAATTCGATAAAGTTTTAAAAACTCATGGTATGAATATCAATATCGTTACAACGACTGAAAATGACAAAGAGGCGTTTTTGCTTTTAGAAAAGCTCGGTATGCCGTTCGCTAAAGGGAGAAAATAATGGCTAAAAAGTCAATGATTAATAAGCAACAAAGAAAAGCTAAATTTTCTACACGAGCTTACACAAGATGTTCAATTTGCGGAAGACCTCACTCTGTTTATCAAGACTTAGGCATTTGCCGTATATGTCTTAGAAAAATGGGTAATGAGGGTTTGATACCTGGTTTGAAAAAATCTAGTTGGTAATTTAAAGGAGTAAAAGATGATGACAGACATAATTGCAGACTCTCTTACCCGAATAAGAAACGCTGCACAAAGAAGATTGGATAATACAACTCTTATCTACTCAAAAACAATTGAAGCAACAGTCTCTATTTTGGTAGAAAAGGGTTATGTAGAAAGCTATAATATTATAGAAGATGGTAAAAAGAAGTTTATTGGTGTTGTTCTTAAGTATGACAATAATGGACATAGTGTGATTAATGAAATCAAAAAAATATCAAAACCTGGTAGAAGAGTTTATCAAGGTTCAAACGATATCAAAAGATTTAAAAATGGTTACGGTACACTTGTTGTTTCAACATCTCAAGGTGTTTTACCAAATGATGAAGCGTTTAAGCGTGGAATCGGCGGCGAAGTAATTTGTAGCGTTTGGTAAGGAGAGAGTTATGTCAAGAATTGGAAAAAAACCAGTAAGCATCGTAAATGGTGTTGAAGTATCGGTTGACGGAACAGTTATCGTAGCGAAAAAAGGAAATCTTGAAAAAAGATTGGAGACTCATGGAAGAGTTGGTGTATCTGTTGAAGATGGTAGTGTAGTTTTTACAAAAGTGGGAGATACTAAAGAGTCTGCTGCATTTTGGGGAACTTATAGAGCATTGCTTAACAACATTATTATCGGACTTGACAAAGGGTTTAGCAAAACTTTAGAGATTAACGGTACAGGTTATAGAGCAGCTGTTCAAGGTGACAAACTTAACTTGCAATTGGGGTTTTCTCATGATGTTAACTATGCAATCCCTGCTGGTACAACGATTACTGTTGAGAAAAATACAATTACTATCAAAGGAACTGATAAGCAAGTTGTAGGTCAAATCGCAGCTGAAATTAGAGCTTACAGACCAGTTGAACCATATAAAGGTAAGGGTGTTAAATACTCTGATGAAATCGTTATTAGAAAAGCTGGTAAATCAGCTCGTAAAAAATAGGGGTGAATAGATGTTAAAAAGTATTCAAGATAGAAAAAATAGACTACGCACTCAAAGAAAAGCAAGAGTTAGAGGAAAAATCATTGGAACAGAGGCAAAGCCTAGAGTTTCAATCTTTAAATCAAATAAGCATATTTATGCTCAAGCTATCGTTGACGGTACTTCTACAACAGTGGCTTGTGCTGATGGTAGAGTAATGGGACTAAAAGCGAATAGAGAAGATGCAAAAGCGGTAGCTCAAGAGTTGGCTAAAAATCTAACTGCTCAAAATATAGATACAATTGTTTTTGATAGAAATGGTTACCTTTATCATGGTGTTGTAGCTTCTTTCGCTGATGCTCTTAGAGAATCAGGCATTAAGTTTTAAGGGGAGATGATGCAACATATTGATAGAGAAAAATTTGAAGAAAAAGTTGTTAATATTGGTCGTGTAACAAAAGTTGTAAAAGGTGGTAGAAGATTTAGATTTACTGCGTTGGTTGTTGTTGGCGATAAAAATGGAACAGTTGGTTATGGATTTGGAAAAGCGAAAGAAGTTCCAGATGCTATGAAAAAAGCAACTGATGATGCGTATAAAAACCTAGTTAAGATAAATCTTAAAGGTTCAACTATTGCTCATGACATTGAACACAAATACAATGCTAGTAGAATAATTCTTAAACCTGCAAGTGCGGGTACAGGAACTATCGCTGGTGGTGCTGCAAGACCTGTTATAGAGTTGGCTGGTATCAAAGATATTATTGCTAAATCTATCGGTTCAAATAATCCAAATAACCTAGTAAGAGCTACAATTCAAGCACTTGCTAGAGTAAAAGCGTAAGGGGTTCATAGTGGGTTTACACAATTTACAACCAGCTACTGGTTCTACTTTTGCTCCAAAAAGATTGGGTAGAGGACAAGGTTCTGGTACAGGAAAAACTTCTGGTAAAGGTCATAAAGGTCAAAAAGCTAGAAAAGGTTACAATACTAAGAGAGGTTTTGAGGGTGGACAACAACCACTTTACAAAAGATTGCCTAAGGTTGGATTTACTTCAAGAGTTATCAAACCACTTAGCATCAATGTAGAAAAAGCTCCGTCAATTGCCTCTTTAGAAGAGATTACTATGGAGAGTATTGCATCTGTTTATAGACTACAAAAAACAGTTAAGAGAGTTAAATTAATTGGTAATGGGGCAAAAGAACTTGCATCTAAAATCAAAGATGAAGCTGTCACAACTAGTGGAAAATAGTCATGAATAGTGCTTTAGCCAACAAAATCTTTATCACTTTAGGTTTTTTGTTTGCTTATCGGGTATTGGCTTATATTCCAGTACCTGGTGTAGATACAACTATTATTGCTGAATTTTTCAATACAAATTCCAATAATATGTTGGGTATGGCAAATATGTTCTCAGGTAATGCCATAGAGAGATTGAGTATTATCTCTTTGGGCATTATGCCTTATATCACCGCATCCATTATCATGGAACTTCTAGCCGCAACATTTCCAGTATTAGGTCAAATGAAAAAAGAGCGAGACGGAATGCAAAAATATATGCAAATCATCCGTTATGCAACTATTGTTATTACGCTTATCCAAGCTGTTGGTGTCTCCATGGGACTTCAATCGATGAAGGGTTCAGCTGGACAAAGTGCGATTATGATTGACCCGTATATGTTTACTGCAATTTCTGCGATTTCTATGTTGGCTGGAACGATGTTATTGATGTGGATTGGTGAAAGAATTACCCAAAGTGGTATCGGCAACGGTATCTCTCTTATCATTTTTGCAGGTATTGTATCTGCTATTCCATCGGCGATAAGCAACACGGTGACTTTGGTCAATAGTGGTCAGATGAATTTCCTTGTATTAATAGGGATTGTTGCGATTATTTTTGCAACTATTTTTGCGATTATCTATGTTGAACTAGGTGAGAGAAGAGTTCCTATCTCTTATTCTCGAAAAACGATTATGCAAAATCAACATAAAAGAGTGATGAACTATATACCTATTAAAGTGAACCTTTCGGGTGTTATTCCTCCGATTTTTGCATCTGCTGTTTTGATGTTTCCGTTAACGATGTTGCAAAGTAGTACAAATGAGATTGCAAGAAAAGTTGCCGATGTTTTAGCCCCAGGTGGATTTACTTTCAATGTGGTAACTTTTGTATTGATTGTATTTTTTGCATTTTTTTACGCTTCTATTGTTTTTAACGCTAAAGATATTTCAGATAACTTGAAAAGACAAGGTGGATTTGTTCCTGGTGTCAGACCTGGAGAGCATACTAAAAATTTTATCAATGAAGTTGCTAGTAGATTGACAGGTTCAGGTGCTTTATATCTTGCTTTGATATCGACTTTACCCTTTGTGATTATCAATGGAATGGGTGCTACTTTTTACTTTGGTGGAACTGCTGTTTTAATTATTGTTCAAGTTGCACTTGATACTATGAGAAAAATAGAGGCTCAAATTTACATGGGTAAATATGAAACTCTAGGTTCTGTTGGTCTTTAATGGCTATTGCGATAAGAAAACCTCACGAGATAGCTAAGCTCAAAGTAGCGAATGCTATCGTGGGTAAGACTTTAAATTATCTTCAACAAAATATCCAAGTCGGCATGAGTCTTCAAGAGATAGATGCCATGGGTGAAGCATTCATTCGTAAAGAGGGGGCAACTCCTTCTTTCAAAGGACTCTATGGCTTTCCTGCTAGTGTGTGTACTTCTATCAACAATATCATTATCCACGGCATTCCAACTGATTATTGTATTCAAGATGGTGATATTTTAGGTATCGATTTAGGTACTAAGATAGATGGATATTTTGGTGATGGAGCAGTCACTATGGCTATTGGAAAGATTAGTGAAGATGATGAAAAACTAATAGCGTGTGCGAAAGATTCGCTTTATTATGCAATCTCTCAAATCAAAGAGGGGATGCGTTTTAAAGAACTTAGCTACATCTTAGAGCAGTTTATTCTCGAGCGGGGTTTTGTTCCTCTTCGAGAGTTTTGTGGGCATGGCATTGGTACAAAACCTCATGAGGAGCCGAGTATTCCAAATTATGTTGAGGGCAGTGCGAAAAGTGGTCCTAAGATAAAAAATGGAATGGTTTTTTGTATCGAACCGATGGTTTGTCAAAAAAGCTCAAAGCCGATTGTTTTGGAAGATAAGTGGTCTATCGTGAGTGAAGATGGTTTGAGAACTTCTCATTACGAGCATACAGTAGCGATTATTGATAAAAAAGCAGTAATATTAACGCAATATCAAGAGTAAAAAGTTAAAAGGTAAAAAAAAATGGCAAAAGATGATGTAATAGAGATAGAAGGTAAAGTGACAGATGCTTTGCCAAATGCTACTTTTAAAGTAGAGCTAGGCAATGGTCATACCGTTTTATGTCATATCGCTGGAAAGATGCGTAAAAATTATATAAAGATTATCCCTGGTGATAAAGTGAAAGTTGAGCTAACTCCATATAGTTTAGATAAAGGTCGTATTACCTTTAGGTTTAAATAATTTATAGCTTTTTAGGCGTTGTGTATAAACTTTTTTAAGTCTATAAGCAACGCCTAAAATTTTAATGCTAGATTTAAGTTTTTCAACTTTATCTTCAACTGTTATCCTCTTTTTTTTTCATAGCTACTATTTACATTGTACGCAGTAATTAAAATATTTCCCTCAGCAACCACAGTTACACCGCCTTTATCCAATATCTTCATTAACATTGCCCTATCATAGGCAATCTGCTCCAATAGATAAATATTTTCTACATCTATATCACAGTTACTATTAGATTTAAAGTCAATAATAAGTGCATTTGATAGATTTGATTTTTGTATCATACTATCTTGCTTGGTCAATTTCTTTTTTAAATCGTCAAGCTCCTTGATAACCTTTTGAGTCATCTTCTTGTTTAGCGTTATCTTATCTCCCTTAGAATTTCCAAATTTTAATACCATGTTAAGTATCTCTTTAGACAAACCTCGTTGAGATATTCTAAGTAGAAAATGCTTTGTTATCACATATTCCATCGAAACCTCCTATATTTTATGAGTTTGTACCGCTATATTACTATCATTCATCATACGAAATGCTTAGTTTTATCAATCTTTTTTTAAATTTTTTTGTTATATTTATTTTAATTTTTCCAAAAAAGTGAGTAATCCTTTCATTATATCTTCAGGGGATGGAGGACATCCTTTTATGTGATGAGAGATAGGGATATGTTCGTTTACTGGGGCTTTTATGGCAAAATTTTTCATAAATGGGGCATCCATCGCAGGGCAATCACCAATAGTAATCGCCCATTTTGGTTCAGCTATTTGTTGCCACGCATCCAATACATGAGGAAACATATTGAATGTCATCACTCCACTTACAAGCATAATGTCAGCGTGTCTAGGACTTGCCACGAAATAGATACCCAATCGCTCCAAATCATAATAAGGATTTGATAAGGCATTACACTCTGCTTCACAAGCATTGCAACTTCCACTATCTACCATTCGAATGGCAAGAGAACCTGCAAATCGTTTGGCTATATGGTTTTTAATCTCTCGACGAATTTTTTTAATCTCATTATCGAACTCTTTATTTTCGGTGAGAATTCCAATTTTTACTCTTTTATTCCAAAATCTTATCATTTTTTTATCCTCTTATTATAAATCATTACCAGCATAGCTCAAATCACAACTTTTATTGATGAGTGGAAAATCTGCAATGATATTATTTGGCATCATAGCATGAACCACTTGCCAGTTCATAAAGCTAGGGTCTCGGCTGAAAAATCTTTCTATTTTCCCATCTCTGATACTGATATACATAAACAGCTCACCTAAAGAACTCTCACAATAAGAGACATATTCTCCATCTTTGGCATCTTTAATCTTTATGTCAAACTCTTGATTGTCTATAAAATTTCTCATAAGTTCAATAGAGTTAAAAATCTCTTCTATCCTAACTTTAAATCTGGATGCTACATCTCCCGTCTTATCTTTGATAAGTTTAAATCCGTGTGCTTTATAAAAAGAGATATCTCTTCTATCTATATCTAAATTTGAAGCTCTTGCAACAACACCAACACTATCAAATTTTATCGCTTCATCGCTAGATAATAACCCAGTGGTATCTAGCCTATCCCAAAGAGAGGGAATATC
>SDAZ01000109.1 GCA_006212005.1 Sulfurovum sp. | reverse complement strand
GTAATTTAAAGTAAGTTAACATAAAATAACTTTTCAGTATAGAAGAAGCATTAATTTTTTATTTACGCACCTAAAACTAATAAAGCATCTTTATATATTTGTTCATCAATAAATACAAACTCATTAACCAAAAAACCATTAACTACGACTAAAGAATGCTCTTCAAATATCTCTTTTATCCTTTTAGCTCGGTAAATCTCATCGCTAGAGCTAGAAAATAGTTGATTTACCTCTTCAACTTGCAAAGGTCCCATACATGCCTTAGAAGCAAATCCCATCATTTTTTCTTTGTGCAACCATTGTTTAAAAAGGGTAATATTTTTATAATCTTGAAACATAAAAGATATCGGTAAAAAATCATGAGTTTTAGATTCTACTAAAAACTTACTCAAAATGTACTCTATGGAGGGATTGTGGATATCCAATAAACTTTGGGGGAGATTTAAGGAGTGAAGTAAATCTAAAATTCCAAGATTGAGTGTCGTAACTCGTGGGTCAATTTTTAGCTCTTTGATAGAACTAAATGCCTCTTTAGTCTCAAGTGAGAGATGCAACTCTTTGGAAGATTCTAAAATCTTCAAAGCAACTTCAACCTCATGAGCAGTTTTTACTTTTGGGATACGAACAGCATCAAATTTAAACTCATTTAAAAACTCTATCTCCTCGTATCCACCCTCATCAATGGGATTTGTTCGGATAATGATAAAAGTTTTAGAAGCTTTAAGATGAGATAAAAATAGAGCGATGTTATAAAGTGCCTCTTTTTTACGAGAGGGAGCGATGGCATCTTCAAGATTTAGTGTAACCATATCGGCTTTAAGTTCATCCAAGCGATTGAGATGTTTTAGATTTAAAGGATTTAGCATCATATTTGAACGAACTTTTTTTTGCTTTAAAGGAGCTTTTTGATTCGCTCCAAAATGATTTACTCTCTCTTCTGGGCTTAACTTTTCGATAAAATCCAAAGATTTAAATACCATCACACCATCCTTACACTTTTAAATTACCCTTTTTGCCTTTACAAGTTTGGACTCATATCGCCCACCCTCAAGCTCGGATACAATAATACCCAATTTTTTTGAAGCTGCGTGAATAAATTTATTTGCACCCATATAGATACCCACATGCGTGATAGGAATATTTCTCGTATCGGTAGTTTTAAAAAAAAGCAAATCCCCTTTTTGAAGCTCATCCGTGGTCACATCTTTTCCAACTTGTGATTGAGCCATTGCAGTTCTAGGAAGATTTACACCCTCTTTTTTATAAAGGTACTGAACATAACCAGAGCAATCAAAGCCTGAAGGTCGTGTTCCACCCCAGACATATCGTCCACCGAGATGATTTTTTGCCTCTTGAATAATCTCTTTTGAGTCACCATTATCACGAGAAGCATATTTAATATTGGAAGTTGAAGCTGTTTTTTTTGCTCTTATTGCATTTTGCAAAGCTCTCTCTTCAGCTAAGATATCATCAAAAAAGTGGTTTGTATTTTTCGTGACTTTAAACTTTAGCTCTGTGCCATCGGGATTTTCTATCTTTATAAAATTCATGGGAGACGCAAATAGATATGTGCTAAATGAAGTAAATAATATTATATTTTTTGTGATATGAAACATCTATATTCTCCTGTTGATACTATGCTTAAATATATTTTTTATTAAATATTATTATAACATTAAAAGACTAAATAAATATTAAGTTTTTGAATATCGAAAGAAAAAGAACCCTGAATCAAATTCAGGGTAAAAAGAAAATTATTATTGTAACTTATCTGCTCTAGGATAGATAAATATCGCTTTTCTAAAGACTACAACCTCTTTTGGATTTTCAACCGCATAAGCTTTAAGTGTAACTGTTAACGGAGTATCTTTTTTGACATCATTGACAAGTTTTTGAGTCGTTGAAAGCATAATCACTTTTTTAGCCATCTTCCCAGCTCTAAGTTTAACCTCATCAAATCTCTCGATATTCACTTTGCCTTTATACTCACCAACCACTTCTATCTTATAAGTATATGGCTTATCTTGCGTATTTTGAAACAAAAGTAAGAAGAGATTGCTCACTTTTTGCTTATCTTCAGATATCTTATAAAGCTCTGTTGTTTTATTGATATTTAAAAGCATATACTCTTTTTTACCACTCATAAAAGTTAAAGCAACAAGGATAAGCCCCAATAATACACCATACATAATCGTTTTAGCTCTTAAAAGTTTAACTTTTGAATGCGTTTGTTCAGCATTTAAACTTGTCCAATTTACCAATGACGCTTTACCTAATTTACCCATAACTTTCGTACATGCATCAACACACTCCAAACAGTTGATACACTCAAGTTGAGTACCTTTTCTGATGTCGATATGCGTAGGACAAACCGTTACACAACTCTCACAAGTCGTACACTCAGCATTTAACGCTTTATCAAAATCTTTGGCTTTAAAGATAACTTTCTCTTTATGCTCATCATAAATCGCACCACCTCTTTGTGTAGTATAAATAGGTTGAAGTGTATCTTCATCGTAAAGAACCGATTGAACTCTTGAGTATGGACAGACATAAATACACCAATCTTCTTTCATGAAGACAACATCATAAATCAAAAATCCAGCGATACCCAACCAAAAACCAAGTAAAACTGTATGCTCCATAGGATTTGACATATAAGCAAAAAAGTCAGATGGAGGGATAAAAAACCACAAAAAGTTTGCACTTGCCAAAAGTGACAAAACAGCCCAAATGGTAATACCTACAACTCGTTTCGCACTGTTCTCTTTTTTACTCCAATCTGGTTCAATCTGTTTATTTGAAATCCTTTTTCTAAGCTTTAAAAGGTTTGTTTCGATTAAATCTCTATAAATAACCCTAAATATTGTTTGAGGACAACCCCAACCACAAAATGCACGACCACCAATCGCAGTCATGGCAAAAATACCAATAAACATAAACATCAACAAAAACGGCATAAGATATAACTCTTGCATATCAAATGCAGTTCCCATGAGGTGAAGTTGCTTCTTATCGAAAGAGAGCAAAAAGATTTGATGACCATTTATCTTAATAAACGGCAAAATTAGAGCAAAAAAAGTAATAAACGCATATAGGTAATTTCTTTTTGACCTATAAGTTGCATTAGACGCAGACATACCAACTCCTTTATTTAGTTGAGGTGAATTTTAGGTATAATACCCAAAATCGCTTAACGTTAAATTTAGATTAACATTACAAATCATTATAACAATTATTAGTTAAAATAATATAAAAAAAAGGATTTTTTTGGCAAAAGTTCCATGTTCACATTGCAGATTGGAGTTTGACGAGTCTATTATGATTCAAGAGAAGAACAACGATTTGTATTTTTGTTGCAATGGCTGTCAAGGTGTTTATCATCTTTTAAAGAGTGAAAACTTAGATAGTTTTTATGAAAAATTGGGCAATCGAGTCATCGCTCCACCACTCACATCAACCAATCCGACTCAAAGTTTTGAGCTTGAAAGCTTCCGTCAACGCTATGTTAAAACGACTAAAGAGGGTTTTAGCAGTATTGATTTGATTATTGAGGGGATTCATTGTGCAGCGTGTGTTTGGCTAAATGAAAAGGTTCTAGCCGATAGTGATGGGGTTTTGGAAGCGAGTATCAATTTTACAAATAACAAAGCAAAAGTGATTTGGGATGATGAGGTTATCTCTTTAGCTCAAATCATAGATAAGATTAGAAGTATCGGTTACAACGCCTATCCGTATCAACGAGGAAGTGAAGATGTGAAGGCTACAAAAACTCGCCAAGATTATTTTTTACGCATGAGTGTAGCAATTTTTGCTAGTATGAATATTATGATGATAGATGTAGCAAAATATGCTGGTTTCTTTAGTGGTATAAAGAGTGAAACACTTGAACTTATACACATCGCTGAATTTATCTTTGCGACCCCTGTGCTGTTTTATAGTGGGTGGATATTTTTTCGTGGAGCATACTATGGTGTGAAAAATCGTATCGTAACGATGGATTTATTGGTCAGTTTTGGAGCAACTTTAACCTATATCTACTCACTTGCGATACTTTTTAAACTCATCAATGGGCATAGCTATTTTGACTCTGTGGCGATGATTATCACTTTTGTTTTGGTAGGTAAATTTTTAGAAGTTTTGGGCAAAAAAAACGCTGTTGATACGATGGATAAGATGAAGTCTCAAATTCCACTAGAAGCCACAATTATCGAAGATGGAGCTAAAAAAGTTGTAGGATTAGATGAGATAAAAGAGGGCGACATCTTAGAAGTTAAATATGGAGAAAAAGCCAGTGTTGATGGAGAGATTATAACGCTTGGTGGACTTTTTGATGAGAGCAGTATCACGGGTGAATCTCATGTGGTTTCTAAAAATCTGAACGATAAAATATACAGTGGAACTATCAATATGGGTGATGTTATCCGTTATCGTGCCACTAAAGATTATGCAAATTCTACTTTGAGTACTATCGTAACACTACTAGAAGACTCATTGGCATCTAAACCAAAGATTGAGGAAAAAGCAAACAACATCTCCAAATATTTTTCTCTCACCATTTTACTCTTAGCTATTGCCACTTTTATAGGTTGGTATCTCTATGGAGCTACCTTTGAAGACTCACTTATCAATGCTATATCGGTTATTGTCATAGCGTGTCCATGTGCCTTGGCTTTGGCTACTCCTATCGCTTCATTGATTGGAATTAGTTGGGCATCTAAACGAGGATTGTTATTTAAAGAAGCCAAATTTATCGAAAGTTTTGCAAAAACTTCGGTTGTGGTACTTGATAAAACAGGCACGATAACAGAGGGTAAACTAAGTGTAAAATCGGTCTCAAACACAATAGATAGTGAAATGCTTGGTAAACTTTACGCCTTAACTTCAAGCTCAACTCACCCTATTAGTGTAGCGATTAAGCGATATTTAGAAGCCACTTATCATGATATCCCTAACATAGAACTTGAAAATATTGCTCAAGTAGAAGCCAAAGGATTAAAAGCAAATTGGAAAAATCAGATACTTTTAGGTGGTAATAGCTCTCTTTTAAAAGACTTTGGTATCAATGTATCGTTTGAGAGTCACTATTCTTTATATCATTTTGCAAGTGAGGGTAAAGTTATCGTTTCGTTTGAACTAGATGATACGATAAAAAATGATGCTTTGGCGATGATTGCCTATTTTAAAAAGATTGGGGTGAGAGTTATCATGGCTTCTGGGGACAATACAAATGTCGTCTCAAGGGTCGCTTCAAGTGTGGGTATAGAGGAGTTCAAATCGCAACTTAGCCCGATAGATAAAGCCAATCTCATTGATACGCTTAAGGCTGAGGGTGAAATGGTTGTGATGGTTGGTGATGGGATAAATGATGTATTGGCTCTTTCAAAAGCGGATGTTGCGATAGTTATGGGAAGTGGTGCTGATGTTGCATTGGCGATTGGGGATGTTGTGATACTTGATAATAGCTTAGATGGACTTCAAAAAAGTTTTTATATCTCAAAGCGAACTTATAAATTTATCAAACAAAATCTTGCACTCTCACTGCTTTACAATCTTATAACTATCCCTTTTGCTATAATGGGATTTGTGATACCACTTGTGGCAGCGTTGTCGATGAGCTTAAGCTCGTTGATGGTTGTAGGAAACTCTATGCGTATAGGAAAAAATGATGAATAATGTATTGATATTGGAACTTTTTGTAGGAATTTTAGTGAGCTTTTCACTTTTAGGTATCTTGATTTGGGCGATTAAAAGTGGTCAATTTGAGGACAATAAAAAAGCTATGGATGGTCTTTTATTTGATAGTACAGAGGATTTGCAAAATGCAGTAAGACTTGAAGAGAAACGAAAAAAGATGAAAGAGGCAAAAGAGGCTTCAAAAGAGGAACAAAGTAAAGAGATTTAAGATAATCCTATTATAATCACTCAAAAAGTTCAAAGGTAGATATTTTATTTATGGAAGATACACTCTCATCTCTTAGTACATGGGGCTATTTGGCTCTAGCATTTTTCTCATTTGGTGGCGGTTGGGTTGTCATCGTTGCTGCTGGAGTTCTCTCCTTTTTGGGCAAAATGGATTTAATTCTCTCTTTTATCATCGCTGTAAGTTCAAACTTTATCGGCGATTTATTTCTCTTTTACATAGGAAGATACCACAAAAGTGATATTAGAAACTATCTAAAAAGTCACACACGCAAAATTGCCTTAGCCACAATTTTTTTAAGAAAATATGGTGTTTGGGCGATATTTATCAAAAAATTTATCTATGGGGTAAAAACCATCGTTCCTATTACCATGGCAATATCTAAATATGATTTTAAAAAGTTTGCATTTTACAACATCTTTGCAACCCTCTTTTTTGTAGCTGTTGTTTTATTTGGAAGTTATTGGGCGGGAGAGAGCATCAAACTCGCTTACGAAAGATTTCAAGAGTATCCATGGATTTTCCCTCTCTTCTTGTTTGCTATCATCGGAGGGATATGGTTTGTGATGGAGAAGATAACTGCAAAAGATGTCAAATAATATGAAAAAAGATAT
>SDAZ01000108.1 GCA_006212005.1 Sulfurovum sp. | reverse complement strand
CTTTTAGAGCTGTCGTTTCACTTTTGATTGTTCTCGTTTGGCTCTTACTTATCCCCTATATCAAACACTATATGAAAGTTGAGATTCATTATTGGTATCTCGTTTTTACGATACTTTCCATGGGTTCATATGCCTATATCACCAATCAACTAGCGATGTATAGAGAATATAAACTGATAAATATCTCAAGCTTTTTAGAGCCAATTTTGGCAATTGTATGGTTTTTGATAGCCTATCATCTCTCAGGGGCGAAAGGGATTCATGCTTTGTTTATCTCAATAGTGATGAGTATGTTGAGTCTTGTAGTCTATCTTTGGATGGCTAAAATTAAAAATAACGCCGAAGTTCCCATAAAAAAACCAATTTTAGACGATAAAACGAAAATCTTTATCAAAAATTCTATCATTTCAGGGATTGAATTTGCAACAGGAGTCATGGTACTTTATATGGTGGTTCTATTTTTGATGCACTATTATAGTAAAAATGAGTTGGGGGATTTTCAAGTAGTTGTTAAACCGATTATGATGGCGATGAGTATGCTTTTTATCTTTCCGATTTTTAGATTTATCTTTCCAGAACTCTCTAAACTTATCGCTCAAAAAGAGTTTGACGAGATAACTAAACTTAAAATCTGGTTCTATAAATTTTCTTTTATAGTAAGTTTTAGCTTTATCTTCATCTTTTATTTATTTGGTCAAAAATTTATCGCTCTTTTGTTTCCGAGCGAGTATGCTGGTGCATATATACTTTCGCTTCACTTTGGGATTTTTTTCATCTTTATAATGTTAAATGGTTATCAACTTGCATTTATCAAAGCAAGTGGCGAGTTTAAGATGGCTCTTTATATCCGTCTTAGTGCATTGCTCTTTTTTGTGGCAACTTTTTACATAAGCCAACTTTTTACTAAAAATGTCGTAAGCGTGGTTATGTCACTTGCTAGTTCGTATGTTGGGATGTTTGCGTTTTCATTTTATATCGAAAAGAAGATTATGAAGAGGTTGATAGGCTAGATGTGGAAGCGTAGGGTGCAATTTATTGCACCAAATGGCGTTAATGGATATAAAAATGGTGCAATAAATTGCACCCTACCGATTTATAGATAACTCATATTTTTTAAGATATTTTGCGTGATACTTCTAAAACTCTCTTTTTCTGCATCAGTTCCAAAGATAATCGCTGGTCGTCCCTCATCAGAAGATTCACGGATACTCATCGTAAGAGGAACTTTTCCTAAAAGTGGAATGTTGTATTTTTTAGCCACTTTTTCTCCACCACCACTTCCAAAAATATCATAAACTTTAAGCGTATCTGGAGCAATAAAGTAACTCATATTTTCAACCACACCAGCCATAGGAATCTTGATATCTTTAAACATCATAATCGCCCGACTCACATCATCAAGGCTAATCGTTTGAGGAGTAGTCACCAAAACTCCAGCCCAAATCGGTAACTCTTGAGACATCGTAAGTTGAATATCACCTGTACCTGGAGGCATATCTATCACCATAAAATCAAGCTCTCCCCACTCAACATCTTCCAAAAATTGAATCAATGCCGAAACAGCAACTGAACTTCTCCACACAAGCGGTGTATCTTTTGAGGGGGTTGTTAAGCCTACACTCATGATTTTTATCCCTGCATTGTAGGATGGGATAATTTTATTATTTTCATTCCACTGCATCTTTTCATCTTCAACACCTAACATTCGAGGGATACTAGGGCCATAAACATCAGCATCAAGAAGTCCAACTTTAAAACCCATTTGAGCTAAAGCGATAGCAATATTAACAGAAACCGTACTCTTACCAACGCCACCTTTTCCACTTGTTACTGCGATGATTTTTTTTGCATAAGAGGCACGATTATTTGGTTTTTGTGTTGTTCCATAAGTGATGGATTTTGTTTTTTTTGCGATATAAACCACTTCAACACTCTCAAACTGCTCTTTAAAGATGTCTTTTATGCTATTTTCTAAAGTTAAAAATATAGTTTCATTGGTAAAGTTTAGAGTGATTTTTAGTCTATTATTATCTATTAAAATATCTTCAACCCCTCCCAAAGAGACGATATCTTTAGAAAGATTTGGATAAAAAATAGTCGAAAGCTGAGTTTTTATCTCCTCTTGAGTCATGCTTTAGCTCCATTTTGAGCTTTTAAAATCTCATTTTTTAAAATCGTATCTGTTGTTTTTGCTTTATGTAACCAAAGTGATATGACATCTCTAGCATCGATATGTTCATCTCCGAGATAACTATATACTCCAGCTCTTGATTTTAACCATGCTCGAATCTCACTTAAAATATCAACAAACTTGCCATCCTTCTTTGCGTCGATTAGTAACTTTTTGAGGATAACTTCTCGTGGTTTAAAGTCCAATTCGTAACCAAACTTACCACCAATCTCCACAATGTCTTTTGTAGAAAGATAAACTCCACTAAAAAAGAGCGATAAAATCCTCTTCTCTAAACTCTCAAAATCACTATCTTCATTTTTTGATAAATTGTTAAATTTTTTCATAAACTATTTTACCTCTCTTAGTCTAACTTCAACTGCTTTTTGAACATTCATCTCCACATCATCCGCCATCTTTGCAACCTCATCCAATGGAAAAGATGGATTTTCAACTACTCTTAGTCTTACCATCTTATCGCTATCTTGAGCCAAAATAAGTAGATATTTTAAAGGTGTATTTGGATTTCCACTAAGTCCATCTCTTACTATCTTCTCATCAAAGAAAAATTTGGATAAAACACTAACAGGTGTATTTGGATTTGTTGCTACCAATGCACGAACCAGATTTATCCCATCTTTTGCCAAAAACTCCAAAGTTTCAGCTTTTGTATGGTGATTTTTAGCCACTGCCCAACGACTACTCATATCGTTACTTTTAGCTAACTCATTTAACAATGAGATAAGTGTTTCACTTTTACCCATCTGCTTATCATAAACCGAAGTCCTTCTGCTTAGATTCATCGCAACCATACTAACAACCTCATTGTCCTCTTTAAACTGATAAAAGATACCCTCTACTTCTTTGATATCCATCCCAGAGTTTTCTAGCAGAGTCAATGCTTCATCTCTATTCATATTTTTCCCTTAATTTTTAGAAATTGTGATTTAAATATATCAAGTTTTTCTAAAATAAATGATGTTAAAATGTAAATATGTACCATATATAATTTTATAGGGCTTTTATAAAAAAAATATATAGATTGTTAATCAGAAAAATTATTTATATAGATAAGCAAATTTTATATAAGCATATAATATTTGTTAATTATTTATTATTTTGATAGCTTTTTTTATTAATTTAATATGATTTAAGTGTATAAATTAAAATTAGATTTTATAATGGTACTGATATAAAAAGTCTGCTGTGTCTGTATTTTTTTATAGATAACAAAAGAGTAATTTTAAAATAAGGGGAGCTTATGAATAGGTTTGTGAAAGGGACAATTTTAGGTTTTGTTGCAAGTGCATCTCTAGCTATGGCTGGAAATGTTGAGCTAATAGAGCCTGAAGATGCAATTAAACTTATCGGTAATAAAAATGTTGTGTTTGTATCTGGGGATGACAATGATACTTATGCAAATAACCATATAAAAGGTTCAGTGGAGATGTATGCTCACCACTTACACCACTCAGACATAAAAGGGAATATGCACTGTGCTCCACTTTATAACTGTCCGAAAGAAGCTCAAGCTTATATAAGAAGCAAGGGAATTCGCAATGACCAGATGATTATCGCTTATGATAACTATCGTGGCCCAAATGCAACAGGTGTTCATAGCTTCTTTGAGAGTTTTGGTCATAAAAATGTCAAAATCTTAAATGGTGGATTTGATGGTATCAAAGATATTGACCCAAATCAAATAGCTTTTGAAAAAGCTAAAAAAGATAAGAAAAAGTTAAAAAAAGCACTCAAAAAAGCAGTAGCTTCTGGTGACAAAGTAGCTGAAGCTCAAACTAAAGCTGAGATGGCAAAATTTGACGCTCAAATGAAAGCGTTGACTCCAAAACTTCTTATCCAAGCTGGGGAAGCAACCAAAATCGCTCCTAGTAATTATGTAATTAATCCTGCAACTATCAACAAACAATATATTGCAGAGAAAAAAGAGGTTAAAAAAGCGGTGGATGATATCGCTAAAAATGGTGCTAAGTCTAAATTTGTTATCATAGATACAAGAAGCATGGCTGAAATCATGGGCGATAAGAAGATGGACAATGTAGCAAGAGGTGGTCATGTCCCTGGAGCAAAATTTATCGAGTGGAAAAGAATCACAGATGAAGATAACAAAAAAAGCTTTAAAACCAATGCTGAACTTCAAAAAGTCTTTGACAAAGCTGGTGTAAGAAAAGACCAAACTATTTATGCTTACTGCATGGTTGGTGCTGGAAGAGGTTCTCATGTCGTATCGGCTCTTAGAAATCTAGGCTATAAAAATGTAAAAGTTTTCACAGGTAGTTGGGATGTTTGGGGTAATGATATGAGTTTACCAATAAGAAGATAGGTGAGGGAAAAAGATGACAAAAAGAATGGTTAGCGAAAAAAGAAGAGACTTTTTAAAGTTTTCAGGTGTAACGGCTGCGATGGTAGCATCTCAAGGTAGCCTTTTTGCTTCGACAAAAGTTATAAAAGCAGAAACAGGACTTGAGAACTATCCGAACAAATCTTATACTGAAGATATGTATCGAAATGAGTTTAGTTTTATCCGTGGAAATGTTGAAGATACAGGTTATGCTTATCACTGTGTTAACTGCCAAGGTAACTGTGCATGGGAAGTTTGGTCAAATAATGGTGTAGTAACTAGAGAAAATCAATCGGCAAAATATCCAAGTATCAACCCTAAAATCCCAGATTTCAACCCAAGAGGATGTAACAAAGGGGTTCAGCACTCACAAGTTATGTACGAAAAAGATAGAATTCTTTACCCAATGAAAAGAGTTGGCAAAAGAGGTGAGGGTAAATGGAAGAGATTGTCATGGGATGAAGCAGCAACCGATGTTGCACAAAACATCTGGAATGTTATGACCGACCCTGCAAAAGGACCAAGCAGATTGATGGTTCACGCTGGAACTGGACTTTTAACGGAAGGTAGAAGAGGAGGACCACTTAGATTTTCAACTATGTTGGGTTCTAGCCGTATCTATCCATCTTCTTATCTAGGAGATATGTTCTCTGGTGCTGCTGTGGCTTATGGTGAAGGAAATGTTGGTTGTACTTATGACTTCATGTATCAAGTTGACACGGCTATCTTTTGGGGTGGAAATCCATCGGTTTCAAGAATTCCAGATGCTCACTTTGTTTGGGAAGGAAAATATAATGGTGCAAAAGTTATCGTTATCACACCTGAATTTAATGCAAGTGCAAAATCAGCTGATGTATGGATTCCTATCAAGCCAGGTAGCGATAATATCTTAGCAGCGTCTGTCATCCATGAGATTATCACTCAAAAGATGTATAAACCAGAATTTATGAAAATCTTTACAGACCTTCCATTTTTGGTAAATGTTGAGACTAAAAAACTTCTTAGAAGAAGTGAAGTAGAAGTTCCTAAAAAAGCAGAAGATAAAGAGAAATACGAAGAGCAATTCTATTGTATGAATGCGTTAACGGATAAAATTGCTCTTATGCCTGGAACTGAAGGTGATGGTGGTAAATCAATCCGTTTAAGAGAGCTTAACATTAGCCCAGAACTTGAGGGTGAGTGGAGTGTTGATTTGGCAGATGGTTCAAGTGTGACAGTAACTACTGCATTTGAACTTTTAAAAGCAAATATAGAGCCATTCTCTGCTGAAAATACAAAAGATAAAACAGGTGTTCATCCAGATACAGTTAAGATGTTGGCAAATGATATCGCAAAACCAAAAGTGGTTAGTATCACAACAGGATTTTCACTCAATAAATACTTCAATGGTATCATGACAGTTTGGAATATCGCATCTATTTGTGGACTTACAGGTCGTCTTGGACCATACGGTGGATTGAATACTGAAAATGAGTTCCAACTTACAGGGCTTGATGTTTTGGCTGGATTTAGTGGTAAATATGCAGCTAGATTTGGTTCAGGATTTATCGGTGAGTTTGTATTTGGTGACGGTATGAAAACTTTTGATAAATACTTTAGCGATGAAGATGTCAAAAGAGCTCAAAATGGTATGGGCAAAGAAGAGTATATGAAAATCATCAAAGAGATGATTGCTCTAGGAAAAGAGGGTAAAGCCAATGATGCGAGTCATCATGGAAATATCGTCAAACCTTGGTGGGAACCTGAAGTTTGTTTAGTTATCGCTGATAGTAAGTTTAGAAGAAATAAAGGTCAAGAGTATCGAGAGGCATTCTTTAAGAAGATTTCATACTTTGCATATTGTGATTATAGAATGAGTGAAACAGCTGTTTACAGTGACTTGCTTCTTCCAGCAAAATCACACTATGAAGTTTGGGATTTAAGAACAAGCCCAGGATATCATAGATTTACAAACTTAGCTCAACCGATTGCAAATATGAAACCAGTAGGTGAAGCGATGGATGAGTGGAGTATGATGGCTTTGATTGCTCAAAAACTTGAAGAGATTGCAAATAAACCTGAAAACATCGATAAAGCAAAAGTAAAAGATGATAAAAAATATGCAAAAGAGGGATTCCATGACCTTTCAATCGTGCATAAAGAGTTTACAAATATGGATGATGAGTCTCAAATGGAGATGG
>SDAZ01000107.1 GCA_006212005.1 Sulfurovum sp. | reverse complement strand
ATATCATTGGATAAACATCTCTGATTATGCTTCGACCTTTACATTAGAAAGTTATATTAATAAAATTTTAAAGAATTATGGTAAGGATGATTTTTTTGAAATTAAATTTAGGTAGGTACTTATCTTTGCAAAAACCATATTTTAATACTGTTATTAACTCAAATTCTTATACTATTTGGAGTGGTTTCGCCTTTGAAATGATATGTTTAGTAAATATTGATTTATATCTTAAAATAAGGATGACAAAAGGTTTTGCAAGAACTTACGGATATTGGAGTTATGTAAGTAGTGATGATATCCAAAAAGGGAGTCAAATTGATTTTATTGTTGAGTATCAAAATGGAGTCTATGATATTGTTGAGTGCAAATTTTACAATAAAGCATTTACAATCTCAAAAGAGTATAAAGAGAATATTTTACACAAGATAGATACATTTAAAAAGTATGGAGCTAAAGGAAAATTTGATATAAAATTTATCATGCTCTCTTCATACGGTTGTGAAAAAAATAGCCATTTTCATTCACTCAACATCACGCAAGATATAACCTTAGATGAGATTATGGCAAATTGATTGTGAGCTACAAATCCTTAAATTTATACCTCAAAACTGCTCCATCATCATCACTAAACCATATATTTCCATCATTATCCAACGCTACGCCCTCAACAGCAAAAGGAGGTAAATCTATCTTTTTGATTATTTTTTCTTTGTCGATGTCAAATAAATAGAGTTTATCTTTTTTATCACTCACTACATAAAGCTTATCCTCTTTGTACTCAAGTCCAGAACTATCAATAATCTCACTTGCTATCGTATCTTCTACTTTCGCACCATCACTCTTGAGCGTTATAATGATAAGTCGTGCATCATCTTTCTCTTTGGATTGGCTACTTAAAATGAAATTTTTACCAACTTTAGTGATGCCCTCTATACCACTATTTTTTTTCAACTTTTCTAATCCCTCTATGTGGATAAGGTTTTGAGTAAGTGTTTTTCGTTCCACAGTTAAAATCTTTCCATCTTCGAGTGCAAAAACAAATCTATCATCTTCACAAACGACACCTTCAAGGTCATATTTTCCAAGTAGATGTGTATTTAAAATCTTTCCATTTTTATCTATCTCATAAAATTTCCCCTCATCATTTGCTACCACTAGTGTATCACTATTTTCACAATAGCTAATGCCTGAAGCTTCTGGTATCTTTGCAATGATATGATTTTTTATCTCATTATCATCACAACCCATAAAAAATAGAATAGGTATAAATAAACCCAACGAAATTATAAATTTTTTCATTTTAACATTTTTCCTCAATTTTATCAAACATACTAAACACTTATATTCTGATAGTCATACCAAGAAGTTGATATCCATTCTTGACTTTAATAAAACTATAAGAGTTTTGATAATGTTCACCTTTCTTATTTATTAAATTAACTCTAATCTCTATATCAGGATATTTTTCTATCATATAAGTACCACAATTATCTAATTTTTTATCAATTTTTTTATCATTATCTCGATATGAACTTGCAAGAGATACAAAATAATCAGTACCTTTATGATTTATATTATTGAGAGCATCACTGATTTGATTTAGTAATTTTGGATTGATTTTATCTTTTTTAGTAAAAATAAAATTTTTATCTTCCTTGATGTAAGTAAAGTCACGGTGTAGATATTGTCTTATCATGTTAGACTTGAGTTCCTCTTTTGTTATCGAGTCAAACCATTGTTTAAACTCTTTTTCATAGTTGATAAATGAATAAATCTTTTCATTTTTACCTTTGAAATAGTCTCTAATCTCCGATTTTTGATAACCCTCTTTTTCTTCTATTATAGAATATAGATTGATATTTTCATCCATATATTCAATTTTTTCAATCAGAACATTATTTTTTGTATCTATAAGTTTTGAAATACCACCAGTCAAAAGAGTGTATTCACCATCTTTCTTTCTAGTAGCACCCTCAAGTGCATAGAGTAGATTATTATTAACATTTGAAAGATTATCGTATATTGGTGGGATACTGATATCTCCATTTTCATTTAAAAGTCCCAATTTTGCACCACTCTTAAATCTTATAAAACCCTCTCGTTCACAATCAAAAGTATTATCAATCATAAACATATCTACTTTGATTTTTTTACCAGATTTTGTAAGATAATAACTTTCATACTTATTATTTTTATCTTCCATAACAGCCATGATTTTATCAAATTTTCTAACGGTTATAAATTGAGTAAAACTTGGTTTTATTTTTATATTTCCATTGCTATCTTTAAACCCAACTAAATCTTTTTTATCAAATCTATACCAAATATTACTTTCATTTGCAAATGTAAAAGTGGTATTACCAATCAAAAATATTAAAGAACCAATTATAAATTTTTTCACTCCACTTCCTTATGCCAAACCACCCAGCCATTCTCTTCTAAAAGTTTTTTAGCTTTTGAGCAAAGTGGAGCTTCGATGAGAATATATTTGTATTTTATTTTGCTATCATTTAAAAGCTCCATTTGAGTGTGAAGTTCGATAAAATCGTGAGTATCTTTGCGTAAAACTCTCATTTTTCGTTTAACATGAATCAAAAAGATAAAGTAACGCTCAAGATTTGTTCCAACGAAGCACTTTACTTTTTTTGTGCTACCGAGTTGTTTGGTATCTATGGGTTTAAATGAGCGAAAAGTGAGCTTTTTTGAAACTACAAAATCCAAAACTTCTTTCAAAATCTACTCAAAACTTAACTTATCCACATCCACCATCAATCCATCATAAAAGAGTTTTCCATGAGCTAGAAAAGTTGACTCATCTACCTCTTCAAGTTTATAAACCTTAGATTTTGAAAGCGATTTATTGGCAACGATTAGAAATCCTTGTTTGTCAAGTGCAAAGAGTTTATCCGCTGAAATACCTGATGAGGAGAAGTGTGCAAATTGAAATTTTTTCTCATTTATCATCTTTAAGCTCTCATCAAGTTGGATGATTTTGCCATCTTTTGTAAACACAAATATACTTTCACCATCCGTTTCAACATTGCTAATATCGGCTTTATACTCCCCTTTACCTTTAGAATCTACAAAAATAACATTGTGTGGAGTTGCTGATATGAGCGTATTTTTCACACTTTTAAGGAAGATAACATTATTTAAACTGCTTTGCGTACTGACATAAAGCTCTTTGACCACTGTCGCATTTTGAGTATTGAGGATGACCAATTTTCCCGATAAACTCGGTATTACTGCCAAATTGTCTATAATTAAAGGATTTGCAATCTTTGTATCTATCGCATAAACTTTATCCGATTTGTTATGATAGGTAATCTTATCGTTTTGTAAATCGTACATTCCATAGCTATTGTCTTGCAAAAGATAAACCAACACACCACTAGATAGAAGTGTTCCCGCTAGAAGTGGTTTTTCAAAATGAATGGTTTTTGAACGACCCTCAGGATGAACTACATTAACATCTCCCAAAGCGTTTGCTGTGATAAGATAGTCGGAGATGCTATTGACTAAGTGAAACCCTTGAGGCATCTTAAATTTGATAACTGCATTTTTAGAGATAACATTTCCATCTTCAAAAGTGGCAGAGTCTTTATTTATATGTGCGATGGAGTTACCAAAATTTTGTGTTTGGCTTGAAGCACTAGCTGTATTTTCAGGCTTAAAATAGTGTTTTGAACCACATCCACTCATGGCAAGGATTGCCACCGATATCGCAATTGTCTTTTTTATCATTATTGACCCTTAATAGTATAGTGTTTTAACATACTAGCGACCGAGTATATTGGAGAATCTTCGGCTATGGTATTGAGTTGAGATTTTGCTTCTTGCATTTTATGTGCCTTAATCGCTGAAACGGCATTGTTTATCGCTGAAAACTCTTTATTTAACTGGGACGATGTTTGCGTATTTTCAAGAAGTGCTAGATGATATTTACTCATATCGGCTACCATGATATTTTCACTTGCACTAAGCTCTTTTAATTTTGCTTTATCGTTCTCATCCACCGCTTTTTTATAACTATAAAGTTCGTAAAGTTTAGGATTGCTACTTGCTAACTGCTCCATTGCATTTTTATCTTTTGGTGACTTTTGAAGTGTCAAGAACGCCTCATTTGCAACCTCTAGTTTATGCTCACTCCAAACACCATAAGCCAACTTTGCGATAATTGCAACGGTGATTATTACCCCTAAAGAGATTAAAATTTTCTTATTTTTTTTAAAGAATTTTTCAAGTTTAAATGCGTTGATAAGCATCTCTTCATCACTTCTTAGCTCTCTTGAAGCTTCGTTTATACCCTCTTTTATATTCAAAATTAACTCCTATATAAATTAAAACACAATTATAACAAACTAAAGCTTTACTATGGTGATACCCAGATTTCCATCTTGTGTATGAAAACTTTTAATCTTTGGATAGTTACTCAAATGCTCACGAACCAATTTTTTGAGTATCCCAGCTCCACCACCATGTATGATTTCTACTTCACTAAAGCCATGAACTAAAGCATCGGAGAGAAAGATATCAAGTTTTTCAATCGCCTCATCCCCATAACATCCAATAAGTTTAAGTGAGATTTTACTTCCACCTTTATCATAAAGTTCGACTTTATGGCTTTTTTTATGAGGTGTAACTTTTGGTTGTTCTATCTTTTTAAGCTCACTAAGTGCCACTTTCATCT
Organism: Sulfurovum sp.; assembly: GCA_006212005.1. Classification (GTDB taxonomy): domain Bacteria; phylum Campylobacterota; class Campylobacteria; order Campylobacterales; family Sulfurovaceae; genus UBA1140. Next base: position 2,044 of record SDAZ01000107.1, on the reverse strand, counting down.
TTAATCCATCTATCTGAATCGAAGCATTTTTATCCCCAATCTCAACAATATGACCACTCATTGAGCGATACTTTACCACTTCACCTACGATAAACGCATCTGTTTTTTTTGGCTCTTTAACTTTTTTGATGGTTTTACTTTGTTGCGAGTGTTTGTGAGCTTCATTTAAAAGCCTTTGTCCATCACTACTATCTTTTACTTTGAGTGCTTCTCGTGCTTTTTTAGTTGCCAAATTGTAACGATTTTCAAGGGTTGCTTCAGCTTTTCGATACTTCTCTTTAAGCGTATCTTTAAATGCTTCTATCTTTGCTTTTTCATCTTCTAGTTCTTGCTCTTTTTGAGTGAGTGTTTCGATTTTTTGTCTCATTTCTCGTTCAAGTGTGGTTGATTTTTCGATGAGTTCATTGAGATTTTCTTTATCTTCTCCATAGATTATTTTTGCTTCTTCAATAATATTTGATGCTATCCCATATCGTTGAGCCGTTTCAAACGCATAACTTTTCCCGATACTCCCTTGTAAAAAAGTATAGGTAGGTTTTTGAGCCTCTTCGTCATACAATGCAGCGATGAGATTGACATCATCGTTTGCCCCCATAAGCGAAGCCAATCTTTTATGGTGAGTGGTGACGATAAACCAATTATTTCTATTTTTAAGATTTTCAAGCAACACCCTAAAAAGAGCTGAAGCCTCATCACTATCTGTTCCCAACTCTATCTCATCGACACCGACTATGGCATTTTCTTTGTTGAAAAGTTTAGAAAATTCTACCATTCGCCCTGCAAAAGTTGAGATGTCATTTTTGACCGATTGAGGGTCATCGATAATTGCTTCAATCTTACTATGAGAACCGATAGAACTTTGTGAGGCATTTATACGAAACGGTAAAATATTTTTAGTTAAAAAGATAGAAGATAGGATAGATTTTAAAAGCATCGTTTTCCCACCTGCATTGACTCCTGTGACGATAGAGATGGGTTTGTCGATATTTATTGTGATGGGTTTTGGATTTGTGATAGCAGGATGAGCAAAATCAACCAATTTTATACTCTTATTTCGAATTGGCAACATAAACTCATAATCATTTGCTTTTGCAAAACTAACTCTTGCTTGATAATGGTCAAATCTGTCGAACTCTTTGTTGATAAAAACCAAAAATTTATGCCAACTACTCATCATTTGAGAAAACTTTTTACAATAGTTATAGATAATTTCCTCTTTCAATGCTCTTAATTCATCATTTTTCTCTTTGAGTGAAGCAATACTTTGAGGTAAGATGTAAAAAAAACCACCACTACTTCTAGCGATTATCGACGCTTTGATAACATTATTAAATCCACCTCTGACCAAAAGAGTCTCTTCAGAATTGATAAAGTGAACTTGATAATCAACCATATAATCACGAAGTGATGAGGTATGGGCTATCTTATAGAGTTTCTCTTTGATTTGGATGGTATTTTGTTTGATGTGACGCTCTATCTCGCCTAGTTTTGGTTCTATTTGAGGATTGATATCGCCATTTTCATTGAAGTGTGCGACTATCTCATTGATTTGTGTTGGAATTTCGATTTTACTTATCCACTTTTCTAAAATCTCGGGCAAAACCATCGCTTTGAGTCGGTTAAAATGGGTGATAATATTGACAAAAGCGTATATCTCATCAAGTGTTAAGATACCTTGAATCAAGAGTTTACTTAGTTGATAGTCAAGATTTATAACCTCTTTGGGAGAAGGAGACTCTATTCTAGATAGAGCCGTGATGTATCTAAAGTGTTGATTGATATCGCCTTGCATATATATCTCTTTGTCTCGAACCAAAAAGCTCTTAAACTTCGAGATATAGCCATCAAGGTCAAGTTTTTGAGTGATACTCTTCAACGCTTACAAACCTCTAATCTGATAAGTTATATCTCCAGCACCAAAGCTTGTTGTGAGTCCATGATGATACTCTTTTATCACATTGCCATCTTTGATAATCTCAACAATCCCATTTCTTTTAGTCACTTTATCCGCCATGATAGGATTGTAACGACTAAATGCCCCTTT
>SDAZ01000106.1 GCA_006212005.1 Sulfurovum sp. | reverse complement strand
ATGTTGGATAATTTTTAAAAATATCCTCTAGCGTTTTTTTATCTTCTTCGTTTAGTTCTTCTATCTTTTTCATGCTCTAATTGTAGTATTATTTTCTTTGAAATTAGATTTGGGTAGGTACTTACTCTTCCGAAATAGGTTTTAAAGTTGCATAAAATTGTAGTTTTAATCCATTTTCTACAATCACAGCTCCAAAACTTATCATAGAATATTTAAATGGAATCAAACCATCTGCTTCAATATCAATACTTATCCAACACATATTTCCTCCATTTTTCTCATCTTTTCCCTTTTTTCATATTATATCACTCTAACTCATAATTATTATAAAAAAACTTTAACTTAATGAAGCTTTAAGAATAATAGGAGTAGAATACTAAAGGATAAAAATTATCCTTAACTTATTAGAAAAGGAAAGAGCATTATGGCAAAAAGAGGAAATTCTATTATTAAAGGCTTAGAGATAAGTGAAATTATCACAACGCTCAATCGTGCTTATGCAGATGAGTGGTTGGCATATTATCAATATTTTATAGAAGCAAAAGTTATAAAAGGGATTATGAAAGATGCGATTATTTCGGAACTTACACTTCATGCAGCTGATGAGCTAAGACACGCTACGATGGTTGCAGATAGGATATTGCAATTAGGAGGAACTCCTCTAACTCATCCTCAAATGTGGTTTAGCCATACAAATTGTGGATATGATGAGCCGAAAAACTTTGATGTGGTAGCTATACTTGATGATGCGATAAAAGGTGAACAGTGTGCGATTTCGACATATTCTAAAATTGCAGAAATGACAAAAGATAAAGATATCGTAACTTATGATTTGGTTTCGTCGATTTTAGCAGATGAGGTTGAACATGAAGAGGATTTACAAGCACTTCATGATGACATAAGCGATTTTATAGCAGATTTAAAAAAACAATTACAATAAAAAGGATTAAAATGAGACAATACGAAACTTATAAATGCGATAAATGTGGTAATGAGGTAGAAGTTAGCCATGTTGGGGGTGGAACTTTAGTTTGTTGTGGTGAGGATATGCACTGTATTACGGAGAGTTTAACAGCTGTAAATCTTATGAAAGCATTTGCTGGTGAGTCTCAAGCAAGAAATAAGTATGAATTTTTTGCTGAAGTTGCATATAAAGAGGGATATCATAGAATCTCACGATTTTTTCAAGAGGCAGCAGACAATGAAAAATATCATGCGATGGCAGAGTTTAAGGCTTACAATAAATTGGTAAACGGTGTAGAGCTTAATACTACTCAAAAAAATCTTCAATACGCGGCAGATGGTGAAAAATATGAGCATGAGACGATGTATCCAAACTTTGCATCAATTGCAAAAGAAGAAGATTTAAAAGATATTGCAAGACTTTTCAATGCTATTGGTAAAGTTGAAGTTGAGCATGAAGCTGAATATTTGGCATTAAAACAAGCATTGGAAGAAGAAGGATTTTTCAATTCCGAAGAACAAGAAGAGTATGTTTGTGAAGTGTGTGGTCATATTCATAGAGGCAAAAAAGCACCAGCAAAATGTCCATTGTGTGGGGTTGAGAAAGAGAACTTTAAAAAACGACCAAAAGATGTAACTTTAGGATAAATTATACAAAGAGACGAATAAAAGTTCGTCTCTTTTGAAAATTAATATTTACAAGGGTCTATAACACTCGCTTCATTTGGGTAAAGATAAACTTCAACTCTTCTATTTAAAGCCATATCGCTTTCAGTTGAGTTTGAGGCGATTGGTTTACTAAATGAACACCCTTTTGCAAAAACTTGATTTGGGACACCTGAAGTTTTAATGCTATTTGCCACTGATGTAGCTCTTGCATTTGAAAGATTTAGATTATATTCGTAACTTCCTCTATTATCCGTATGACCTACTGATTGAACTAAAGTTGTTTGGTATTTTTGCAATACTGGATACAACTCATTGATTTTTGATTGAGCTGATGAAGTTGGCACAGATGAGTTTGTAGCAAACATCATAGAATCCCTAAACATGATTTTTACATACTTATCCGTATTTGAAACGATAAGATTTTGTGAAGCATCTTTTTCAGCGGATGGGTTATTATTTACATTTGTATTTAAAACCTGAGCAACCTCTTTGGCTTGTTGGTCTAAGCTATAACCAATACCATAACCAGCTGCCGCACCAGCTGCCGCACCAATCAACGCTCTTTGTCTTTTTGTTGTTGAATTTGTATTTCCACCAGTAGTAGCCCCAACAACTGCACCCAATAATGCTCCAATCATTGCACCTTGTTGTGCCTTACTTGTTTCACTTTGTGGTGTACCAGTAGCACCCATAGGGGCAGTACAACCTGCCATCATCACTAACGCTACACTAGAAGCCAAAAGAGGCTTTAAAAATCTTTTTTTCATAATTTTCCCTTTTTTTTAATTATAAATGTTCACTATAATACTATAAAATTGTGTATTAAGCGTTTCGACTTCCAGGTTTGATAGCAATACTACCCTCTTTACACATAGAACAATCTTCTGGTGAGTATATCTCAAACTCAAAATCACCCAATGCAAAAAATGAAACGCCACATGGAAGTTTACAATTTGATTTTGCTTCACCTTGACTACCAACTCGTTTACAAAATCCACGATTTGCCAATGCTCCAAATGCTACAACTTCTCCACCCAATTGAGTGATAATCTCCATCGCTTCCATCGCAGAACCACCTGTGGTAATGATATCTTCACAAATAAGAATTTTTTCACCTTGAGAAATCTCAAAGCCCCTTCGAAGCTCCATCTTGCCCTCTTTTCGCTCAACAAACAAAGAACGAACACCCAATGCTCTAGCCAACTCATATCCAGCCAAAATTCCACCTAACGCAGGAGCTACAACTGTATCGATATGAATTCCACTAGCTCGAATCTCTTCGGCTAATGCCTTAGCCAACATCTCAGCCGTTTGAGGTTGTTCTAAAACTTTTGCACTTTGAAGATAAAATCTTGAGTGGTTGCCACTTGAGAGGATAAAATGCCCCTCCAACAACGCACCAGAGTCTTTGTAAACTTTCTCTATATCCATATTATACCTTTAAAATATCTATCTCTTTAGCCTTAAGCAACTCATCAACCGATGCAACAAAACTATCTGTATATTTTTGAATCTGCTCATTTGCTTTTTTCATCTCATCTTCGGTGATAGATTTCTCTTTTTCAAGTCTTTTTATCTTATCATTTGCATCTTTTCGTGTATTTCGCACTGCAACTTTAGCTTTCTCACCCATACCTTTTGACTGTTTTACAACCTCTTGTCTTTGTTGTGTTGTCATCGCTGGGAAAAAGAGTTTAATCACAATCCCATCATTATTAGGATTTACACCAATATTTGCCTCTTGAATCGCTTTTGAGATACCATTTAACATATGTTTCTCCCATGGCGTAATCGTAATCGTCGTAGCATCAGTGGCAATTACACTTCCAACTTGACTCAAAGCCGTTGGCGTACCATAATAATCAACTTTGATATGGTCAATAATATTGGTTGTAACCTTACCTGTTCTAAGTGTCGAGAAATCTCTCTTCAACGCCTCTAAACTCTTCTTCATATGCTCTTGTGTATGCTTATATATTTCATTTAACATCGCTATCCATCTCCTTGTTAATTAAAGTGCATTATTGTACCTTTTTTTATTTAAGCCAACGAAACTTAAAGCTCAATCCTCTCAAAAAAAAATAAAACGAGATTTTTTTAAACGCTTAGGGTTAGCTCAAACCATAACAACAAAAACCAATGCTCCATACGCCAACGCAACACCAATGAGAGCGTAAAATATCTTTTTTGAAAACATCGAAGCCAAAGAGAGTAAGATATACGCTACTCCTAAAATCCATGATAAATTTATAGTGGTAGGTTTAAAAGAGTGATAAATCAGCGATTTTAATCCAAAGTCTAAAAAATCCCCCCATCCGATAAGGTGCATAAAAATAGTCAATGGATAATAAACGATAAAGATAGCCGATAAAATAGGTGAAAATAAAAAAGCTAAGCTCACATTACCAAAAAAGAGATTGACAATAGGCATCATAAAAAAGAAAACCAAACTCTCTACAAGTAAAAAGATGTAGATTTTGGGAAGTTTTTCAAACCATTTAGCGATAAGAAAGATGTAAAAGACCCCTAAAACAGAGAACCAAAAACCAAGATGTACGATAAATTTTGGAAAAAACATCAATGAGATAAATGTGATGGCAAATAAAAATTCAAACGATATCAACTCAAATCCCATCAAAACCATCATCCAACCAATACTCACCATCCCATAAGAGCGAACAAGAGGAGCTGGATAATCCACAAACCAAACAAACAGACCCAAAACGAAAAGCACCACAAAACCAACATCTAAAAGTGCCAATCTATGAGGAAAATTTTTTTTTTGAAAAAAACGATAAGGATAGAGAAGTAAAAAGTAACTCACACCCCAAATGATAGAGAGATGAAATCCACTAAGCGTAATAATATGTGAGATGCCAAGAGTTGCAACACTCTCTCGAAGAGGTTTTATCATAGAAGTAGCAAGGAAAATCCCTTTATGAAAAGAAGCGATAAGTGCATCATCATGTTGAAAGGCAATGCTATCTTCAAGTTGAAGTTTAAAGTTTTTCTCTATAAACTGCTCTTTTATATCCAAAGAGATAAGCGACAAACCCAAATACTCACCAAAAGAGATTTTAGCGTTTGGATAAAGTTTTACTCTCAGATAAGTGATACCCTCTTCGATAGGTTTATTGGTGAGGGATACAAAATTCATATCCAAATCATCACTATGAAGCCTAAGAACCGTTTTTTGATTTTTAACATAATGTTCGATAAGTTCAGCGTTTGTATAATAAAATGGTTTGGCGATAAACTCCTTATACTCAAGATACAAAAAGCCTAAACGAATAAAAAAAATAGAAACTAGAAATGCCAAGAAAAGTGCAAATTGAGCGTGTGAGGCAAAAAGTTTAACTCTCATGGATAGCATAATTTAAAATGGAATTGGTAAATCAATCGTGGCGTGGTCGCTTGTATCCATATTTTCATAGATAATCTCCCTAGCACCGCCAATCGGAGCATCAACAAACCGTGTATAAGCTTTATGAAACATCAAATTGACCGTTCCAGTGGGGCCATTTCTCTGTTTTCCGATGATAAGCTCCGTCTCTTCAACCTCTTTTTTCACATAATCACTCTTATACTCTTTACCGTCAGCCTTGCCTTTCATCTCTTTTTGTTTTTCCATTGCCTCACGATAGACATCATCACGATAAACAAAAAGAATGATATCTGCATCTTGCTCAATCGCTCCAGACTCACGCAAATCACTCAACATCGGTCGTTTATTGTCTCTTGATTCTACCCCACGATTTAACTGTGAAAGAGCGATAATAGGCATTTGAAGCTCTCTTGCCAACTGTTTTAAGCCCCTTGAAATATCCGAAACCTCTTGTTGTCTTCCAACTCCACTTCCATCACCACTCATAAGCTGAAGATAATCGATGATTGCCATGGTGATGTCAGGATTATGTGATTTGAGCTTTCTAAGTTTACTTCGCACATGATGAATCGTCGCATATCCCCCATCTTCAACAAAAAGCTTTTGATGACTCATCTCATTTACGGCGTTACTTAGTTGTGTCCATTGCGAATCTATCATATTTCCAACCCTTAAACTCTGCAATGGAATCGAAGTTTTCGCCGATAACATCCGAAGCATCAACTGCTCAGCTGGCATCTCAAGCGAAAAAAAAGCAACTCCTTCACCACGACCAAGAGCTTTAAGTGCCATATTTAACACAAGCCCTGTCTTTCCCATGGCAGGTCGAGCAGCGATAATCACCAAATCACCTTTCCCAAAACCACTCGTCATATCATTAAGATTTCTAAATCCCGTATCTGTACCGATAAGTTTAGAATTTCCAAGAGCTTTAAGTCTGTTGATATCTGAGAGCATCGAAAGAGATATCTCTTTTGCATTTCGAAAATCATCTGTTGTACTCTCTTGCGTAATCTCATAAAGCTTTTTTTCCACCAGATTCATTATCTCGCTAGATTCCATATTGTCCTCTATGGTCACTTTTTTGATGGTGGTGGCTAGAGTTATCATCGCTCTTTTATTGGCATATTTTTTTATCTCATCCACATACGCCATAGTATTTGAGATGGCATTGCTACTTATTATATCAATCATAGCCAACTCATCAAAGTGATTTTGCGTTATCAACTTTGTTCGTAAAAACTCCTCATCTATGGGCTTTTCTTCTTTAAAAAGTTCCACCATAGCACCAAAAAGATATTTATGAAAGGGAAGATAAAAGTCTTTTGCTTTTATCTTAGTTTCAACCTCCTCAAAAATCTTAGCGTCAAAAATAATAGATGAGAGTACAGCTCGTTCGATATTTAGATTGTATAATTGAGATTCCATTATTTATTTCTCATTCGCTTGAGCAAATGCTTCGACTTCACTTACAAATCTATCTACCAACTGTGACTCTGGTAACTTAGCAACCACTTCACCTTTAACCATCACAAGCCCAACACCTTTACCATAAGCGATAGCCACATCAGCGTGTTTTGCTTCACCTATGGCATTTACCACACACCCCATAACAGAGACATCCATCGGTGTTTTAATATGAGCAGTTCGCTTCTCAATTTCAGCCACAGCACTCACCAAATCAGCTTCAATCCGTCCACAAGTCGGACATGAGATGATATTTACCCCCCCCCTTGCTCTTCCACTATCTTTTAAAATCGCTTTAGCAACT
>SDAZ01000105.1 GCA_006212005.1 Sulfurovum sp. | reverse complement strand
GGCATATCCTGCTAAACCATAAAGATTAACTCCACCCAAATCAACTTGTGGTTTTAGATAAGCACCCACATTTTTAAATTTATTGGTATTGTCTCTTTGCCATTGACCATAAGTTCCTCTAACTTCAGCTCCCAAATTTTCATCAAAATCATATCCAGCTAGAGCAGTAAGCCCCAATTGTCTATCTTGGCAACATCCAAGATTTCTAAATACATTTGATTGAGCACCATTTGCACTAACCCTGTCTGCAATACCAGTCAAACCTAAACCTACATATCCACCCATCATTGCACTAGCAATTGGTGCTACTTCAATTGGAATAACTTTTTCAACAACTGGCTCTACCTCAACTGGTTTAACCTCTGGAACAACCTCTACCTCTTGAGATGCTGTATAATCTGTATCCTCATATTGTGTCACTGGGCTAATATTCCCACCTGCAAAAGCTACTGAACTCAATGCTAAAACTGCTACTAATGATTTATATGTTTTCATTGTAAAATCCTTTATAAATAATATTTTCAACAATAATATCATATTTTTTAATAATTTTATATTAAAAAATGAAAAATTGTTTTTTATTATTTTTTAATAATTTTTTTAAATTACATCATCAACATTATCTTTTTAGTGACTCTTCAAACAAATATTGTATATCTTGCGGTAAAGTCTTAAAAATAGCTTTAGATAAATCTCTTATCTCCCAAAGTGCTGATTTGTCACTTCTTAAAGAGATAAAATTTTGCAAACTCCGAGCATTGATACTCCATGTAAGCTCTGTTTTATAGCTTTCAGGAAGACAATATTTCGCAATATCGTTACTCACACCATCTTTTAAAATCGCTTGTAAATTATTTAAAGCCTTTATAGAAGCTGAATCAACCATTTCATTATGGGTTAAAACGATAAATTGAGAAGCCTTAACATAATCTTTTTCATCAAAAACTTCTAAATTTTTAAGTTCTTTGAGCGTATATCGAGTACTTTTCACGCTTAAACTTGCGATACGATGTCGTGCCAACTCTTGAAGCAAAGCTCTACTAACCCCTTGAATATAAAAAGTAAAATAGAGATGTTCAAGCGTGGAAGCGTGTTTAAACTTATTTCCAACCCTATCAATCAACTCTTTATCTTTTTGCCCTCCATGGTCGCTCTTGTCAAAACTTTGCCAACAAGTTCTTATCGCATGAGCTGTAATCTCCAATGGAGTATGTTGCAGTAATGTAACATTCATTTTAATCTCCTCTATATCATTGTATAATGGCGTGATTATACTATAATTTTCAAAGGATTTTTGATGAAGCCAACAGATAGATTTTACGATTTTTTAGAAGATTTTCGCTCACCATTTGCACGAGATAGAGATAGAGTTATCCATTGTAGCTCATTTAGACGGCTTGAATACAAAACACAAGTTTTCCTAAATCATGAAGGTGACTACTTTAGAACAAGGCTTACACATTCACTCGAAGTAAGTCAAATCGCTCGAACCATCGCACACACATTGGGATTAAATGACATTTTAGCCGAAACCATCGCATTATCACATGACTTAGGACACACTCCATTTGGGCATGTTGGAGGAGATACACTAGATGAACTACTAAAAGAAGATGGAAGAGTTTTTGGATTTGAGCATAATTTTCAATCTTTTAGAGTCTTAACCAAACTTGAAAAGAGATATAAACCTTTTGATGGACTAAATCTTACTTATGCAACTTTAGAAGGGGTTTTAAAGCACTCGTATCCTTATCAAAAGCCGTTTTCCTCTTCTTTATTTGAAGCTTTTTTTCTTGATAAACACCCCTCTTTTGAAGCTATGGTGGTTGATTTTGCTGATGAGATTGCTTATACTTCTCATGATATTGACGACGGAATTCACTATAAACTTATTGGTTTTGAAGACATTATAGAAAATCCACTGGTTCAAAAAATAAATCATATAATAGAAAAAAATGATAATATATATATGAATGAAAAACTCTATCGCCAACGATTTGTCTCAACGCTTATCCGTGTTTTGGTTGAAGATTTTATCACTCACTCAAAATATACAATTTCACAATTTCCATCAACTCCGCAATCAAGTATTATTGATGCAAGTAAGAGCTTAGATATCGGCTTTAGCAAAGAGATAACAAGAGATATGAAGTTACTTAAAAAGTTGCTCTTTCAAAAACTATATCACCATAAAGACATCGTTCGAAATATGTATGCAGGAAGTCGTTGTATCAAAGGATTGTATCGTGCTTTCAATGAAAATCATCATCTTTTGCCTCAAGAAGAGATAAAACTTATGGGAAAAAGAGAGCCAAAACGGGTTATTTCAGACTATATTGCCTCTATGACAGACCGTTATGCACTCAAGCTTTATAACCAGCTTTATGGTAGAGGGCTTAAATCTTAAGAGTTTTCGGTATAATTCGCATTATTTTTAATTTCATATAGGAACTTTAATGCAAAAAATCAAAAATATCGCAGTTATCGCACACGTTGACCACGGTAAAACGACACTTGTAGATGGGCTTTTACAACAAAGCGGTACATACGGCGCTCACCAAGAGGTGACTGAAAGAGCGATGGATAGCAATGATATCGAAAAAGAAAGAGGGATTACTATCCTTTCTAAAAATACAGCTATTACTTATGGTGACCATAAAATCAACATTATCGATACTCCAGGACACGCCGATTTCGGTGGAGAAGTTGAGAGGGTTTTAAAAATGGTTGATGGTGTACTTCTTCTTGTTGATGCACAAGAGGGCGTTATGCCACAGACTAAATTTGTTTTGAAAAAAGCGATTGAGCTAAATCTTATCCCAGTTGTTGTTATCAATAAAATTGATAAACAAGCAGCAGAACCAGATAGAGTTTTGGATGAAGTTTTCGATTTGCTTGTTGCACTTGACGCTTCAGAAGAGCAATTAGAATTTCCAGTTCTTTACGCAGCAGCAAGAGATGGTTATGCAAAATGGCATCTTGAAGATGAAAATGTGGACATGAAACCACTTTTTGAAGCTATTTTAACAAAAGTTCCATATCCAACAGGTTCACCTGATGCGGATACTCAAGCACAAGTTTTTACGCTTGATAGAGATAACTTTGTTGGTAGAATTGGGATTACAAGAATCTTCAATGGAAAAGTAAAAAAAGGTGATGAGTTCGCACTTGTTAAAGCTTCTGGAGAAAAAAGTATCAGTAGAATCTCAAAACTTATCGGTTTTAGAGGACTTGAAAGAATTGATATAGCAGAAGCTGAAGCTGGTGATATCGTAGCAATCGCTGGATTTAGTGATATCGATGTTGGAGATAGTATCTGTGACAAATCAAATCCTGTAGCACTAGACCCTATGCACATCGAAGAGCCTACACTATCTATCGTATTTTCGGTAAATGATAGTCCTCTTGCTGGAACAGAAGGGAAACATGTTACTTCAAATAAACTTAGAGATAGACTTGAAAAAGAGATGCAAACAAACATCGCTATGAAGATGGAAGCTATGGATGATGCATCATTTAAAGTTTCTGGTAGGGGTGAGCTTCAAATCGGTATCTTGGCTGAAAATATGAGAAGAGAGGGTTTTGAGTTCCTTATCGCTAGACCAGAAGTTGTAACAAAAGTAGAAAATGGTGTAAAAATGGAGCCATTTGAACACCTTGTTGTGGATGTTCCTGAAGAGTTTCAAGGTGCAGCGATAGAAAAACTTGGAAAACGAAAAGCTGAGATGAAAGCGATGACTCCTATGCCAGATGGTACGATTAGAATGGAGTTTGAGATTCCTGCTCGTGGACTTATCGGATATAGAAGTGAGTTTTTAACAGATACAAAAGGTGAGGGGATAATGAACCACTCTTATCTTGAATATCGTGCGTATAGTGGAAGCGTTGAGAGTCGTATGGCTGGTGCATTGATATCTATGGATGATGGTGTAGCGGTTGGATTTTCTATCGCAAACTTACAAGCAAGAGGAACACTTTTCATCAAGCCACAAGATAAAGTTTACAATGGAATGGTTATCGGTGAAAGTGCAAGACCTGGGGATATGGAAGTGAATCCACTTAAAGGGAAACAACTTACAAACATGAGAACAAGTGGTGCTGATGATGCTATAAAATTGATTCCACCTAGAGTTATCACACTTGAAAGTGCTATGGAGTGGATAGAAGATGATGAGCTTGTTGAGATTACTCCGATAAGTATCCGTATCAGAAAAAGACACCTTGACCCAATTTCAAGAAAAAAATTAACTAGAGATAAGAAAAACTCGAATTAATTTTAATCCTCCTGCTTATGTAGGAGTTAAGCACTAACGCATTTTTTACTTAAGAAAAATTATTAGTGTGTATTTTTATTTAAATGACTTTATAGGATGGTATATTTTACAAACTGGTGTGATGTTTGGTTGAGTTTTTATAAAATCAACAAAGCTCATTGCATAGTCATAGTATGTATTAATTTTGTCCTTTATAGTTACAAATTTTTCATACCCATCTTTTCCATCTGCTATATAAGAGTTGGTAATAACTATATACTGCTTGTTAAGTTCTATTGGCTCAAACTTATCTGTTGTTTTATTAAGTACTTCAATATTTGAAACTCTATTTCCTTTTGACTGTTTACTATCCACATCATACCTTATAGCATATCCATATGCAAAAGCTCCAGTTGATGATTTATCAAATGTAGAACTAAAGGCATCTTCTAAAAGTTCTTTTACCTCTTTACCACTCATTTTAAACTCTATGAGAGTATTTGAAAATGGCAATAATTTATAAACATCTTCAATTGTAATATTTCCAGAAGTTAAACCACTTCTTACACCTCCTGCATTTTGTATGGCAAACGATGCGTTGTTACTTTTAAGATAAAATGCTTTTGCGATAAGCGGTGCTATTTCACTGCCATATTCCAAAGAAGATACTCCATCAATTTTGTCAAACGGTATCCTGTTGTGTCCTATGTATTTTTTGTTAAATCCGACTATCTCTTTTTGCTTTTTATCCAGCTGACTCTTGTAGCTCCTAATAATCTCCAAAGCTTTTTCATCTTCTTTTACGATTTTTAGCTGAGGATATAACCTAACAGTATCAAGTAGTTTTTTGTTTTTTGTATTAAAATCAAAAAGTAAATCCACATAACCACTACACTCTTTAATGTCTCCAAATTCATCAAACTTGACATTTAAAGCCCCAACTGCATAGGAATATTCCCATGATTGAGCAATGCAAACTTTCTTGTTGTCTTTTGATTTTGTTATGATAGGATAATCTTTAGTTGCACTTTTTAGCCCTATCATATCATAATCGCCCATTAATGAATGAGAATCTCCTCCTATTATAACATCCACTCCTTCTATTTGAAAAGCAAGTTTTATATCATTTTCAAGCCCAAAATGACTAAGCACTATAAATTTATTTATGCCTTGAGTTTTTAACTCTTTTATATACTTATTTACGCTTTGTATCTCATCCCAAAACTCCACATTTTTACTTGGTCTTGATGAGTATTTTGTCTTATATGCAACATCAATACCTATTATTGCTATTTTTTGGTTATCTCTTATGATGATTTTATATGGCTTGATACGATTGTGTAAAGATGAATTTTGATTTACAACAACATTAGATGCCAAAACTGTAGTATTCAAATCTTTTAAGAATCTATTTAACTCATCATCTCCATCGTCAAACTCATGATTACCAAGCTCAAAAGCATCCCATGAGATTAAATTCATTAACTTAGCATCAACTTCTCCCTTGAAAACAGTATAATACATAGTCCCTTGAAGTGCATCTCCTGCATGTAAAGTTATAGGATTTATTTTTCTTTTTTGAAGCTCATTTATTCTTGATACAACTCTTGCAAAACCACCAATCTCTGCCTCAACTGCCTCGTTATCTATATTTAAAGCTATTTTTTCACTATTTATATGAGAATGATGGTCATTGATATGGATAATGGTTGTTTTAAGTGGCTTTAAATGAGATATATCTTTTGTCGAACAACCACTCAAAATTGCTATAAAAATCATAAAACCTATTTTACTCACAAAACTTACCATTTTCCATCCGTTATTCATTTTTATATCATTTGTCAGTTTTTAGAATTATTTACATCTATACACATAATATTAAATTTACTACTTTTTATGTATGGCACATCATATCCAGTTTCAAGATGTAAACAAGCTCCATTTAAAGAGTCTCTTTCTGTACTACTCCAATACCAACTATCACTAAAACCTAATTTTTCACGACATTTTTGATATGTCTGGTTGTTTTCATTTCTATCCGTATCATTTAGGATTCCACCACACTCAGTCATTGCACTTTTAAGCTCGTCAAATGCTGGTAATCTAGCTCCGAAAGCTTTGCATATTTTTGGTGCATCTTTCCATTGAGCTTGGCATTCATACATACTCATTTCACCTCCATTTGCCTCACAAACCATTCCTGCAGGTTTAACCCAAACGATAGAAGGCTTACTTTCTTCAACTTTTTTATCACACCCTGTTGCTATAAAACTTACCATTCCCAACATACAAACTATAAGTACCTTTTGTATTTTTAGCATTTTTAACTCCTACTAATATTAAATTATTTTATTTGTGAACTATTTTCATCAACACATATAACATCTATTGACTTACTTTTTAAAGAAGGTGCGTCATATCCCATTTCAAATTCTAAACAAGCCCCTTTTAAAGAGTTTACTTCTGTACTACTCCAATACCAACTATTACTAAAGCCTAATTCTTCACGACATTTTTGATATGTCTGGTTATTTTCATTC
>SDAZ01000104.1 GCA_006212005.1 Sulfurovum sp. | reverse complement strand
AGCATGATATTGATGGACATATCCTCGTACACCATCCCAATATGCCCATTGAGTATCAGTATCAATGTTCATCTTCACCACCCCATAACTAATCGCTTCTTGAATCTCGCTAAGAAGAGAGCCTGAACCTCCATGGAAAACAAAATTGATAGGTTTAGACGAAGTTTCAAATTTTTCTTCAACATATTTTTGAGAATTATCCAAGATAACAGGTGTCAAAACAACATTTCCTGATTTATAAACACCATGAACATTACCAAAAGAAGCGGCGATGGTAAACATTGGTGAAATTTGAGAAAGTTTTTTATAAGCATAAGATACATCTTGTGGTTGCGTATATAAAAGAGCATTATCGATATCCGAGTTATCAACACCATCTTCTTCACCACCCGTTACACCCAACTCTATCTCAAGGTGCATACCGATTTTACTCATTCTTGAAAGATATTGTTCACAAATTTCTATATTTTCTTCTAAACTCTCTTCTGATAAATCCAACATATGAGATGAAAAAAGTGGTCTTTCTAAAGTCTTAAAGCTCTGCTCTCCAGCGTCAAGAAGCCCATCAATCCAAGGTAACAACTTCTTACTTGCATGGTCTGTATGCAAAATTACAGGAATCCCATACGCTTTAGCCATCGTATGAACATGATTCGCCCCACTAATCGCTCCCAAGATAGAAGCCTCCAAGCCTTTAAGACCTTTACCTGCCATAAATTCAGCACCACCATTACTAAATTGAATAATTATTGGCGAATTTACTTTTTTTGCAGACTCCAAAACAGCATTTATAGAAGATGAACTTACAACATTGACCGCAGGAATCGCAAAACCCTCACTTTTTGCAATTTCAAAAAGCTTCTCTATATCTTCTCCAAAGATTACCCCTGCTGGTATGCTATCTAATATTTTTTGACTCATTGTCTATGACCTTTTAAATTTTTTTATTATTTTACAATAATTTTTAAAGTAGCTCTTATTTTTTTGTTCAAATTTTCATTTTTTTCTTTAAATTTTTCAATTTTGAGTTTATCTTTAATAATATTTTTAGATTCGTAAAAACTAGCAAACCCTGCCTCTTTTTTATCTTCCAAATAGATGACATGATATCCAAAATCTGTTTGAACCACAGATGGAGTCATCGTTCCAACCGACATTTTGAACGCAACTTGTGAAAACTCCAAAGGCATATCCGCAAATCCAAACCATCCCATATCCCCACCTTTTGATGCAGATGAACTAATTGATTTAGCTTTTGCTAAAGCTATAAATTTTGATTTTAAAAGTTTTTTATCCACCACTCTAAGCTCACGAATAACCTCAATAGCTTTATCTTCACTCGAAAATAAAATATGTCTAGCCCAGATTTTTTTAGGCGTTTTAAACTTTTCTATATTTTTGATGTAAAAATCCAACATCTCTTTATTACTCACCTCAACCTTATCAACCTCTTGTTTTAACCATGTTTCAAGAAGAAGATTATCTTTTGCCGTTTGAAGTACTTTTTTAAACTCTTTATCATTCTCAATCCCCGCTTTTTTTGCTTTTTCAAGCAATAATTCTCTGTTAACATACTCATTGACAACTGCGAGTTTTTGCTCTTTATTGAGGATTTCATATTGTGATTTCGGATATTGGATTTTCATAAAGTGGTCGATATCTTTTGAGTAAATATTTTTTCCATTGATGGTTGCCACTATATCGGCACTTACAATGGTAAAAAATAATATAACAATAAAAAAAATTTGAGTAAAATTCACCTTTAACCTTATATTAAAATAATCTTAGCGATTATATCTTACATTTGTAAATGGTTCGTAAATGATAAAAAGTAGTCTAAAAAGCTCATTTTAAACTCCAAAGAGGAGTTTAAAAGATTAAAAAGAAGGATATGGGTC
Source organism: Sulfurovum sp. (assembly GCA_006212005.1). GTDB lineage: Bacteria > Campylobacterota > Campylobacteria > Campylobacterales > Sulfurovaceae > UBA1140. The sequence continues at coordinate 4,982 of SDAZ01000104.1, read as the reverse complement.
TTTTACTTGACAATCACTAAAAGTAACTGTTCCATCATCTGTACTTGAAGTACTACTCAAATCAAGAGTCCAATAAACAACTTCACTATTCGAATCAGAACATGCACTACTGTTTTTAATCAATCCATGCTCTTGGATACTATTAATTGCAACATTATCAACTTTAACTTTACATGATGCTAAAGCATTTTTTAAAGTAAATTTATCAGCCGTACCTGTGTCAATATCAAATCCTACAGAAACTTGACCATTTGTCCCTTTTTTAACTTTGATACTATCAGGAGCATGTAATCCATCAAAACTACTCAAGACTTTAAAATACACCTCTCCACTTCTAACTATTTTATTTGTCTCTGGAGTTTTACCTAAAAAATTAACTCCTAATGCTATCTTTTTACCTACCATATACGATGGGAATTTTGAAGTTACAAACGCTTTACCATTGCTATCCAATTTATAATTTCCATCTGTAGAATCAATTTGTAAAACCCACTCTCTGCTATCACTACTACATGGCTCTTCCATATAGTTATGTCCTATCGCAAAACCCAAACCAGTATGATTTTCACCAACATAATTGTCTTTAAGTTTTAAAGTATTTGAGTTAAAATTTGAACTACTATCTATATCCCATTTACCCAAAGCCTCATAACTCTTGACATCTCCAAAAACAAATAAGATATCTCTATAACTGTCTATCTTGTCAAATATACTTGAATCCGTCAAAAGAGATGCTGTTTTGTTATCACTATTTTTTATAATATCCGCTTTTTGAGTCCCAAATTTGCCATAAAGAATAGGTTTTCCTGTGCTGTCTTTTGTATAATCCGCAATTGCAGAGATATTTATCATTGAACCTTGGTTGATTTTATTATTATATTTATCCGTTGCAGATATCATAAATTTTTGTTCAAACCATTTTGTCTCGCTATTATAAGTCACACCTGCATCATTGATAGAAAAAGCAGTAGGAGAACCTGACATTACGGATAAAGATATCATTTTTGTCATCTTTTTTGATTGATTTTTTCCATCTTTATACTCTATAACCGTTTCAATATCTACTAAACCTGATATGGTAGAGGTTTCTATGGCAAAAATTTGCGAATTATTATTTTCAAAGGTTAAACTCTCTTGAGGAGTTTGGTCATTTGCGTTTATATCAATAAGTTTAGCCAAAGAGGGTTGATTTGAAGTAACAGAGATAGAAGTTATATTAGAATCTGCGATACTCAAATTGGTATCTTTATCAATCAAATCAACTTGAACAAACTTTTTTGACTCAATAGCAAGTATATTTGAATTACCCAAACTAAGTTGTATATCATAATTTAAGGTGATTGGACTAATCGGTGTAGTCGTATTTGTATTGGTCGTAGTATTTGATTCTGTAAGATTTGTAGTTATCGAATCTGATGAAAAAATCTTTGTATTGCTCGTTGAATTGAAACTCAAATCACTTGTTCCAACAAAACTATAACTTTTAGGAGTACAAGCCTCATCAAAAATGGCTTTTGCTACAACAGTTTTACTTTTAGCTGTCCCAAAATCAATAGAAGAAGGAGAAAAACTAACACTTTTAACCGTACAAGGAGTCGTTATAAGTTGAAAATCTCTCATTTTTACGCCAACTTCACTATTATAATTGTTTTGAAGTGTAAATGAAGTCTCAAATTGTGTTTGAGTTTTATCAATTTTACTTTTATTTAAATCCAAAAATGCAATATTATTTTCAACTTTTACACCCAAAACAGAGTTTTTATCAGAAGTTGAACTACTTTCACTTCCACATCCAACTAATAATAATCCAACAATCGTCATTATAGCTAATAATTTCTTTTCCACTCTCTCTCCTTAATTTAATATAAATAATTTACACCAAAAGTAAAACTATCAACAGAATCCATACTTTCGATGTTACTCAAAGAGTATCTATATCCAAAATCAAAATCAACAGCATTTTGAGTATGAACCGCCAATCCACCTTGCATACCGTAAACCATACCATTAACAGTCGTATCTGAACCAATACCTTGCGTCATCCAACCACCATGCCCACCTAAATAAGGTTTATAATCTATATCATTATCCTTATCTTTTAAAACCCAAATATTTCTATCAAAAGAGAGTAATGCTCTTTTATATTTTATATTGGTCGAACGAAAAAAATCTCCTCCAATAGTTGTTCTCCATTCATCATTTTGAACACCAATTTTAAGTCCAAAAGATGGGTCTCTATCATGATTTTTAGCATCTATAAGATTTTTACCTTTTGCATTTGTATATCCAGCTTCTATTCCTAAAATCCTCTCATTTGTTGTTAACTCTTCTGCGGAAAGTGTTAAAATGGAAAGAAGTCCAATAGATAAAATTATTTTATTAAACATTATATATTCCTTTTAATTATTAATACTAATTATTTTTTAAGAATATCATAAAAATCTTTAAGAGAATATTAATGGAGATAGAAAAGTTATGTAAGCATAATAATATAAAATTATTTTAAATATTTAATATAAAATTTATATTTTTTTACTCACAATAGATAACTGATAAAAAGCATAGATAAAAATAAGAATGATAGGAACAATCAGTGCAATCTCTGGTGCAATAACACTATTTTGAGCCACTCGATGAAGAGCAAATAAAAGTCCCCAAAAAACAAGAGTCCCTCCAATAGAAATAGCACTCACAAGTGAAATATTCATATATCTTGCATGGAAAGGCATCTTAAAAAAGATTATCATCAAAAGTGCAATCGAAAAAAGAGGTACAACTATCTTTTGATACATATCTGCTTTTATCTTTTGAGTCGATATCTTTTGAGCTTCAAGAAGTTTTTTCGCTTCTAACATATCATTGAGATTTAAAACTCTATCATAATAGAGCGATTGTAAGATTTGAGGTTTATATCCCTTTAGAGTCTCTAAAGTTGCCATCTTTTTGATACCCAACTTAAATGAACCATTATTGTCAGATATTTTCTCTTTTATGGTTATATCTTTGGCTATCCACTTATCTCCCATAAATTGAGCCTGTGAAGCTTCTATAACTCTTAAAACTTTATGCTCTTTAATCTCGAAAATACTCAAATCATTTATCGTTTTAATATTTGGATTCATCTCTTTTATGTACACAAAAGAGTCATTATATTTAAAAAACATATCTTTATTTTCATCAGATAACTTTTTCTTCTTTAGAATAATATTTGCACTCTCTTTGGCATTTGCAAACGAAGTAAAATTGAGACCAAAAAAGATAAAATATATTCCAAATCCAATTACAAAGAAGGGTAAAAAAAGCCGTTTTCTTGAGATTCCTAAAGCATAAAATGAACCAATAGCATTATGCTTTATAAAAATAATCTTTGTCATAATTCCTGCAAAAACTATGGCTAAAGGATATAAAAGATTTAAAGACTCTTGCCACATGTAAAAAGAGTAAAGAATTTTAAGATTGAAAGAGGGAATAGAACCAGCATTTAGAAGTAAATCAATACCCGTAAAAAGACCACTAAGCCCCAGAAGCATAATAAGAATATTTTTTAGATAGTGTTTTGACACATACAAAAAAAATAGACTCACCACTTAGCCTTTTAGTGAGTAAAGAGATTTTACTTTCTCCAGCTCATCTGTTTTAAACGCATCAATCGCTTTAATGGTATGTTCTATCCAGTTATCCAACACCAAACTTTCATCTTTGCTAAAATCACTCAAAACATAATCAGCCACTTGAGATTTATGCTCAGGCTTGCCAACACCCATTCTCACGCGAAGATACTCTTTTGAGATAACTCCATCTATTGATTTTAGTCCATTGTGTCCACCATGACCACCACCAATTTTAAATCGAAGTGCATTAAATGGCAAATCTATATCATCATGAATAATAATAATATCACTAAGTTCTATCTTGTAAAAATTTTTTACAGCCAAAACGCTTTTACCAGAAAGATTCATATAAGTTGAAGGTTTTAAAAAAAGAGTTGAACCACTTTTATAGAGTTGCCCATAAAATGAGCTTTTTGATACATCGATAGCATTGGTTTTATAAACCAATCTATCAATAACTTTAAAGCCGATGTTGTGTCTGGTATCCAAATATTGACTACCTATGTTACCCAAACCGACGATTAGTTGCATTATTTAGCTTTAATAACACCACAAATTGAAACATCTGCTCTATCCATCAAACGGCAATTTGCTGGAACTTCGATATCTCTAATCAAAATTGAATCATCTCTATCAAGATTTTCTACATCAAGTGTAAAGTTTGCTGGAATATCTTCGATACTTCCTCTAACTTTAAGTCTTCTTTTTGAAATAACCAAAACACCTTTGTTTTTCAAACCTTTTGGAGTTCCAACAGTTTTAACAGGCACTAAGTAATTACTTACAGTATTTGGAAGAGCAACTCTTAAATCAACATGAACGATATCGCCAGTTACTGGGTGCAATTGATACTCTTGAACGATAACATTCATCTCATTTTCTCCAACTTTCACTGGAAATGAAAATGTTGTTTTAGCTCTAACTGCTTTAATATAATCACCTCTTTTAAATGCTGCTTGAATATTTTCAACACCATTTGCATAGATGTTAGCTGTTAGATAACCATCTCTTCTAAGTCTTCCCGCAGGGCCCGAGCCGATACTCTCTCTAATCATACCTTCTAACATTTCTGTCCTTTAAATAAAATAGACGATATTATATCTAAATTTTTATTAAGGTCTTTTATTTTTAAAACAAAAAAGTACTTTATACTTTAAATTGTTCTTTACTTTTACAAAAATTCTCTAAAAAACAATCTTCGCACAATGGATTTTGAGCTTTACATCGATATCTTCCAAATAATACCATTGCTTGATGAAGTAGATTTAAATCGGTTTTAAACTTTTGACTCAACTCATCTTCAGTTTTAAGAGCCGTTGGTGCATCACTAAGTCCCAATCTATGAGCAACACGAAAAACATGAGTATCAAC
>SDAZ01000016.1 GCA_006212005.1 Sulfurovum sp. | reverse complement strand
TTTTTTCATCACTACTACATGACAGGCAGATAAAAAAGAGTAACATAAATGGTAGTGATTTTAAGATTTTAACATACATAAATGATACAGCCCTTTAGTTAGATAAAAAATATAATGGGATTATAATCAAAAAAGATTTAAAAAAGAGGTATTTTAAAAAGAAAAAGTAACCAAACCCAAAAAAGGGTTTAGTTGTGAAAATTATTTCAATGTAGCAACATGAGCTGCAAGAGCTTTAATTGTAGCTTCATCTAAAGCAGCAACTTGACCATTCATGATACCAGCTGTTGGAGATGTAACTGTTCCAGCTTTGTATGCGTTAAGTTTAGCTTCAACATCAGCAGCACTTAAACCAGCAAGAACTTTAGCTCCACCGATAGTACCTTTACCATCTGCACCATGACATGCTGAACAAGCAGCATACGCAGCAGCACCATCAACTGCACCAGCAGTAGGAGCAGTAGCGTTAGCTTCAGCAGTTACATTAGCCTCAACAGAAGTATTTTCTTCAACAGTTGTGTTTTCTTCAACAGTTGTGTTTTCTTCAACAGTTGTATTAACCTCAGCAGAAGTATTTTCTTCTACAGTTGTATTAGTTTCAGCAGGAGCTTCTTTCTCACAAGCAGTGAATAGGAAAGCAGCAGCAATTAAAGATACGAGTGTCAATTTTTTCATATTTGTCCTTCTTAAAAAAATGTAATGTTATTATACTATTTTTTTGAAAAAAATAAAAATATTTTAAAAAAAAGAGAGTTATTTTGTCGTTTTTTGATTTGATGTTTAGATTCTATACATTTTGAAGATTTTAAGATTAGTTTTAAAAGATTTAAGAAAGCTCTAACCACTTAAAATAAGTGGCTAGATTAATTTATAGAACGAGTTCTAATTAGTTAGCAGTAGCGTTTGCTTCTGTAGCGTTTGCATCAGTTGCATTAGCTTCTGTTGCATTAGCATCAACAGTTACATTTTCTTCAACAGTTGCATTTTCTTCTTGAATTGCTGGCTCAGTTGAAGTATTAACTTCAGTAACATTAGTCTCTGTTGCATTAGCATCTGCTGGTTTATCACCAGTACATCCTATAAATAGTAACGAAACAAGTGCAATTGACGCAAGTGTAATTTTTTTCATGAATCTCCATCCTTTTGTGTTTTGTATTCTAATTATACATGAGTTAAGCTTAACAGATTCTTAATGAATGGTTAACAGATTGTGATATATTTGTTTATTTGTCCATTCATCTTGAATTTGTTTTGAAAATATAATTTTCTCCAACTCTATAACCCCCATAAGATGGCTATAAGCATCTTTTTTAAAAGCTTGTGCATAACCCGTATCTGTCTCATGAACTATTACACTATTGATATAAACTTCTTTTTCTCCATTATTAAATGTAGAGTTTTGTAACAATTTATCAACAAGTATAAAGATAACACGACTAAACTGTTCTGCTGATGGACTAACAGGCAACTCAATCCAACGAAGCGAATGCTTTTTCATATCTTCAAGATACTCCAAACTATCTCCACTCCAAAGCGTAATAGCATGGTCAAATGAATCAATAATCTCTTTCATATACTGTTTTACCAATCCAAAATCGTAAACCATCTGACCATTGTCCAAGAAATTGGACTCCAACAACACCTCAACCTTATACGAATGACCATGCACATTTTGACTACATCGCTTAGTTGTACATTTTCGCACGATATGAGCGTTTTCAAACTTAAATAATTTTCTTATTATCATACTATTTTTCCTTAATCAGAGTCATTTTGTCTGATTTTAGCAGATATTTCTAAAAAAAAAATTACAATCTTCCATCTGCATTATCTAAAATACTTTTTATATCAAAAATAACTTGATTTGGATGATTGAATGAAAGCTTTTTATACTCATCATGAGCTACAGCCAACACCACAGCATCATATTTACTTACGGCAACATCACCTATAAGTCCAAAACCATACTCATGCTTAACTTCATCACTAGAAGCCCAATAATCACTCACATCCACACAACATCCAAACTCTTTAAGCTCATTGATAACATCGATAACTCTACTATTTCTGATATCTGGACAATTCTCTTTAAAAGTTACACCTAAAACCAAAACTTTTGAACCCTCTATCTTATGACCCTTTTTTATCATCAATTTAATCACTTTTGAAGCAACAAAAATCCCCATATTGTCATTTATTCGTCGTCCAGCTAAGATAACTTGAGGATTGTACCCCAAAGATTCAGCTTTATAAGTGAGATAATATGGGTCAACACCGATGCAATGCCCTCCAACTAAACCAGGGCGAAACGGCAAAAAGTTCCATTTTGTTCCAGCAGCTTCAAGCACTGCATTGGTATCAATATTCATCTTATCAAAAATCAAAGCCAACTCATTTACAAATGCGATATTGATATCTCTTTGTGAGTTTTCTATAACTTTGGCGGCTTCAGCAACTTTGATGGTTGGTGCTAAATGAGTTCCTGCAGTTATGATAGAGCGATAGAGTTCATCAACTTTTTGACCAATCTCGGGAGTACTTCCTGAAGTGACTTTTTTGATTTTAGTAACGGTATGCTCTTTATCTCCTGGGTTGATTCGCTCAGGTGAGTAACCGCAAAAGAAATCCTCATTGAACTTTAAACCACTAAATTTTTCTAAAACAGGAACACAATCTTCTTCAGTACATCCAGGGTAAACTGTTGATTCATAAATGACTATATCACCTTGTTTAAGAACTTTTCCAACACTTTGACTAGACTTGATAAGTGGTGTTAAATCTGGCTTTTTATAATTATCAATCGGTGTTGGAACAGTGATGATATAGATATTGCAATCTTTGATATCTTCCAAATCCAAACTAAACTCCATCCCACACTCTATCGCCTCTTTAACTTGAGATTCACTAAGCTCCAAAGTTCTATCGTATCCTACTCTAAGCTCATCTATTCTCCATCCAGCGATATCAAAACCAACAACTTTATACTTTTTACTAAACGCATGAGCCAAAGGCAATCCTACATATCCTAAACCTATTACAGCTATTTTATTTCCCACTTATCCTACTCCTTTTATAACTTATAATTTAATTCCAAAAAAGTCAACATACCAATCAATAAAATTATCAATCCCCTCTTGAATCGGTGTTGCTGGTTTATATCCCAAATCCTCAACCAAATCACTCATATCAGCATAAGTGGCAGGAACATCCCCTGCTTGGATAGGCATCATGTTCTTTTTGATTTCTCTACCCAATTTATTCTCTATCGCTTTGATAAAATCCATCAGTTTAACGGGATTATTATTCCCAATATTATAAACTTTATAAGGTGCGGATGAAGTTGATGGCTCTTTAGTGTCCCAATGAAGATTTGATTTAGCTGGATTGTCTATCACTCGCATTACACCTTCAACAATATCATCAATATAGGTAAAATCTCGTAACATCTCACCATTATTGAAAACATCTATCACTCCACCCTCAAGTGCAGATTTTGTAAACAAAAAAAGTGCCATATCGGGTCTGCCCCATGGACCATAAACGGTAAAAAATCGAAGTCCTGTAGTAGCAATACCAAAAAGATGACTGTAAGTGTGAGCCATAAGTTCATTTGATTTTTTACTCGCTGCGTAGAGACTAATTGGATGGTCAACATTGTGTGAAGTGCTAAAAGGCAACTCCTCGTTAAGTCCATAAACACTAGAACTTGAAGCGTAAGAGAGGTTTTTAACCTCATTGTGCCGACAACACTCTAATATATTCATAAAACCTATAATATTACTTTGCATATAGGCATCAGGATTGGTCAATGAATATCTAACTCCAGCTTGTGCCGCTAAATTACAAACCGCATCAAAATTTTGCTCTCTAAAAAGAGCCATCATAGAGTCTTTATCTTCAAGATTTAATTTTATAAATTTATAGTTTTTTTGAGTAGATGATGTTAAAAGTTCACCATAAGCGATATCTTTGCCTTCTTCTAAATTTTCAATGATTCCTGCTCTTTGAAGGCGACCGTATTTTACATTTTGGTCGTAATAGTCATTTATATTATCCAATCCTACGACTTCATCACCTCTTTGTAATAGTTTTATAGCTAAGTGAGACCCTATAAAACCTGCTGTTCCTGTTACCAATATTTTCAAATTATTTCCTCATTAATTCTATTTTAGGAAGATATTATACTTAAAAAACTATTAAAGAGTTTGTTTATTAAGTATTTTGTATATTTTTATCTGTTTTTTTCTAATAAAACTATGGTCTATTTAAAATTTATTGCAGGAAGTTGTATCGGAATCTTCTTTTCGTTAAACTCTCTTTTAATCCCATGAGTAGAGAGATTGACATAAATATTATCTCGTTTAGTATCTATCACCAAAAGTATCTCATGCTTATGAAGAGGATTTTCTTTGTGTTCTATATCCTCATCTTTTTCTAGCTCCTCATCCTCGTGAGAACTCTTAGCATACATATAAAGCGTTCCATTTTGCTCATACATAGGACTTCTCATCTGTAAATCAACTACTGTTTGGAGATAATGTTCACCTAAAAGATTTTGTAACCTACTGCCCAACGGCTCTTGCTCTACAAAATTTACCCCTTCATAAGTGTATTTTCCAACATATTGATTTAATGAACTAAGTGGAATATTTGTCGTTGCCACTTTAGTTACATTTTTATCTTCTACACTATTTTTCTCACATCCAACTAAACCAAATAGCACTATCATCACAAAAATAAGATTTTTATTCACAAATTTCCTTTTTTTTCACTTCCGATATGATATTGGTTTTTTGCTTTCATCTACTTTTTTTGTTCATATAAGTGAGGTTGTTTTGTTCTATCTTGGGAAAGGGAACACTGCTTTTTACTAGGGACTAATAGAAAAGTTGAAACATTATAGTTTCCTTTTGCGTAAGCGATTTGACACGCGTTATGACCATTTTTATTTTTTATCAATGCATCTGCACCATTATCGATAAGATAAGTCACTAGAGGAAGATTGCCATTATAAGAGGCTTGAATCAGTGGAGTAATGGACTCTTTATTGACCGTATCGATGTCAGCCCCTTTGGCTAAAAGCAACTTTACCATATCGTCTCGTTTTTTAGCTACTGCATAATGTAAAGGAGAAGAACCTACACTATCTTGTGCATCAACATCAACCCCTTTTGCCAAAAGCAATTTAACCGCTTCAACATTTCCCATCTTTATCGCCATATGAAGTGGTGTCAAACCTGTTTTTGAGACACTCTTAATGTCACTACCTTTTGCAATCAAACTTTTAATCGTAGCTGTATCACTCTTCATAATCGCCACATGTAAAGCAGAATATGAATCTGCCAATGCAAAAGATGAAGCTAGAAGAAGGCAAAGAACTGTTTTTTTCATATATAACCTCTGTTTATTTTTTATCATTATACAAATATATAACATAATATATAACTTAAACATTTACCATTTTGTTATCAAAATGAGGATAAAATGTCACCTATTTAAATTATTAAGGTGTATTAATGTCAGGATATAGAATTTTTTCAGGTACTGCAAATATCGAACTTTCAAAAGATATCTCAACCTACTTATCTTTAGAGTTATCGGAAGCGAGGATAAACAGATTTTCCGATGGCGAGATAAATATGAAAATCAAAGAGAGTGTTAGAGGAAAAGATGTATTTATCATTCAATCCACTTCAGCTCCAGCAAATGACAATCTTATGGAACTTCTTATCATGACAGATGCACTCAAGCGTTCATCAGCAAAAACAGTTACTGCAATCGTTCCTTATTTTGGTTATGCTAGACAAGATAGAAAAGCAGAGCCTAGAGTTCCTATATCGGCAAAATTGGTCGCAAACCTCATCGAAAAAGCAGGGATAAACCGACTCGTAACCGTTGACCTTCATGCTTCTCAGATTCAAGGTTTTTTTGATATCCCTGTGGATAATCTTTATGGTGCGATTTTATTTGCTGATTATATCAAAAGTAAAAATTTTAAAAACCCTATCATCGCTTCTCCTGATATCGGTGGAGTTGCAAGAGCGAGATATTTTGCTCAATCCTTGGGACTTCAGATGGTTATAGTGGATAAAAGACGAGAAAAAGCAAATGAATCTGAAGTCATGAATATCATCGGAAATGTTGAAGGTAAAGATGTTATCTTGATAGATGATATGATTGATACCGCAGGAACGATGGTTAAAGCAGCGTCTGTGTTGAAGAAAAAAGGGGCAACTTCCGTTATGGCGTGTTGTACTCACGCAGTTCTTTCAGGTCCAGCTTATGATAGAATCGAAAATGGTGATTTAGATGAGCTAGTCGTTGCCGATACTATCCCATTATCACATCCCTCTCCAAAAATCAAGGTACTCTCTACTGCTTCTATGTTGGGTGAAGTTATCAGAAGAGTTTACCATAACGAGAGCGTAAATTCTTTATTTGTGATGAAATAATGAATAGAATCGTACCACAAGCAAACATCCGAAACTTTTCCATCATCGCTCACATAGACCATGGAAAATCGACACTTGCCGATAGAATCATCCAAGAGTGTGGAGCGGTAACCGATAGACAAATGTCGGCTCAAGTGATGGATACAATGGATATCGAAAAAGAGCGAGGTATCACCATCAAAGCTCAAAGTGTTAGACTTGATTATGTCAAAGATGGTGAGCATTATGTTTTAAATCTTATAGATACCCCAGGGCATGTCGATTTTTCATATGAAGTAAGCCGTTCTTTGGCTTCAAGTGAGGGAGCATTGTTGGTTGTTGATGCAGCTCAAGGAGTTGAGGCTCAAACGATTGCCAATGTTTATATCGCTTTAGATAATGATTTAACCCTTTTACCTGTTGTCAATAAGATAGATTTACCCTCCGCAGACCCCGATAAAGTTTTAGCAGAAGTGGAAGAGACTATCGGGATTGATTGTACCGAGCATTCTCTTGTTTCTGCTAAAAATGGGATTGGGATAAAAGCGTTGATAGACACCATCATTGAGAAAGTTCCAGCACCTTGCGGAGATGAAAATGCCTCCACAAAAGGGCTTATCTATGATAGTTGGTTTGATAACTATTTGGGTGCATTGGCTCTTGTGCGTCTTTATGATGGAACGATAAGAAAAGGGCAAAAACTTCGTATTATGAGTACAAAAGAGGAGCATGTGGTTCTTGATATCATGTATCCAAATCCGATAGCACCGATAAAAAGTTCGGCGATGTATGCAGGTGAGATTGGTATCGTGGTGATGGGACTTAAAACTGTTGATACTATCAAAGTTGGAGATACGCTAACAGATGCTAAAAATCCTACACTTGAAGCTATTGATGGGTTCTCTCCTGCTAAACCGTTTGTATTTGCTGGACTCTATCCGATAGAAACCGATAAATTTGAAGAGCTTAGAGATGCCCTCAATAAACTTAAACTCAACGATAGCTCTATCTCATTTGAGCCTGAAACTTCTCTTGCTTTGGGTTCTGGTTTTAGGACAGGATTTTTGGGGATGTTGCACATGGAGGTTATCAAAGAGCGACTTGAACGAGAGTTCAATCTTGATTTGATTGCCACTGCTCCGACAGTTGTATATAGAATTGTTCAAACCAATGGTGAAGAGTTTGAGATTCAAAATCCAAGTGAACTTCCAGAAGCTCAAAAGATAGCCTCTATATTTGAACCTTATGTTAGAGCTACTATCTTAACGCCAAATGATTATCTAGGTAATCTCATCAAGCTTTTAAACGATAGAAGAGGGATTCAAACTAAGATGGAATACATCAATGAAAACCGCCTTTTGCTTGAGTATGAGATTCCCATGAATGAGATTGTTATGGATTTTTACGATAAGCTCAAAAGCGTTACTAAAGGGTATGCAAGTTTTGATTATGAACCTATCGAGTTTAGAGAGGGTAGATTGGTCAAGCTAGATATCAAAGTGGCTGGAGAAGTTGTTGATGCACTCTCAACCATCGTACCTGATGAAAAAGCTAGAAGTAGAGGGTTGGCACTGGTCAATAATCTAAAAGAGCTAATCCCAAGACAACTTTTTGAAGTGGCGATTCAAGCGAGTATCGGAAACAATGTCATCGCACGAACAAATGTCAAATCTATGGGCAAAAATGTAACTGCTAAGTGTTATGGTGGGGACATCACAAGAAAACGAAAACTTTTAGATAAACAAAAAGAGGGTAAAAAACGAATGAAAGCAATAGGTAGCGTAAATGTTCCACAAGAGGCTTTTATGGCAGTGCTTCAGCTGGATTAAGCCTTGAACTTCCTTTTATATATTCATATCCTTTCAGCTACTGCGTGGATTGGCGGGTCGATATTTATGGCAATTTTAGGCATCTCTTTAAAAGATAAACAAGACCAAGATGAAGTTTATCCACGCATTGGTGGGATTTTTGGTTATTTTGAGATAGGAGCATTTGTGGCTCTTGTGCTAAGTGGAGTGATGATTATGAGTCAAAAAGGATTGTGGTCACTTTTAAGCTCTTCTGCTGACGATATCCTCACACAAGCTCTTTGGATAAAACTTTTTCTTGTCTTTTTGATTTTTTGTGTTACTGCTTTGCACTCTTTTATCTCTTTTAGAAAAAAACCTCATGAGCGAACACGATTAGAACAACAACTCACTCGTGCCTCATCAGTGCTTATCTTGTTTTTGAGTCTGCTTGTTTTACATTATGCGATGATACTAAGAGATGTTTTGTAGGGGTTACCCATCTTTTCACAAATATCATTTACCCATTCACGAGCAACCACAAGGGATTGCCCCTACATTCTAAAGATACCTCTCCTCAAGATACCTAGCCACACCATCTTCATCGTTACTATGAGGTAACACCAATGACGCTCTATCCTTAAGCACATCCAACGCATTTGCTACCGCTATGCTATTTTTAGCTACTTTAAACATCCCCATATCGTTCATATTGTCCCCAAAAACGGTTGTTTTTTCAAGCGATATACCCACCTCTTGAGACAATATCTCCAACGCAGTGCCTTTATCAGCTTTGTAATGCAAAACATTTAAAAACCAACACCCCAAATAGGCATCAGGAGCTAACTTTATCTCCACAACTTCATCAAATTTCTCTTTGATAAGCGTATATAACTCCCTCATATGATTCTCATCTCCGAGATAAACCAACTCTAGCGTATCCTTTTGAGCTTCCATCTTGAAAAGTTCAATCCTGCGTGGGTCATTTGCGTAATATTTTGTGAGAAGTTGCGTTTGATATATATTTTGTTTTATAGGAACATAAAAAGACTCTGCGATAGTGTTATAATCCTTCAAAGCTATCACAAAAGGCTCGATATCAAATCTTCTTCCCTCCTCAATAATGGTATTAACCAGCTCTTTATCTAGTCGTTTTAAATCCATAATTTTTTTTTCACTTGATACAATCATCGCACCATTGAGTAAGATAAGAGGCGTATTTAACTCCATACCATGCAAAAATTCACTAACTTTTTTAAAACTTCTAGCAGTTGCAGTGGTAATAAGATGTTGTGAACTTATTTGATTCCAAATAGTGCGACTAAAATCACTCACTTGTTGTGATGAATTTAAAAATGTATGGTCTAAGTCTGTTACCAATAACTCTTTCATTTAAATACCTTTATGATAATTTTATCGCAAATTATATCTTTTCATGAGTTATATAAAAGCCGATTAAAGAGATATTTAAATAAATTTTACTATAATTAGACATCTTATCTATTAGACTTCTATATTAAGAACTCCGCAAACAACTTTTCAAGAGGAAACATGGGCGAACAACAACAAGAAATACGCAAACCGACGAACAACAGTAAAAAAAATAGAACACATGTACCCGTAGAGGGCTACACTGTAGAGGCACTTCAAACAAAACCACTCGCTCAACTACTTCAGATAGCTTTAGAAATGAGAGTTGAAAACCCAAATGAATTACCAAGAAAAGACCTAATTTTTGAGATTCTAAAGGCACAAGTGAAGCAAGGTGGATTTATCCTTTTTACTGGTATTTTAGAGATTATGAACGATGGTTATGGCTTTTTGCGTTCAGCAGATGGCAACTTTGCCAACTCATCAAATGATACTTATGTGAGTACAACACAGATAAAAAGATTTGCACTTAGAAATGGTGATATCGTAACTGGTCAAGTTCGCTCTCCTAAAGAACAAGAGAAGTATTACGCTCTTTTAAAGATAGAAGCGATAAACTATCTTCCTCCTGAAGAGTCAAAGAAACGACCACTTTTCGATAACTTAACGCCACTTTATGCAAATGAACCCCTCAAGCTAGAATACAACTCAATGAGACTAACAGGAAGAGTCCTTGATTTATTTACTCCTATTGGAAAAGGTCAAAGAGCGTTGATAGTTGCACCTCCTAGAAGTGGTAAAACGGAACTTTTAAAAGAGTTAGCTCATGGTATCACGCACAATAATCCAGATGTTTCATTGATGGTATTGCTTGTGGATGAAAGACCTGAAGAGGTTACCGATATGGAGCGTTCGGTTAAGGGTGAAGTTTATAGCTCAACTTTTGATTTACCTGCTCAAAACCATGTACGAACTGCGGAGATGGTTATCGAAAAGGCAAAAAGAAGAGTTGAAAGTGGAAAAGATGTTGTTATCTTACTCGATAGTATCACAAGACTTGCAAGAGCTTACAATACAGTAACTCCAAGTAGTGGTAAAGTGCTTTCTGGTGGGGTTGATGCAAATGCTCTTCATAAACCAAAGCGATTTTTTGGAGCTGCTAGAAATATCGAAGATGGTGGTAGTTTAACGATTATTGCAACAGCTTTGATAGATACAGGAAGTAAAATGGATGAGGTTATCTTTGAAGAGTTCAAAGGAACTGGAAACTCTGAAGTGGTACTTAGCCGTAAAGTTTCAGAACGAAGAATCTACCCAGCTATCGATGTTACAAAATCTGGAACACGAAAAGAGGAGTTACTTTTGTCGCCTGAAATCTTACAAAAAGTTTGGGTTATCCGAAATGTTATGCAAGATATGGAAGAGGTTGAGGCGTTGAGATTTTTATACTCTAAAATGCTCAAATCAAAAGACAATAAAGAGTTTTTATCAATGTTAAATGAGAGTGCATAAGTATGAAAGTAGGTGTTTTTGATTCGGGATTGGGCGGTTTAACTGTTGTTCATTCGATGTTAAAACATCTTTGTGGAGTTGAGATTTATTATCTTGCCGATACGCTCAATGCACCTTATGGCGATAAGAGTAAAAAGCAAATTTTAGATTTTAGTATCGCCATCACACAACATTTTATCGACTCATTTGAGATTGACGCCCTTGTCATCGCTTGTAATACTGCCACTTCAGCCTCCATCAAAGAGCTTAGAGAGATATATCCTCATCTTATCATTGTGGGAACAGAACCTGCCATAAAACCAGCATTTAAAGTAAGCAAAAGCAAAAAAGTGGGCATACTTGCCACAAAAGCTACGCTTAGTGGTGAAAAATATCAATCTTTGGTGCAAAATCTATCTGATGAATATGAAGTAGAGGTTTTTGAACAAGCATGTGTAGGATTGGTTCAAGAGATAGAAAAAGGCAATATCAAAACAGCAAAAACGAAAGAGATGCTCAAAGGATGGTTAACGCCTATGAGAGAAGCAAATGTTGATGCTATCGTATTGGGTTGTACGCACTATCCACTTGTAGGTGAAGTTATCAAAGAGGTTATGGAGCATGATATAGAGTTGCTGGAGAGTTCAGATGCCATCTCAAAAAGAGTTTTAACGCTACTTGAGCTTAAAGGGCATATCAATAGTGGAGCAAACTTTTTAAAAGTTAGCTCAACAGGAGATATAGAAGTGTCTATGGTTGAACTCATTTTGGGCGAGAAATACGACATAGAACGGGTTAGGTTGTAAAAAACATCATTTATAAATCCGTAGGGTGCAATTTATTGCACCATTTTTATATCAATTAAGCTATTTGGTGCAATAAATTGCACCCTACACTCAACGAACATCATTTCAAATAACCCGTAGGGGTGACCCTTGTGGTTACCCGTATTTTCCATAAACATTCACGGGTAGGTACAAGACCTACCCCTACAATTACCCAAAAAATATCATTTATAAAAATAGGCAACCGTAGGGGTTCAAAATTTTGAACCCCTACAACCATTTTTCAAAAAAAATCGGTAGCCTTACGGCTACTTCGTTTTCCACAGCAAGTATCAGCTTTTATTTTCGTTTACAGTTTTTTAATAACGATAATCAATATTACTGTCCACGAACGCACAATGCATAATTCTGATCTGACTTACTGCCCCAAGTACCCTTACCACCGTTGAAATTGACACCCCAAGCACTAGAGGAGTTATTGTTATATTCTGTTGAACTCCAATACCAATCTTTGTCCCTAAAACCTCTTCTTTGATAACATGATTGATAATCTGGGTCATTAATATTATTACTAGACTCATTAACAACTCCACCACAACTCGTTATCACTTTTCTAAGCTCGTCAATAGTTGGCAATCTAGCTCCTGAAGCTTGACAAATATTTTTTGCATTTTGCCAATTTGCTTCACATATACCACCTTTAGCCAACTTTCCACCATTTGAAGTACACACACTTCTTGTCGGCTTTACCCATTCGGCATTGGCATAAGTTGAACTAAGAAGCAAAGAGGCGATAGAGACTAAGATTAATTTTTTCATAATTTTTCCTTTTGATGTTTATCTTCAGTTATTATGATATTACTCTATTATCAAAATTACCTTTTAAAATAAAAAAAATCAGATAAAAAATTATTTTTTCATGTTTTTATAAAGTTTTTTGGATTTTTAAATTTTTTATTATTATATTTTATTGTAGGGGTTCAAAATTTTGAACCCCTACACCCAAAATCAATTCACAGATAACCACGAGGGTTACCCCCTACTTTATCTGAGTAGAAGAGTCTATCTTATCGATATAGTCATTGAACTCTATCGGTGTTACAGCAACTCTAGCCAACGGTAATGTCCGATTGGCCTCACCCCAAACGCCATGTAAGATATAACTTGTCCCATTATACTCACCCAAATACAACACAATATGACCAGCTAGATGTAAAAGTGCAGTTCCACCACCATTTGGAGAGAGATTTTTGATGAGATTTTGTTTTGCAATGGGGTCAATATTTTGAGGAAGAGCAACATTAAAATCTCCCACTTGGCTCTGTCGAAGTGAATTTCTAGGTAACTCAATCCCAACGGTTAAAAAAACTTGACGCATAAAACTTGAACAATCAATCCCACCATTTTTATCTCCCCAACTGTACGGTTCATTGAGAAATTTAAAAGCTTGAGTAATAATATTTTTTTGCGTATAATCAAGATATCCATGATGAATATCACTTCGTTGAAGCTCGGCATTTGTCGTTACAAACTTACCATTACCATCTCGAAAAGGGATAAAAACCGTTGTTGTGTCATTATTTTCCATCACAAATGGCAACCGAACCCCCATACGAATATAATCATGATAAACGCCACTTGAAGTTAAACCACTTTTTGGTGAAGTTGTGATGATAAAGTTTGGATTGTTTATAAATTCATTTATCTCCTCTTTTGTTCCAAATGCGATATCACTATTTTTCACCCATCCAAAACTACTAGGCGAGAGAATAAATGACCAAAGATTGTCTTTAGAGGTGTGCAAAACAGCCAAAGGTGTGGCGATATCAAGTACATCATTTTGATTTCTATCAAACTTAATATCTCCTTTTTCTTTGAGTATCACTCTATCGGTTGGGATAAGTTTCTCATTTGTCATCGAAGTTGTCATCGCAAAACGAGTCTCTAAGATAGGCGTTGAGATAAAACTGTTAGAACGAATCCCATTGAAAAAATTTTGCTCTGTTGTTGAATTATCCTCAAAAAATTTACCATTTTGAGCGATATCATTAAAAAGCTTATCAATTTTACTTTTAACAAAAACATCGGTATAAGTTGAGTTTATATCTGCCATCCTTAGTGTTGTTTTGTTTTTGTAGCGAATCTGTTGATTGAATCTTTCAATTTGAGCTTTATCCATAATGATGGCGTTTGGATTTTTGATTTTAGAGAGCCAAAATTGGGGAATGTTTAAGTGACGATTTTCATTGACAATCACGATTTGCTCTTTTTTTATCTCCTCTTTATCTTCTGCTTTGTTTTCACAGCCTATAAAGAATAAAAATGTTGTTAAAATGGTTGGTAATAGATATCTTTTCATAGGCTAAATTATACAAAAAAAAGTAAATATTTGACTTTAAGTTCTCCAAATTCATCCATACAATGCAGTTATTTTATGATAAAATAGTTTTAGAAAAATTAAAAAAACAATCAATAGGAGATAAAGATGATTTTAAAAAGATTTGTAATTCTGTCGCTACTAAGCTTATCGACTCTAACTTCTGTGGCATATGCTTCAAGTGATACGATAAAGCAAGAACAAAAATCAGATGCTACCATAGAGGTGGCACTTTTACTTGATACCTCAAACTCGATGGATGGATTGATAGAACAAGCAAAATCAAGACTTTGGGATATCGTCAACACGCTTACAACGCTAAAATATCAGGGCAAAGAGCCTCAAATCAAGATAGCACTTTATGAATATGGCAATGACAATTTGGACTATTCCAAAAATTATATCAAGCAGTTGACCCCTCTTACTCAAGATTTGGATTTGATATCTGAAAAACTTTTTGCTCTTAGAACTAGAGGTGGGGAAGAGTATTGTGGTGCAGTGATAGAGAGTGCAGTTGAAGAGTTAAAATGGTCAAAAAATAGAAATCAAACCATGAAACTTATCTACATCGCAGGAAATGAACCCTTCAATCAAGGAAAAATCGACTATAAAAAAGCCATCGGCAAGGCAAGTGAAAAAGGTATCTTTGTTAATACTATTTTTTGTGGCTCAAACAAAGATGGGATAGAGACTTTTTGGAAAAGTGGTGCGATTATCGGAAATGGAAAATATTTCAATATCAACAGTAATAAAGAGATAGAAGTCATAGCTACACCTTATGATAAAGAGATAAGCAAATATAACTCTAAACTCAATAGTACTTATGTGGGCTATGGCTCTATGGGAAGAAGTAAAGCGATGGTTCAGATGAAGCAAGATAGCAATGCGATGAGTAAAGGTTATTCGAATTTTACCAAACGGATTATTAGTAAGACAAAAGACAATGCTTATAACAATGTGTCGTGGGATTTGGTTGATAAGGTCAAATCGGACAAAAAATATTTAGAAAAAGCAGATGAAGAGGCATTGCCAACAGAGCTTCAGGGTAAAAGCATTGTCGAAAAAGAGCAATATATTGAGCAAAAAAATCAAGAAAGAGTGGTCATTAAAAAAGAGATAGAAGAACTCTCCATCAAACGAGAGAAGTATATCAAAGAGCAGACTCCAAAATCAAGCAGTCAAAATGGGGATGATTTGGGTACAGCTATACAAACTTCTATCTATGAAATCGCCGAAACAAAAGGCTTTAAGCGTTAAAGGCTATCATCTAAGGGTTCAAAATTTTGAACCCCTACGAATGCTACCTTCCAACAGCAAGAAGATACAAGATATTATTGGATGTGCCTAAAAAATCTTTCGTCTCATCGTCATAATAGGCTCCGATACCACTACAACCGATATGTTTAAACTCTGCTTTAAGATAGATGATTTGAGCTAGAAATCCACTTAAAATATTTACCTTTTGATACGCTTCAACTTGAGATGAGGTAAAATAGAGCGTTACCGCACTCGCACCACCGATATTTTGCTCCAAACTTAGATATCTCGACCTCATGCTAAAGTCACCCTCTTTTAAAAGTTGTGTATTTTTATAGAGTCCTTGCATTTTATCTTGAACACGATGTACAGTGTAAAAAATATCAATATCATGAAGTGAGGCAAAAGTGAAAATATCTTTAAAGATAAAATTAAACTCTTCATTTGAGATAGGAATCTGCCGAAAAGCTCGAATCGAACGACGATGGATAATGCTTTGTTTCAACGCATTACTAGGAATATCTTTAAAAAAATCCATCTTAGAGATAGGTTTAGCATCATAACAAGAGCTTATTTTATACGCCTCTTGGATAAAGGGGTTTGTTTCAAGATAGTCAGCTCCAGCCACAAAAGGCAACTTTGTCACTATCGCTTTTGTCTCTTGAGGAAGTTGAGTTGTCGCAAAAAGGGCAACGGTGAACATTTCATCATCTCTAAATCCAAAGATATCATTTAAAGCCAATTTATCAAAATCAAAATTTATCTCACTTTCAAGACCCATCATACAAAGCGTTGCATATATCGCACCCAACGCATGACCACTATCGAGCAAAATATAACGAATCGCTCTATCTCTATACTTCCAACTGCTTCTAAAATAGACACTAGAGATAAGAAAAGTGAAACCTTTTTGTTTGGCTTGATGTTTAAAATAGTACTCTACACCATCTTTAGAAATCTCATGAATCAAACACAAAACACCATTTAAAGGCTCATAATGGTATATCCCACTCACCATCCCCTCAACACCTCTCACTTGAAGATAGATTTCACAAGGATAAAGCCCACCAGCACTAGGATTGGTACGAAGATAGTATGTTCCTTGTGGATACTCTTTTTGATAAGTTATCCCACCTATGAGATTGAGATTTTCATATCCTTTTAGATTGGCAAGAGGATATCTCATGTGAAAATGGGGATAAGTTTTGACATTTTTAGGTTGCGACCCCCAATCAAGATAAAAACTATTTTTACGAATGCTTAGATAAGAGTGTTTGGTATCTTGATGAAACTGTGGCATATCTATCACTTTAAAAGTTTATATATCGTGGGTGTTGTTGCAAAATCTATCGCTTTAAAACCATCAAGATTTTCAATCTCTTTATTTGCTCCAAACTTTAAAAGCAACCTCACCATATCCTCTTTTCCTGCACTTGCACTATACATCAATGCGGTAACTCCATTATCATTTTGTCTATCAAGCGAGATTCCAGCCTCCACAAGTTGCTCTACACATCGGTAATCTTGTCCAAAACAAGCATTCCAAAGTGCTGAGTTTCCATCGATATTGGCTATCTCCAAATCAGGTTTCAGGCTAAGAATATCTTTAACAATATCCGCCTCTCCCTCTCTTGAAGCTTTCATCAAAGCACTATTGCCATACTTTCCAACTCTATTTATATCCGACAAAGCATACTCATTTTTTTCAAACCACGCTTTTGTTTTAGCACTCATCATACTCTTTTCCCTCTAATCACTTTGGTTAAAAGAGTGCAGATATCGTACCATAGAAGAGCCAAATTTTAAGGCGTAGGAGCTAAATCGATACCTACTATATTTTCTTTGATATTTTTAGCACACTCAACCGTGTTCACATACACTCCATCAAGAGAAACATTGACCCCAGCACTTACAGGATAACCTCTACTCATCTTATCAACACTCCAATAGACATTATAAACAGCGTTATCATTTGGGATATCAACGCTATAAGTTTCACTTCGACCAATTCCATGCCATTGAAAAGTAGTTGCTTTATATCGTGGGACATTGATGAGTAGTTCAGGTTTTGCACCAATTTTCCCAAATGAGTACTCAATCGTTTTTTTATTGTCACACACTTCGATATGTTTGCCTTTTTTGGTATCACACGAAAAAACCGTTTGATTGTTACCACATTTTGCATAAACAGACAGGCTCAATGAGGACATCAAGAGCAACATCACTAAACTTCGTTTCATTTTTAACTCCTTAAGTTTTAGATACTTATAGCGTAGATTGGTTTAAATTGTGGTTAGCCACCGAAGCCGAGGAATATTTATCTATTTAATAAAAAATGAAGATAAAAAGGAGTAGAATTCTTGCCGTAAATTAAAAAAAATTTACAATCACAATTTTAAATTATTAGAATATAGAAGATTATTTCAAGTAAGGGTTTCTCATCTCGCTCTGGAAAACTAGATTAGAAAATCCCTTGAAAGCATTTTAACATATTTTAACCTAAGAAAAAGAGTGATTTTCGAAAAAAATTCACAATTCAAGGATAAAAAATGAGTGTACAACTCAATTTAGATGTTAATGAAATGGTGCATATCGTGCAAAAAGGCGAAACACTTTATGTGTATAGCTAAGATTTATAAGACGACTTACCAAAAGTTGGCAGAGACAAATGAAATAGCCGAGCCTTATACGATTATGGAAAAACAGGGTATAAAAGTTCCCATCCCACGACACACGGTTAAAAAAGGAGAAACTCTCTCTTCTATCGCTAAAATTTATGGTACAACTTACCAAAAATTGGCACAATATAATGAAATATCAGCTCCATATAGCCTAAAAATAGGACAAGTTTTAAATCTTATACAGGTTTATGATGAGCAAATCAAACTCCTTGATATAGATGGGGATGTACTGACTTTAATGGATTATGTGATTCATTTGGCAGATACTGATATTGAAATCGTTGGAACTACGGATGAAAAAGGTTTAACTAAACGAGTCACAACTAGCATTTCAATTACATTGAAAATAGAAACTAGTGCGAAATTTATAGAGGAGGAGATTTAATATGTGTGTAGTTACAAATCAAATTGATATAGGAAAGTCAGTTGTTACAATCAGAATAGGAAGTGTAAACTATCATATACTTAATAATAATATGCATATTATTTCAATAGCTCCAAAATGTAGATTAATCCCAGTTATCAGAACAAAAACAGAATTATTTTCTGAAACAGTTAGTAATGCTCAAAAAAAATATAATTTAGATGTGATAATTAATGGACCTATGTGTAATGTAACTTGGGGAGGTGTGGGACACGCATTAATAAACGATGAAGCAGAAGCATCAGCGACAACAAATATAGGATATGCATTATTTGAAAATACATTGCATGGATCTACATCTCCTGACATGTTTTATATAGCTCAAAAAAAAGATTATTCATGGGTAGCAGGTTTTGGTAATTTACCTAATGATTCAACATTTTATTCAGGAATGGGTGGACTTTCTCCATTGATAATTAATGGAATGAGATATGGTAAAGGAAATATGTACAATAGAAAACTTGATGATGCTAATTATTCAGGAGAACCAAAGCCTGAACATAAACAATTTTTAATACAAAGAAACAATAATACATATCGTGATTTGGATACGCAAAATACTAAACAAAAAGCAGGGATTGGCATAACAGGAGATGGAAGAGTATTTATTATATTACAAGACCCACATATTATGTATGTTACTGGTCATGATGCTTTTAGAGATACTTTTGTTAGATACGGTTGTGTTTCTGCTCTTGCAGTAGATGGTAGTGATTCTATATTTCTTAACCTTTGTGGAAATTTCAAAATGAAAGCAGGTTCAAGTAAAAATTCTCTTCAAACTTTTGGTTTAGGCTTTAGACATGATGGCACTAAATAAAAAAACATTATTTATCTCTTTTTTATTGTCTATTATTTTTGTTGGAAATGTATCCATAGTCGATATGTCTTCTTGTGCTGGTTATTATAGAATGCCATTTATATGGTTTCGTATTGGGGTTGCGTATAGTATTACAATTTATATCATACCTTTAATCATAAATATCTTGTTTTTTATGACGATATTTTATCATTTGCTGAAAAAGTATAAAATCTCAAATTATTTTTTTATACCTCTTTTTTTAGGTTCATTTTTAACAATAGTTTATATACTCTTCACTTTTTCTTTTCGAAATGGAGATATTCATCTGTTATCACATATTGATGACGAGATTAAGGGATATTCATTTCGGATATATGAGATTTCTAACGATGTTGGCGTTGGTGAACCTTAAATCATCCCTTACAGTAAGGTGCGATAAATCGCACCTTACTAATCCCTCAATAAAATATGCTCTAAAACCTCTTTCACATCTTTAACCCCAATAATCTCAAGAGAATCTTTAACCTCATCAGAGATATCATGCAAATCATGCTCAAAGTTTTTAGCAGGAATAATCACCTTCTTAACCCCAGCTTTAAACGCACCGATGAGTTTCTCTTTTAACCCTCCTATCGGCAAAACCCCACCTCTTAGGTTTATCTCTCCTGTCATAGCGACTTGATTGTCGATTTTTGTATCACTCAAAGTCGAAGCGATAACCGAAGCGATAGCAATCCCCGCACTTGGCCCATCTTTTTTTATCGCACCCTCTGGAAAATGTATGTGTAAATCGTATCGTTTATAGACATCACTTGCATCAAGCTCAACTTTTTTACCCTCACTAAGCTTTTCTCTCTCTTTCTCACTTAGAGGAATCTTTGAAGTATCTATCTCAAGTTCATGATTATCAATCAAAATCTTCACCGCAGAATAGGCAATCTGCACGGATTCTTTCATCACATCACCTAAACTTCCTGTGATTTTAATCGCTCCATTACCTTTAGTTTTGATAATCTCAATCTTTAAAATCTCACCGCCAACACTTGTCCAAACCATACCATTTACCACACCGATACGAGGTGAATCTTCGATTTTGGTATATTGGAAACTCTTCTCTTTGAAAAACTCTTCGATATTTTTTGGTGTGATTTTCACTTTTGTAAGCGTATCATCAAGCAAAATCATCTTCGCACTTTTTCGCATGAGTGAAGCGATTTGTCTTCTTAGGTTTCTAACCCCTGCCTCTCTTGTATATTCATCTATCAACATCTTTAGGGCATCCGCACTTATCTCAAACTCACTTCTACTCAAAGAGTGTTTTTTTAGCTCTTGAGGAATCAGATATTTTTTAGCTATCTCAAACTTCTCGCTAGGCATATAACTACCGATATAGATACTCTCCATCCTATCTCTAAGAGGTGCAGGAATCGAACCATAATCATTTGCCGTTGCCACAAAGATAACTTTACTCAAATCGATACTAAAATTGAGATAATAATCCCTATACGCCTTGTTTTGTTCAGGGTCTAAAATCTCCAAAAGTGCAGCCGTTGGGTCACCTTTATAACTTCGTCCTATCTTATCTATCTCATCTAAAACCACAACAGGATTCATACTTTTAGCTTCAATCAACCCTTGAACAATGCGTCCAACCATTGCTCCGATATAAGTTCTTCTATGTCCTCTAAGCTCATTGACATCTTCCAATCCACCCAATGCAATCCGTACCAAAGGTCTATCTAAAGCGTTAGCAATGGAGTTTGCTAAAGAGGTCTTACCAACCCCTGGGGGGCCAAAAAAGCAGAGTATCATACCACTATCTTTTTGATTTTCAACTGCCCTTTTTTTTGCAAGTTCTTTTGTGGCAAAAAATTCTACTATCTTATCTTTTGCGACTTCAAGTGAAAAATGGTCTTTATCTAGCTCTTTTTGGATATTTTTGATACTTAATTTCTTACTACTCTCTTTATCAAAAGGTATCTCAAAAACACTCTCAAGATAACTTTGAAGCATCGCAGAGTCACTATTTTCACCTGTTATCTTCGCAAAACGATTTATCTGCTTAGTTATCTCTTTGAGTGCATCTTCGGTAATAAAAGGGGTAATCTCAATAAGCCGTTGTCTCATCTTCAACACATCATCTTCTTTTTGCGTATCATCACCCAACTCTTTGTGAATCTCTCGCAACTGCTCTCTTAAAAAATACTCTTTGTTGGCATGGTCGATTTTGACTTGAACTTTTTTGCGTATTTCATGCTGAATTTTTAGGGTATTTATCTCTGAAATAATATACTCGATGATGTCTAAAAGTTTATCTTCGATATTATTATTTTTATAAAACTTATACGCCACCGTTCGATTGAACTTCAATACAGATGCAACAAGTTCAGCTTTTCGATAAGGTTCATTCGTCTCATAGATAGTTGTAAGCAAATCTTGAGGGATAGAACTGTTTAACTTTGCATAAAATGACAACTTCTCGTTTAAAACACTGTTTATCGCTTCACTTCGCTGTTTATCGTACGGCTCTTTGGCTGAAATATCAATATTTGCCATGATAAACTTTATCTTTCTTGTTTTTGAGTTTCTAACACTATCTATTATCTCACCCTTTTCAAGCCCTTGAAAAAGAATCTTCACACGACCATCAGGCATATCAACTTTTCGCATGATAGAGCCTATCACTCCAAATCTCTCAATATTGCTATCTTCAAAAGAGTTAATATTATTATCTTTCGCATAGGCTAAAAAGATGATAGAGTCGCTTTTTAATGAGTGTGTTATCGCATCAATATCTTCTTTCTTTTTGAAAAAAATCGGAGATATCATAAAAGGATAGTAAAAAGATGAC
>SDAZ01000103.1 GCA_006212005.1 Sulfurovum sp. | reverse complement strand
GAAATATCATTGGATAAACATCTCTGATTATGCTTCGACCTTTACATTAGAAAGTTATATTAATAAAATTTTAAAGAATTATGGTAAGGATGATTTTTTTGAAATTAAATTTAGGTAGGTACTTAAAGTTAAAGTAAACTATAATAATCAATATAATGGTCATAACTGGAGACCAAGCAATATGCCACCAAAGAACATTTTCACCTTCAAAGCCTCCCCACATAGCACTACAAAGAGAATTATTTAACCATGTAGTTTTAATCCAATATTGTGGCAAGGTTAAAAAACCAATTATTATAGAAATTACATGGAATAATCCTAAATATCGTTTGTTATAAATCTGTTCTTTTGATAAAAAAATCAAGAAAAGCCCCAAAATAACAAATGGAGTTAAATAAAAAAAAGCGAAGAACCAAGGCGTATCATCACCTTGATTACAAGTACCATGAGCAATAAGAATAAATGGAAATATATATGTCAAAATCCAACCCAAAGTTATGAAATTAAAATTTTTTTTATTCAGACACATCTCGTACTCCTCCCTCATAGTTAAGTGGTACGACAAACTCATAATCAGTTTGAAAAAATATACCATCTGAGTATTGAATAGAATACGAACATTTATTTTGCCAACAAAGAAAATAATCTTTTTGGGTTGGATATCTTGTTTCAAAATCTACACTAAATAGTATTTTTTTTCTCTCATTGTCTATGAGTTCTTTTCTATACCAATTAACATGCCAACACTCTTTTAAAGAATATCGTTTTTTTAGTAAAGCTTCTTCTAAAGAGTCTTGTGGAATACGAGAATGACAATCACTAGCCAATGGAAATTTTTCTTTCTCACTAGGACGACTATATAGATATAGACCTACCAAAATACAAATAACTATCAAAAAAAATATCTTTTTTTTCATTGTATTATATCTTCATTATGTTGCAGAAAAATTTGAAAAACCATAAGTTATCATTCCACCTTTTGTAATTCGGAATATAAAATTTTTTATTGGAATAATATTTGGTTGAGTCCAAACTATCATTTCTCCACCTTTGCCATATTTTTCTCTATATCTATTGTAATGCTCATTTCTTACACAAAAATATACATCGTAAGCATCTTGAAATCTTGCATATCCCAAAGTATGCATAAAGCTAGGATCATTAGTATTGTTTCCATTTTGGTTAAAAATAGCTATTCCCGCATCTGCTGACTTTGTACGCAATCCTTTTTTATTCCAATGTCCTAAATATTGATTATCTCCACTAAATTCATAACTATCTGCTCCATAACATTTAAAGTTTGGGATAGTTATTTCACAATAATCATTGGTAGGTGCATAAATTTCTATATTTTTTATTCCTGCATATAGTGAGAATCCACCAAATGAAGCCCATAAGTCATCCATATTATCAATATTGGCAAATTTAGTTTGGTCTAATTCTTGGTCAATGCTTTCAAATTGAAATTGAAATTTTCTATGATAATTCCACATTCTCATATCATTAGGAGTTTCATAACGACTATATACACCTTGTTTAAATGAAGAATCTGTCAAAATTCCATCTCTTAATAATATTTTAACTATATTTCGTATTGCACTATCTGTAGTTAAATTTTGTTTTAGATTTTCTAAATATATTTTCATTCTATTTGGTGTCATTAGCCATTGCCAAGAGAGCATAGGATTATTTTCCCATGTAAAATGACATGAGTCTGCATTATCTAAACTGCCAACAATCTTATTTTTTACTTTATATGCTGGTCTTCTAAAATATTCATTCTGAAGCATTTCGCCAACTTTCCAATTAAATTTTCCCATTACTTTTGGAACATCTGTTAATTTAAAAAGGCTTTATTTTAAATTTGTTGTCCTATTAGTATTGGATGCTGGGCTTAATGTGTATATAGCTTCTCCATCTGGAATAACTTGAATTTTCATAGGTGAATTAGAACCATATTCTATTCCTTCAATTATAATATTACCCATATTGTCGTGATCAATTTCGACAATTAAAAAATCTTTCTTCCCCATTTATTTCACCACCACATCTAATTGAATATCAGAAAATACATTAATTTTACTTGCTTTTGTATCAGAAATCAAAGCACTCAATCCATTTACATCTGTTCTGTTAAAAATAAAATTACCATACTCATCTTGAATCAATATTAACCAATTTTCTATTGGCATATTGTCTATGGAATCTAAAATTAATATTTGTTCATCATAAACCTGTATTAGATTTAAAACTTGTCCGATTTTTAGGCTGTACGGAGCGGATATTTCATTATACTCAGCCAATTTTTGGTAAGTTGTACCATAAACTTTAGCGATAGAAGAGAGAGTTTCACCTTTTTTGACCGTGTGTCGTGGGATGGAAACTTTTATACCCTGTTTTTCCAAAATAGTATAAGGCTCGGCAATCTCATTTATCTCTGCCAACTTTTGATAAGTCGTCTTATAAATCTTAGCTATACCATAAAGCGTTTCGCCTTTTTGTACGATATGCACCATATCATTAACATCCAAATTGAGTTGTACACTCATTTTTTATCCTTGAATTGTGAGTTTTTTTCGAAAATCACTCTTTTTATTAGGTTAAAATATGTTAAAATGCTTTCAAGGGATTTTCTAATCTAGTTTTCGACGACCACGATGAGAAACCCTTACTTGAAATAATCTTCTATATTCTAATAATTTAAAATTGTGATTGTAAATTTTTTTTAATTTACAGTGGGATTGTACATCAATAAATATTAAAAGTCAATATTATTTATTAAATTGATAACGATTTTTCGGGCTTTATTTAAAGTTTTTACTAAGTTAAAAAGTGTGTTAAGTTAAAGTCTGTGAATGTGAATAAAATGTGATTTGGATAGTAGAGACGAATCTTTATCCGTCTCTCTTTAAAGCTAAACGCCTTGTCGTATCATCGCATCAGCGACTTTTTTAAATCCAGCAATATTTGTACCCATAATCAAATCTCCTTCACATCCAAACTCTTTAGCCGTTTCATAAGCTCTTTTAAAAATCCCATCCATAATATCTTTAAGTTTTTTATCAACCTCTTCAAACGACCATGAAACCATACTAGAATTTTGTGCCATCTCAAGTTGACTTGTAGCAACACCTCCAGCATTGGCTGCTTTTGCAGGAGCAAATAAAACCCCATTTTCGATAAGATATTTAGTTGCTTCAAGTGTTGTTGGCATATTTGCCCCCTCATTGACCAAAAGGACTCCATTTGCGATTAGATTTTTCGCATCATGAAGGTTTAACTCATTTTGTGTAGCACTTGGAAATGCAATATCACAAGGAATACTCCAAATATGGTGAGTATCTTGAGCATAATGCTCTTTTGGCGTATAAATACTATCTTCAAAAATCTCCGTATAGGTTTTCAAATCACCATGATTGACCTCTTTTATCTCTTTGAGTGTTTCAAAATCTAACCCATTTTCATGATAAAGTGTACCTTTACTATCACTACACGCAACAGCCACAGCTCCCAAAGTGTGAAGTTTTTGGATGGTATAAAGAGCCACATTTCCACTTCCAGAGACACAACATCGCATCCCTTTAATCTCTTTATTGACACTTTTTAGAACATTTTGAGCAAAGTAAACACTGCCATATCCAGTAGCTTCAGTTCGTGCCATCGAGCCACCATAATTTAAGCCTTTACCTGTTAAAACACCATCAAATAGACCTGTTAGTTTTTTATACTGACCAAAAAGATAAGCTATCTCTCTACCACCAACACCAATATCTCCAGCAGGTACATCTTTTGTTGAGCCGATATGACGATAAAGTTCATTCATAAAAGATTGACAAAATCGTAAAATCTCACCATCACTTTTACCTTTTGGGTCAAAATCACTCCCTCCTTTAGCTCCACCGATACTAAGTCCTGTAAGAGAATTTTTAAAAATTTGTTCAAAACCTAAAAATTTGATAATTCCCAAATTGACACTTGGATGAAAGCGAAGTCCACCTTTATAAATCCCAACTGAAGAGTTAAATTGGACTCTATAACCTGTATTGATTTGAATCTTATGGTTATCATCCATCCAACTTACACGAAATATAATCGTTCTTTCAGGAATAACAATTCGCTCTAAAATAGAGTTTTGCATATATCTAGGCTCTTTTAACAAGAGTGGTTTAAGTGAACTTAGAACCTCTTTGGTAGCTTGATGAAACTCATATTCACTTGGATTTTTTATTTTAATATCTTCTAAAACTTTGTCTATGTATTGTCTAACTTCATTATTATTGCTTGTCATTTTATATCCTAATTATTTTTAAATTGTTTGTAAGGTGCATTAAAATGTACCAAAGAGTGTTGATTTTCATAAAATTACGAATTATTTTTTAAAATTTGTGCGACCTCTTTCGCATGGTAACTTATGATAATGTCCGCTCCAGCTCTTTTAAATGCCATCATCGTCTCCATCATCACTTTTTCATAATCGATAACTCCTGCACGACCTGCAAATTTGAGCATACTATACTCACCACTCACATTATAAACAGCCATTGGCAATTTAGAGTGTTCTTTGATATCACGAACAATATCAAGATATGCAAGGGCAGGTTTAACCATCAAAATATCAGCACCTTCCTCTTCATCAGCCAAAGACTCCAATATCGCTTCTTGTCTGTTTGCTGGATTCATCTGATAAGTTCGTCTATCTCCAAAAGAGGGAGAAGACTCGGCAACATCACGAAATGGACCATAATAACTGCTTGAAAATTTGGTAGAGTAACTCATAATCGCAATATGTTCAAATCCTGCACTATCCAATCCTTTACGAATCGCTCCAATCATCCCATCCATCATACCACTAGGAGCTATCATATCAACTCCAGCTTTTGCATGAATAACCGCTTGAATAGCTAGATTTTTAAGGGTTTCATCATTGTCAACTGTACCCAATTTGTGGTCTAAAACACCACAATGTCCATGGTCAGTATATTCACAAAAACATAAATCTGTTACGATAAACATATCTGGATGAGCTTTTTTTATCGCCTTAACACTACTTGAAATAATTCCATGTTCACATAAAGCATCACTTCCAATAGCATCTTTTGTATCAGGAATACCAAATAAAATAATCGAATAGATACCTAAAGATTTTAAAACTTCACACTCTTTAATGACTTCATCAACACTCATCTGAAATACATCAGGCATAGAGCCAACTTCATCTTTGATACCGACACCACTTCTAACAAATAAAGGATAGATGAAATCAGTGGCACGAATGTGAGTCTCTTGGAGTAAATCCCTTAAAACTGGGTGTATTCTTTTTCGTCTAAATCTAGCAAACATTTTTTGACAACCTTTTTTAAATTTGACACAATTGTATCAATATTAGTTTTAAAAAAGATTATGTGATTTAACTTCTTGGGTAAACTCGTTTGATAAATTCTTGATAGTGATTTTTTGCACTATTTGATATCTCTATTGCTTCAAGGTTGAGATGATTTTGCATAGATATCGGTGTATTTAAGATAGTATTGATATGTATAACAAGCCCTGAAAGCTCTCTCATGCTTTGTTTTGAATGTTCTACATAATCTTCAAATAAAACGATGCCTTCGATATGAAAAACTCTTCTTAAAACAGCATTGTACTCTTCGATAAAAATACCATAATTTTTACATAAACCAAAAATTTCTAAAAAATGATTATCTATCTCTTTCATTTTCACGATAGAGTGCTCTTTTTGATTGCAATATTGAAGCGAAGCATCATAAATTTGAGTTGCTAAAGATATATTCTTTTTAGACTGAATACTAACTCGAATGGCATATACAATCCATGCAAAAAATAGAGAGCTAAATCCTAAAATTAATGCTCCACTCAACGCATTACCACTATATCCTATCATACCTCCGCCTATCCATAGTAAAACTTTGCTCATATTTTCATCTGTTGGTATCTGAAAAATTGGTAAATTTTGATATACACTAGCAGTTACAATCCATGCGAAAGCAATAATAGTTGCGACCAATAACGCCAATAAAAAACCTGAAAAACGACCTGAATAGATTGATTTTATAATCGTTGGTGCTTCGATGTGGTCATCACAATCAAATGAGATATCAAAACTTCTATTTTCTTGTGTAGTTAAACTCTCATAACCACCTTTTCGCAAAAGATAATTACTCTCATGAAGTAACTTCGTTTGCATATCATACTTTATACTTTTGAACTTTGTGATATCCTCTGATATCAGTTCTACATATCTTTTAAAACTTTCACTTGTCTCTTCGATGATGTCTGTTGACTTGTTGATAAGCTCAACTGCATCTTTGTGAGTGTTGTTAGGTATAAAAGATATACCTCTGGCGTCCATAATCTGCTCCTTTTTTATTTTGAATCTATTATATTTAATATTTTATCATAATTTATTAATAGTTCGTTATAATTACTTTTTAAAAAAATTTAAATAAGTAGAGGCTCGATGTCATTTATAAGTTCACTCATAGTATTATCGTTTTTGATATTTTTCCATGAATTAGGTCATTTTTTGGTTGCACGGTTTTTTGGCGTACAAGTTGATGTTTTTAGTATAGGTTTTGGTAAAAAAATCTTCTCTAAACAGATAGGTAAAACGCAGTGGAGTATTTCGATGATTCCTCTTGGCGGTTATGTGAAGATGAAAGGTCAAGATGATACAGACCCATTGGCTATTAGTAGTGATAGCGATAGTTATAATAGTAAAAAACCGTGGCAGAGGATTTTGATACTTTTAGGTGGTCCTTTTGCCAATATTTTAACTGCTTTTTTTATCTATATAACGATTGCCTTTATTGGTGTTCCTACGCTTATGCCAACTGTTGGAGAGCTAAACTCTACCCTTCCAGCCTATGAAGCAGGACTGAAAAAGGGTGATAAAATCTTAGAAATAAATCATCAAACGATAACAAAATGGGAAGATATAGGTGTCGTGGTAACGCAAAGCTCAAGCCCTATTCTAAACATTAGAGTTCAAAGAGGTAATGAAAATATAGCCATCGTTGTGACCCCTAAAATCATAGAGTCA
>SDAZ01000102.1 GCA_006212005.1 Sulfurovum sp. | reverse complement strand
GCTAAATAAGTAAAGATTTTTCAATCGCTTCGCAAAGAGCAATTTTTTCAATGGTTTTTATCTGCTCTAAATATTCATCAAAGCTCAAACCAACTTTAGATATCTGCTTTTGAACGATAATCTCTCCAGCATCTAGTTCACTATTGACCCAATGAACACTTACGCCACCAAACTCATCATCACTCTTATAAGTTCTCTCAATCGCTTTTAAACCTTTAAATTTTGGAAGAAGTGAGGGGTGAAGATTGATAGATTTGATGTTGTCTGTAAAAACAGGTGTCAAAATACGCATGAATCCAGCTAAAACACTCAAATCTATACTATGTTTTTGGATTTCTTCAACAAGTGCATTATCAAAATCTTCTCTTAAAGCAAATGCTTTAGAGTCTATAATGACACATGGGATATTATATTTTTTTGCATATTTTATCCCTTTTGCATTTGGATTGTTGCTAATGGTCAAAACAACTTCAACTTTTTTTTGATGAAGATGTTCCAATATATAGGCTAGATTTGAACCTGCTCCACTAAATAAAATGGCTATCTTTTTCAATCTTTTGCCTCACAACTAGACGCTACACCATACCCTAACGCATGAATCATCTCTCTATCCGTTGATGGGATTTCACCTTCTGTTGTAAGATAATTTCCAATAACAATAGCATTCGCACCTGCTTCAAACATCTCTTTTGTATACTCTTTAAACATCAATTCTCTACCACCAGCAATCATCAAAAGCTTCTCAACGCCCAACTTTTCTCGCATCGTATGGATAACTTTAAGTCCCTCTACCATAGAGATATTTCGCTCTTTTATAGGCAAAGCTAGATTTGGATGATAAAAATTGAGCGGTACAGCTTCAGGCTCTAAAGATGCGATAGCTTCGATGAGTGAAACTCTATCCTCCTCACTCTCACCCATACCAAAAATTCCACCACTACACAATTTCAAGCCAACCTCTTTAACATTTAAACAGGCTTGATATCGCTCTTGCCAACTGTGCGTTGTACAAATCTTCTCATCATAAGCTTTTGCACTCTCCAAATTGTGGTTATAACTATCCACTCCACTCTCTTTAAGAACTCTAAGCTGTTCAACTGAAGCCAAACCATTACAAGCTATAAGATTTAATCCCTCTATCTCACTTTTAATAGCCCTTGCAACTTTAGCAATAAATTCAGTCTTTTTATCGTCTAAACCTACCCCCGCCGTCACCAAACAGTATCCCAACGCCCCATAACTCTTAGCTATCAAAGCCTCTTGAACTATTTTATCGATGGATTTATAGTTATATCTTTCGATATTGGCTCGATATCGTACACTTTGAGTACAAAATTGGCAATCTTGGTCGCAACTTCCACTTAACACATTATTTATGGCACATAAAAATATCTCTTTTTTCATGGAAAGCATTATACACATCTTTTATAAAATTTTATTTATAAGCTCTGATTAAAATGAACTTTTTAATTGCAATCCTACCGTTATCTCTTCTTTATCTTTATGAATACTTGGAACTAAAAGATATTGACTTGTAGCATATGCTCCAATTGCAGAACCAATAATATGAGAAATAGCATCAATGCTTTGATTTCGACCCTCTCCATGAAGTTTATATTCTACTGTAGATTCTGCTATCATAAGTAAACTACTTGTCCAAAAAGCTATATTTGCCTGATTTTCTCTCTCTTGTGGATAATATTTATCTACAGTATAACTAATAGCTCCAGCCATAACAGCACCACCGACTAAATGACTCATCTCACTGTTGACACTCATATTGCCATAAGATAGAGAATTTATTGCTAAAAATCCTAAAAGTATTTTTCTTATCTTCATATATAATCCTTAAATTTTATTTTCTACTCTTTGATAACTTTAGAAAGTATCAAAACCAAAAGCCATGCAATTAACATCGTGATAAAAGTGTGACTAAAATAATGGTCACCGATTATCATCTTATACAAGCCCATACTCCAACCTATAACCAAAGCACTACCCAAAGCTATAAATTTATTTCTTTTAGAATGAAAAAGGAAAAAGAGACTCATCAAAGCAAATCCACCACTTGCATGACCAGCAGGCCAACACTGTATCTTATCTTTACAAGCAAACTCTTTTGGATAACTCTCCCAAACTTTGATTTCTGGATAGATTCCACAATAACGAATTTCATTTTTAGGACATGGCATATTGCTTATTTTTTTAAGTCCACCAACACTAACAGGAATCAAAATACTTGACGCTACAACTATCAATAATCCTCTATGATAATTTATAAATACTTTTTTTAGCTTACTATAAATAAAAATTATCAAAAAAAGAACAGCGATAATAATCAATAAGTTTTTTATCCCATTATAAAATATAAATTTATAAGGCTGTAAAGACGAATCCAATATCCACTTTTTAGTTTCAAAATCAAAAAACATATCTTGAAGATAAATATCCACATGACTAAATCCAAAAAATAGGATACTTCCAATAAGAAGCAATGAGACAACGAAGATATCTCTATTTTGAACCATGTAAGATATCCATCTCTTTTTCGTAAACTTCACTTTGTATCTCAAATATTCCTAAAAGTGTATGAAAAAGGTTATCATGTGAATACTCATTTTTTGATGAATTAACAACTTTATTATAATCAAAATCGTGTCGAATCGTATTTCCAAACCACATCAAAGCACCCACTCTTTTTTGAGCATCAGGAGCAACTATATAAGGCAATCCATGAAGATAAACACCATTTTCTCCCAAACTTTCGCCATGGTCACTCATATAAATCATCGCTGTTTCATATTTTCCATCATATTTTTTTAAAAAATTTATCGTTTTAACTAAAAAATCATCCGTATATAAAATAGCATTATCATAAGCATTTGATATTTGCTCATTTGTGCAACTCTCTAACTGATTTGTCTCGCATACAGGTTTAAACTTCTCAAAACTTTTTGGATATCGTTTATAATACGCAGGACCATGATTTCCCATCTGATGTAAAACGATAAGAATATCTTCATCTTTATGTTTTTGGATATAAGTATCAAGCCCAACAAGCATCCCCTCATCTCTACACTCATCATCACAAATCGTATTGTTCTTAGGGTTTTTAAAATCTTCATAAGTTAAACGAGTAGCCACATCTTTTGAATCAGAGTTATTGTCTCTCCATAAAACATTAATATGACCCGTTTTTGCCAATATATCCAAAGCATTTTGCGTATATTTTGCCTCATCTTTATCGAAAGTTTCTCTTGTGAGCTGGGAAAACATACAAGGAACACTATGAGCAGTTGAAGTTCCACACGATGTTAGATTTGAAAAATTGACAATATCCTCTTTTTTGAGCTGAGGATTTGTCTCTTTAGAGTAACCATTTAACGAAAAATGATCGCTTCTTACCGCCTCACCAACAACCATAATGATTAACTCTTTATGATTTTTATCATTCTCTTCTTTAGTATTTGGATTGTTATCTAAAACTTTAAATTCTTGCTCTTTTTTAAAAGTTGATGAGCTAAATTTAATCACACTATATATCCAATAAGTTGGATTGGTATGATATCTAAGAGGTTTATGTTCCCTGAAAAATGAAGCATAATGACCACTAAAAGCAAAAACTGAAACTCCAATCAAAAGCAAGGACAACCCAAAAGCTTTTAATTTATTTTTAAGTTCACTTTTCACATTGATATATTCAACTTTTGAAAAGTAAACAAATGTGGAAGGAAGTAGCCCCAAAAAGATAAAATATAAAAACATCTCCAAGCTCAATAAATCCATAGATTCACTCATATTGGTTTGAGCTGTATTTAAAAGCATACTATCATCAATAATGATTCCATAACTATCCATAAAATACGCTGTAAATGAAGATATCATCAATAAAGCGATAATAATGGGCTTAAGTGTCTTTTTAAATCCAAAAAGTGTTAAAAAAATAACGATAACCGACCATAAAAGCAAAACTAAAGAGAGCAAAAAGCCAATATTAGCTAGATTTAGAGGGTAAACTTCTAAAGTTTTATTGAAAAATGAGTAATTTGCAAACAAAACAAAGAAGAGTGCAACGATGTATATCAATTTATTTGATGAGATTTTCAAATGAAGCCTTTGGAATTGATTTTTGAATTTTGATTATATCTAAAAAAATCATTTTATATTCAAATATTGTTATCGTTTTACTCTTTTTTTAGATATAATACTTTTGTTGAAGTATGATTTTAAATTTTATACCTATTTTAATCTGTTCCTTTATTTTGGGCAGTTTATCTAAAAGTATTGTCTATTTCGTATTTTCTAAACCCTCCACAAGAGGTTACATTTTAAAAAAGGTTAATAATGTCAGATACATTAAACGGAACTGTTAAATGGTTTAATAGTGAAAAAGGTTTTGGATTTATCCAACAAGATAACGGAGATAAAGATTTATTTGTACACTTTCGTCAAGTTAACTCAAAAGGTTATGGTCGTGTTAGTTTAAATGAAGGTCAAAAAGTAACTTATACTGTTGGTCAAGGTCAAAAAGGTCCACAAGCTGAGAATGTTACAGCTCTGTAAGTAGTTTTAGATACCCTTGCTTTTTGCAGGGGTAGATAAAATCTAAACTAACTTATAACCAACTCCCCAAATCGAAATCAAATAATCTTTCTCGCTGTTCGGGTCTATCTTCTTCTTTAGTCTATTAATAGCCACATTTATCGTTTTTTCTTGAAAATCATCACCACAATCACCCCAAATCTCATCTCTTAGCACATCTCTATGGATAACTTTATTTGGATTTTTCAAAAATAGATACAAAATATGATACTCCATATTGGTAAGCTCTAAAACCTTATCGTCAATCTTCAAAAGTCTATTTTTTATATCTAAAATCATATCTCTATATCGTATCTTATCAAGTACTTTCACGCCACTTCGTTTCAAAATCGCCTCAACACGAACCAAAAGTTCATTAGTATTGAACGGTTTGGTCATATAGTCATCACCACCTCGTTTAAATCCATCAATAATATCCGATGGAGCATCTTTTGCACTTAAAAATATTACAGGAACATCAAATCCCATCTCTCGTAAATGTCTTACAAACTCACTTCCCTCTATATCAGGAAGATTTCTATCGATTATCATCAACGAGACGCTCTCTTGCTCTAAAAATTTTTCTACATTTTGCGTCGATAAAAACCCAGTGACAGCATAACCTGCTTTTTGAAGTTGATACTCTAAAAGCTCTAAAATATCAGCTTCATCTTCTACTACTACTATCTCTATCTCATTACTTTTCACGATAAAAGCCTCATAATTATTTTTAAAAATATAAGTTTATATTATCATAGATTTAATTATTTTTAAATTTTTATAATAAAAAAATATCATTTTTGTTACCATAAATTATAGTTTAGTAATAAATTTATAGTAAAAATAACTTCTTTGAACAAGTAGAAAAAAGATATGATAAAACAGATAAAGACAAATCTGATTATATCGCCAGTCAAAGAAAAACTTTAGTATCAGCTACTGAATATGTACCAACATGGGTAATAGTTGCGGTAGCATTGGCTCTTAGTATCGGTACAATGGTAGGTTACAAAAGAATCGTTACTACCATAGGAGAAAAAATCGGTTCTCAACCAATCAATTATATGCAAGGTACAGTAGCTCAAGGAATGGCAATGATGACAATTTTAGCCGCAAACTTTTGCCATGCTCCTCTAAGCACAACGCATATTGTTTCTAGTGCTGTTGCAGGTTCAATGGTTGCAGAACCAAATGGTGGAATACAAAAAAGCACAGTTAAGGCAATTTTGCTTTCATGGATTTTCACTTTACCTGT
Organism: Sulfurovum sp.; assembly: GCA_006212005.1. Taxonomy (GTDB): domain Bacteria; phylum Campylobacterota; class Campylobacteria; order Campylobacterales; family Sulfurovaceae; genus UBA1140. The sequence goes on along the minus strand of SDAZ01000102.1, from coordinate 1,263 downwards.
TACGGCTCTACTAAGTGCTGGAATATATTATGCTCTTAGCTTTATAGCAAGATAATGTATACAATGGGGTGAGAAATTTTCACCCCAAACTTTAAACTATTTTTTAATCTCAGCGATAACAACACCTCTAAAATCACCCTCTTTAAAGCCACTCGCCAAATCTTTTGGATAACTTTTCGTGATAAGTGCTTGAACTTCTGGCTTAATGTTTTCACCATGACACGCCAAACAAGGTTTCATCGTTGGCAATGCTTTATACACACGATAACCCTCGTTGGTCTCAACTACAAGTGGCTTTTCAAAATTGTTACTCTCGATAAACTTATTCATCACAACTTCATCCGTAGTATCTGGTTTATTTGCCTCATTTCGATATTTTAAAGCACTTCTTCTTATAGTAACATTACTATCTGATATCATTTTATTGTATTCACTTGTCAATCTCATAGCATCAACACTACACATATTCATCCCATTCACACCACTAGGGTCACTTTTCATCATACTTTCAAGATGCCCCTTAACTCCAGAGATAAAATCTTTTATCTTTCCAGCTCCTAAAGCCTGAATTGGTGGATTTTCAATAAATTTAACCTCACTAGATGATTTGTCGCTACACGCACTAAAGATGAGTGCTAGAGAGAGAATTATCCCTTTTTTCATTTGATTTCCTTATGATAATTATAATTTTGCGAAGTATATCATAATTTTTTTCCATAAATAATAAATTTTCTGTGACAATTTAAAGATTTTTTTGATAAGCTACACTGACTTAAACAACTGGAGAAGAGACGATGAATAACATTCTAAAAATTGGAAAATATGAGTTAAATAGTAGGCTTATAGTGGGTAGTGGGAAATATGATAGTTTTCAAACCACACTTGACGCAACCCTTGCAAGTGGAAGTGAGCTTATCACTGTTGCCGTTAGAAGAGTCAATATTACCAATCCTGAAGAAGAGAATTTGATGGATTATTTTAAAAATACAAATGTCAAGTTTTTACCAAATTCGGCTGGATGTACAACAGCAGAAGAAGCAATAACCCTTTTTAGACTTACACGAGAAGCGACAGGGATTGATTTGATTAAACTTGAAGTGATTGGTGATACTGCAAAAACACTCTATCCTGATGTCATTGAAACCATTAAAGCGTGTGAAGTTTTGGCTCGTGATGGATTTACGATTATGGCTTATACAAGTGATGACCCGATTATGGCTAAACGACTTGAGAGTGCTGGTGCGGCTGCGGTTATGCCTTTAG
>SDAZ01000101.1 GCA_006212005.1 Sulfurovum sp. | reverse complement strand
TGATTCTTTCAAGTATCGCTTATGGGATTGATGCTAAGCCTGAAGACATTTTGATTGAAGGTATTGAGCATATCAGTCAAACCGATATCGAATTTGCCAATGATTTTGATTATGTGATTAAGCTTTTAGGTATTGCTTCTAAAGTTGGCACAGGTGTTGAGATACGAGTTCATCCGACGATGATACCTAAAGAGAGCATGATAGCCAAAGTTGATGGTGTGATGAATGCGGTTATGCTTAAAGGTGATTGTGTTGGCGAAACGCTATATTATGGGGCTGGAGCTGGTGGAAATGCGACAGCTTCTGCGGTTATTTCAGATATTATAGATATCGTAAGAGGTAATGGTTCTCCTATGCTTGGTTATAAAAAACCTCTCGAGAGTGGGCTTAGTTTATTGAGTAAAGATGAGATTTCGACGCACTACTATCTACGCATGAGTGTCGAGGATAAAAAAGGCGTTTTAGCACAGATTACCAATCTTTTGAGCCACTTGGATATCTCGATTGAGTCTATGTTACAAAAACCAGATGATGATAAAGATGAGTCGGTAGAGTTACTTTTTACCACACATGAGACAAAAGAACAGAAAATAATCTTTGCTATGAATGAACTCGAAAAGATGAGTGTTGTTCGTGGAAAAGTGATGATGATACGAATCGAAAAGTAACACTATTCTAAAAAGTAAAAATGTGAAAAAAAACTTCACACAAATGTTTCTATCTCTTCTAAACTCTTAATAAACAAAGAGGTATAATAACATTTACTATAAGTATCTGATATTTGTGGTTGAAAATCTAACAGAGGGGATGTTATGTTTACAAATATTGTTAAGTTGTCGAAAGAGAAGTTCGGATTAGGGGAAAAGAGTGAGGCTTTTGTTCAAAATATAGTTTCACAAATCATTGATAAAAATAGTGGTGGGGTCGCTAATTTTATCTCAACACTCTATAAAAATGGATTAGGAAATGAGGTTAAAGAGTGGGTAAGCAAAGATGCTGATGAGCTTTCACCTCTTAAAAGTAAAGATGTAGCAAGAGTTTTTGGTGGAACAAATGGATTGATTGAACGCATTTCGACTAACTTAGAACTTGATAAAAATATCGTTAATGGTGCGATTGGTTTTGCGTTGCCTAAAGTTATCAGTGTGATGTCCCCAAATGGAATCATACCCTCTTTTGTTTCTGGAGATATTTATGATTTTATCGAACATGGTTTGCCTAAAGAGAAAGCAAAAGTTAGTTTTATAACTTCTATGTTTGGTGCATCTAGTGCTAAAGCTTCACAAAATTCATCTCCATCTGATGAAGAAAGCATTCCAAAAACTCAAAAAGTCGAAAAAGAAACACCAAAAAAAGAAAGTGTTCAAAAAGTTGAGAAAACTCCAAAGCCACAAGCTATCGAAACCAAATCTACAAATGCACTTAAAATTGCCTCTTTTGTTGTGGGTGCTGTTCTTTTAGCGGTTGTTTTTAACTCTTTGGTATCTTCTAGCGATGAAGAGTATATCGCAGAACTTTCTATTGAGCCAAATAATACCGCTGTTATGGGAACACAAATAAGAGCAGTTGAGACACCGCAGATAGAAGAGATAAATATCTCACTTGATGAAAATACAACTCTAAGTGATGCAAATCTTACACCAAATGGTACACCAATTACTCCTAGAGAGCGTAAAGCTTTAGAAGAGCAAACAGTTCTAACTCAAAAAGTGGTGACAAATGAAGTTGTAGAAACTCAAAAGAGTCAAGATAAAAATCTAACACAAGCACCAAAACAAAAAGAAAATCAAGAAGTTGAAGCAAAACCTACAACAACTCCAACGGCTGTAAAAAGTGTTTCGAGTAAACGGGTTTATTTTGGTTCAAATGACTCAACTCCTGAAAATCTAAATGCAGATGATATGAATGATATTGTTGTAAAATTACAATCAAATCCAAATGCTAAAGTCTCACTTTCAGGGCGTTATGATAAGTATGGAGATGTGAGTTATAGTGAGTCATTGTCTCGTCAAAGAGCTTCAAATATCAAACAAGTTTTAGTTGATATGGGAGTCAATGAGTCTCAAATCGTGGTTTCAAAACCTAAGCTTTCCGAAGATAGCTATAATCAAGCTAGAAGAGTAGATATAAATGTGATGGAGTAGCGTTTCAAAAAGATAAATTTGGTTATAATTGCAACAATTTTTTACTCTGGAGAGACAGATGAGTTACAATCCTAGCCAAATTGAGTCCAAGTGGCAAGATATTTGGGATAAAAATGGTTCTTTTGAACCAAGCGATGATAAGAGTTTATCTAAAAAATATATACTTAGTATGTTCCCATTTCCAAGTGGAAGACTACATATGGGGCATGTTAGAAATTATGCTATTAGTGATTCTATCGCTAGATATTATCGAAAACAGGGCTTCAATGTTCTTCATCCAATAGGCTTTGATGCTTTTGGAATGCCTGCTGAAAATGCAGCGATTAAACACAATCTTCATCCCAAAAAGTGGACTTATGAAAATATAGAGTATATGAGTAAAGAGCTTAAATCATTGGGTTTTTCCTTTTCAAAAAATAGAGAACTTGCTACTTGTGACCCACTTTATACCAAATGGGAGCAAGAGTTTATCATCAAAATGTATGAAGTTGGAGTTTTGTTTAGAGAACTAACTACGGTAAATTGGTGTCCTCATGATTTAACCGTTTTAGCAAATGAGCAGTTAGAAGATGGTTGTTGTTGGAGATGTGGTACACAAGTGGTTCAGCGACAAATGCAAGGGTATTATCTTGATATCGTCAAGTATGCAGATGAGCTTTTAGAAGATTTGTCTCTTTTGGAGGGGAAATGGCCTTCACAAGTATTGGCTATGCAAAATAACTGGATAGGTAAATCCATCGGATTAAATTTTTCATTTTCACTTAGTGATGAGTCTATCAAACAACTCGACGATGAGATAAAAAGCTTTGATGTATTTACCACTAGAGCGGATACTATCTATGGAGTTACCTATTGTGCCTTAGCACCTGAGCATCCTATTGTAAAAAAACTTCTTAAAAAGGGTTTGTTAAAAGATGCCAAAGAGATAGAATCTATGGCAAATATGACAGAGCGAGAGCGTTCACAAGCTCCAAAAGAGGGGTATAAGTTAGGCATTGAAGCGATTCATCCATTAACAGGTGAAAAAGTTCCTTTATGGTGTGCAAATTTTGTCTTGGCATCTTATGGTGGTGGTGCTGTTATGAGTGTTCCTGCTCATGATGAGAGAGATTGGGAGTTTGCAACAAAATATCAACTTCCTATCAAGCAAGTTATAGAGGGTGATATCTCCAATGGTGCGTATATAGGAAGTGGGAAACTGATAAATTCAGATGAGTTTAATGGCGTTGATAATGTTGAAGCAAAAGCAAAAATCATCGCTCTTTTTGAAGAAAAAAGTATCGGAAGTGCTAAGACAAATTTTAAACTTAGAAATTGGGGTGTGAGTCGTCAAAGATATTGGGGTGCTCCGATTCCTTTTGTGCATTGTGATGATTGTGGTGTTGTCCCTGAAAAGATAGACAATCTTCCAATCACACTTCCTGATGATGTTCAAATTACTGGGGAGGGCAATCCTCTTGAAAAACATCCTACATGGAAAGAGTGTAAATGTCCAAAGTGTGGTAAAGATGCGATTCGAGAAACTGATACCATGGATACTTTTGTACAATCTAGCTGGTATCAATTTAGATATGCCGTAAATCCTAAAAATTGGGAAAATGTTGGGATAGATAAAGAAGATGTGAAGTATTGGTTGGGTGTTGACCAGTATATTGGTGGGATTGAACATGCTATTTTACATCTTTTATATGCTAGATTTTTTACCAAAGTGCTTAGAGATTTGGGTTATGTTCAGATTGATGAGCCGTTTGAGAGACTTTTGACGCAAGGTATGGTTTTAAAAGATGGTGCTAAGATGAGTAAATCAAAAGGCAATACAGTTGACCCAGATGAGATTATTAAAAAATATGGAGCAGATACGGCTAGATTGTTCATTTTATTTGCCTCTCCACCACAAAAAGAGCTTGAGTGGAATGATAGTGCAGTTGAGGGTTCTTTTAGATTTTTAAAGCGACTTTACGATAGAGCAACTTCAAAAGTGACTCAACCTAGATTAGAGAAGATTGAGCATTCAAAACTTTCAAAAGATGAAAAATATGCAAGACAAAAAGTTTATGAGGCATTGAAAAAATCAACCGATGTTTTTGAGAGTAGCTTTTCGTTCAATACATTGATTGCTTCTTGTATGGAGGCTTTAAATGCACTTGATAAGCAAGAGAGTGGTGAAGTTTGGAGTGAGGGGATGTACATTATTCTTCATCTTCTTGAGCCAATTATTCCTCATCTTAGCCATGAACTTAGTGATAGACTTTTTGCGGGTAAAAATTTAACGCATAAGATAGAGATTATTGAAGAGGTTTTTATCAAAGAGAGTATTACTATGGCGATAAGTATCAATGGAAAACATAGAATAAATATGGAGATATCGCCAACGGCTTCAAAAGAGGTGATTTTAGAAACAGCTAGAAGTGTTGCATCTCGTTGGCTTGAAAATATGACGATGGTTAAAGAGATTGTTGTGCCAAATAAACTTGTCAATTTTGTTATTAGGTAGAAAGATGAAATTCAAAACCATACTCCTTTTTATTATTATATTTTTTTTAACCTCTTGTGGATATAAACCCTCAGCCACATATACAAAAGAGATGGTTGGAGATGTATCGTTAGATATTGATGTTTCATTAAGCGACCCTGAAAACTCAGTTTTGACAAAAGAGGCGATTAATCGAGCAATTTTATTTAGATTAAAAGGAAATGTTGTTGCAAAAAGTGACTCGACGGCACACTTAAAAGTATCGTATAAAAGTATAGATTTTATTCCGCTTCAATATGATGATAGTGGATATGTACGATATTATCAAACACGCACAACGCTTCATTTTGAGTTTACGAAAGATAAAAAAGTGATACAAAAAGATATGGTTGGGCTTTATGCTTTTCCGATTCAACAAAGTGCGATTATCTCTTCCTCAAATCGATATGATGCGATTGAAGAGGGTTCAAAAAAAGCGATTGACCAGTTTGTAGCCTACATGGGTGTTATTGGAGCAAAAGAAGTTACGAAGTGAATTTTTTAGATTTTTTAGACTCAAAACCACTCTATTATAAAGAGATAGACCATCAACGGGTGCATAAGGCTTATACGATGTTAAAACCACATCTTAAAGCTATTCCAACGATTCATATTGTCGGAACAAATGGAAAAGGTAGCACAGGAAGAATGATAGCCTCGCTTCTTTTTTTTCAGGGTTTTAAGGTTATGCACTACTCCTCTCCTCATATCAAAAAGTTTAATGAGCGAATTTGGATAGATGGAGAAGAGAGTTGTGATGAGATATTACAAAAGGCTCATGAAAAACTTTTTACTATCTTGGGTGTTGAGATGAGTGATGAGCTTAGTTATTTCGAATATAGTACACTTTTAGCCTTGGTTGTAGGAGAAGAGTCTGACTTTATGATTCTTGAAGCTGGACTTGGTGGTGAATTTGATGCCACAAATGTTGCTCCAAAGATTCTTAGCGTAATTACCCCAATTGGCATTGACCATCAAGCATTTTTGGGTGATACGATAGAGCAAATTGCTACGACTAAACTCAATTCTATCAATTCTACAGCTCTTATCGGGTTTCAAACCTATCAAGAAGTTTACGATATAGCCAATAAAAAAAATACAACCATTTATATCTTAGATAAAAAAGATGAAAATCTACGATTAAAAAAGATTATTGATGAGTTATTTTTGGGTGATTATCTCTATGATAATGCAAGGTTGGCACTTAAAGCCCTTGAGATTTTAAATCTACCTTATAATATAGAAGATTTTTGCAAGATAGAGCTTTTTGGAAGATTTTATCCATTGGCTAAAAATATTCGTATAGATGTTGGACACAATCTTTTGGCTTCATCGGTTATGATAGATTCGATTCAAAAAGTTTTTGCCACAAAGCCAATTCTTATTTATAACTCTCTTGATGACAAAGATTTTAATGCTATCTTGAAAAATTTTAAACCTTATATAAAAAGGGTTGAGATTTTAGAGATAGATGCCTTTAGAGCTATAAAAAAAGAGACTCTAATAAAAACTTTGGAGACTTTAGATATATCTTTTAAAGACTTTACTACTCTATGTGATGATGAAAACTATCTTATTTTTGGCTCTTTTTATCTGGTGGAATCCTTTTTAAAATATTATGACTATCAATCTTGAAAAAATATTAAAACTCATAACCTACTTTTTTGTAGCCTTAACCATTCTTTTGTATTTCTATTTTAAGGGATATTTAGGTGATAATGATGATATTAATTCATCGAAAATCATGGGTATCGATGTCTCTAACCACCAAAAAGAGATTGATTGGGATGATGTCAATGAACGATTAGTGCATTTTGTCTATATTAAAGCCACAGAAGGTGGTGATTTTAAAGATAAACGATTCAATCAAAATTGGGAAGAAGCACGAGATGAGGGTTTTAAAGTTGGAGCGTATCATTTTTTTAAATCGTGTAAAAGTGGAGAAGAACAAGCAAATAACTTTATAGATAGTGTTCCAAAAGAGCCAGATTCTCTTCCTCCTGCAATTGATTTGGAGTTTTTAGGCAATTGTGATAGCAATAAAACCGATGAGCAAATAGTTCAAGATATTGTGGTCATAGAGGATAGACTCTATAAATATTATGGTAAAAGACCGATATTTTACACCAATAATCACTTTTATGATAGATATCTTGTGGGAAAATTTTTAGATAACCCAATTTGGTACAGTGATATACATAATAAAAAGCCTAAAATCATCGACGATAGAGAGTGGCTAATTTTGCAATTCTCACATACAGGAAAGATAAAAGGCATTGATACTGATGTGGACTTGAACTATTTTAATGGTTCAAAAGATGAGTTTCTAAAATGGGCAAAATAACAATTATTTTATATGATATAAAGTTTTTAAATACTATAATATAATAATTTTTATACATAAAATCATAAAGGATTTACTGTGAATAGTATAAAGTTTTTATTTTATATTTTT
>SDAZ01000100.1 GCA_006212005.1 Sulfurovum sp. | reverse complement strand
GTAAGTACAACTTGTATGGCTGAAGTTATCGGTGATGACTTAAATGCTTTCGTTTTAGGTGCTAGAAAAGATGCAGAGGGTGAATTGGATGAGCTTCCTATCACTTACGCACATACTCCATCATTTGTTGGTAGCCATATAACAGGTTATGATAACATGATGAAGTCTATTTTAGAGCAGTTAAATCCTGAAAGAGATGCAAAAGTTCTTGACGAAGAGAGAATCAACATCATCCCAGGATTTGAACCATACCTTGGAAGCCTTGCTGAGATTAAAGAGATAAGTAAACTTTTTAGTGACAAAATTGTAATGATTGGTGACCATGAAGAGCAATGGAATACAGGAGCTGGTGAGTATAAACTTTATGCAGGTGGTACTAAACTAGAGGATACAAAAACGGCTATCAATGCAAAAGCAACGATAAGTTTACAAAAGTATTCAACTATCCAAACTTCTAAAACGATTAAAACAAAATGGAAACAAGGTTATGCAACTTGTAATCCAATCGGTTTAGGTGGAACAGATGAATTTATCATGAAACTTGCAGAGCTTACAGGTAAAGAAGTTCCAGAAGAGATAAATATCCAAAGAGCAAGACTTGTAGATGCTATGCAAGATAGTTATCCATATATGCATGGCAAAAAGTTTGCTATCTATGGTGACCCTGATTTCTTGATTGGTTTGGTATCGTTCATCGTTGAAATGGGTGGTATTCCAACTCATGTTCTATGTAACAATGCACCTAAGAAAGGTTGGGAAGATGATATGAAAAAAATCATCTCAGCATCAACATGGTCAGAAGAGTGTCAAATCTGGGCAGGTAAAGATTTATGGCATCTAAGAAGCCTTCTATTTACAGAGCCAGTTGATTTTATGATTGGAAATGTATATGGTAAAGAGCTTTATAGAGATACAGGTACGCCACTTATCAGAATCGGTTTCCCTATCTTTGATAGACATCATTTACATAGATACTCTATCAGTGGTTATAAAGGAGCGTTAAATCTTTTAACATGGATTACAAATGCTGTTCTTGACCAACTTGATGAAGAGACAAAAGGTATCGCACAAACGGATTATTTCTTCGACTGTGTAAGATAAAACTCTTCTCCACACTCCCTCTTTTTTTACCCTTGCCTTTAAAAGCAAGGGGTTTTCTTTTTTAGATACCTAATTTTTTATTTATCACCCATTTAAATTGTCAATAAAAAGAGCCTTAGGCTTTGACTCTTTTATTTCTCTCTTCTTCTTGAGCTTTATAAAGCCCTGCACAGCCTTTTGAGAGTTCACGAATCTTCAAAATATAATTTTGTCTTTGAGCTTGAGAGATGGCTTTTCTTGCATCCAAAACATTGAAAGCGTGAGAAGCAATCATACATTGGTCATATGCTGGAAGGGGAAGTAGAGCCTCTAAACAGGCTTTGCACTCGTTACTAGCATCTTCAAAATGAGCTAAAAGTTTTTCTACATTTGCCACTTCAAAATGGTACTTGCTAAACTCAAATTCACTCTCTTTATGGACATCGCCATAAGTTGTAATCACTCCATTATACTCATTCCAAACGATATCATAAACCGATTCAACTCCTTGAAGATACATAGCAAGTCTCTCTGTTCCGTAAGTTATCTCAACTGCAACAGGCTCACAAGCGATACCTCCAACTTGTTGAAAATAGGTAAATTGAGTCACTTCCATACCATCAAGCCAAACTTCCCAACCAAGTCCCCATGCTCCAAGTGTCGGAGATTCCCAATTGTCCTCAACAAAACGGATATCATGCGAAGATGTATCAAGCCCTAAAAACTCTAAACTTTTAAGATACAACTCTTGAATGTTATCTGGCGAGGGTTTGATAAGCACTTGAAACTGATAATACGCACCCAAACGATTTGGATTTTCACCATATCTTCCATCAGTTGGACGACGAGATGGTGCTACATAAGCACTACTCCATGGCGTACTATCTAAACTTCTTAAAAGTGTAGCGGGGTGAAAAGTCCCTGCTCCTGCTGGTAAGTCATAAGGTTGTACTATGGTACATCCATGATTTGCCCAAAACTCTTGAAGTTTTAGGAGTAGCTGCGAAAATGTTAACATGTTAGTTCCTTTTTAAATTGTTTTTTAAACTCTCTTGTAAAAAAATCTACACTTTGTGTATATATTTTTTCAATAAAACCTTGTTCTTGATACACATCTAATCCAAATAATACTTTATTTTTCTCAACGCCACACTTGTATCTATCTTTTGGCTCAATACACCGTTTATATACCACACAATAGATAAATTTAAACTCTTTTGCTTGAATATTGAGTGATTGAAAAAGCTTTACCAATTCATCTTTCCCACTCTTGAGTTTATCTTGAACTTCTTGATTATTTATTTGACTAGGTTTTTGGTTTTTAAACTCTATACAAAAAATTAAATTATTAAAACAATATAAAGCATCAAAAGATTTTGGTCTTTTATTGCTATCTGGATATTTTGATTCTAAAATTTTATCAAAATTAATTACATTTTGACTTTCATCTTTGCATAAATAAGAGTTATTATTGTCATCAAAGCTTGTCTCTTTGAAAGTACTTATGTAATTACTATATTCTTTGATAAACTGATTTAAATCAGCCATCTAATAAGCTTTTCATACTTTGACTATCCATTTCATCAAACACATCAAAAGGTTCTGATAGTTTTTCAAATATTTTTTCCAATGTTTGAGAGTTACTATCATTTATCTTATTGATATAGCCATCTTCTGCTAAATAAAAATCAGCTGTCACTTTTTCTCGTTCACTATATCGTTGAAGTGCTTCAATCATATAAGGACTATGAGAATTTACCAAAATCTTAACACCGCTTTGAACCAATAAAACAATTAATTCAGCCATCTTAAGTTGCCATTTTGGATGAAGATGAACTTCTGGTTCATCAAGGATAAGAATGGAATCTTTAATTAAATAATTATTTTTTGATAGAATTTGCAAAATTCCAAAAGTTTTAATACCCATTGCAGTATTTAAAATATCTATTTTTTTATTATTTTTGATAAAATCTATATTGCCAATATCATCTATTTCAAAAAAACCACCAATAACTTTTTTTATTTCATTTATGATTTTTATACCATCATTATTATTTCTTATTGATAATTTAAATAATAAATCACTGGTTAAAAAAGGTAAATCAATAATAATGTTATCTCCATATAAAGATAATCGAGATTGTATTTTATTAATTTGAGAAAAACTATTCACAAAATTCATGACAAATGGTGTTTCAATAAAAATTACATTTGTAAATTCTTTTGGTATTTTTCCCTCACTTTCAAGTATCTTGTCCTCATCATTCCAAGTTAGTGAAGCTTGAAAAGTATCGTCTATTTTGATAAATACATGTGATTGATTGCTAAAATAATTTTCATGAAAAATTCTATCAAAAAATGCTAATTTATGCACTTTAGTCACTTCATTTATCATAGCAAACAACGCTTTCCCAACCGTACTTTTTCCAGTATCATTTTCTCCAGCAATAACGGTAAGACCATCTATCTTAATACTAGCCTCTTTAATCATACCGATATTTTTAAGCTGGATTTCCATAATTTTTCCCCTTAACTCTTTAAAATCATCTCTATTTTTTTCTCATCAAACCCGCAAACCCAACGAGTACCACCAATCAAAATTACAGGCGATTCTTTACATCCATGTCTTTTACAATCTTGTTGAGCTTGTGGATTTGTTGATAAATCAATAGATTTAAAAGCTATCTCTTTTGACTTAAAATAACTCTTTGCTCTAGTACATACGCCACAAGATGGAGTTGTAAAGATAATAACGCTTTTAGTTCGTTTTGGATTTTTATCAGCTCTCATCTTACCTCCTTTAAAGAAGAACTTCTATTTGGCTAGAGTCTAACTCTATCTTTTTGGCTTTTGAGATTCTATCTTCTTGAAGTTTTACTTTAAGTTCATCATCATTTAACGCCAAAATTTGAATCGCTAAATACGCAGCATTGACTGCTCCAGCTTTCCCAATCGCAACTGTCGCAACAGGCATACCAGAAGGCATCATAACCGTACTTAAAAGTGCATCTTCTCCACGAAGTTCACCACTTGCCATCGGCACACCGATAACAGGTTTTGTAGTCACTGAAGCTAAAGCACCAGCCAAATGTGCCGCCATTCCAGCAGCTGCGATAAAGATTTGAGCACCTTTTTCTTCTGCAACTTTAATGTAATTTTTTGTTCGTTCAGGACTTCTATGAGCTGAAGAGATGATAAGTTCGTAAGCAACCCCAAACTTCTCTAATGTCAATCCACACTCTTGCATTACTTCATAATCACTTTTACTTCCGATAATAATAGATACAAATCTCATAATTTTCCCTCTTTATATTTGATGTGGAATTTTATTATCTTTTTGATTAAAAAATGAAAAAATATAACTTTTTTTAACTATCTTTTAGCCTTTTGAAGCATTTCGTAATTTAAACAAGCTCTATCATCCCCACCACTACATGCTTTTTTCAATAAATTTCGTGCAATTTTCTCATCTTTATTGACACCTTTGCCATTAAAATAGATTATTGCCATATTATTACAAGATTTATAATAGTTTTGTTTACAAGTTTTGTCATAAATTTCTAATGCTTTTTTACTATCTTGAGTGATGAATTTTCCATCATCATAAAGTACGGCTAGATTATAACATGCCACAGTATTGTTACTATCACACGCTTTAGTATAAAGCATTTGTGCCTTCGCTCCATTTTGCGTCACACCCTCGCCATTTTCATATTTCCAACCTAAAGCATTACATGCGGTAGAGTCATTATTATCACACGCTTTTTTATAAAGTTTAGAGGCTTTAACATCATCTTTGGTAATCCCTTTCCCCTCATTATAAATATTTGCAATCCCTATACAACTCTTCATATCTCCACTATCACACCCTCTAGCAAAATAGATAGCAGACTTTACATCATCCTTAAAATCGCTAGAAGTTCCATAAATCGTAGCTAGATTATAACACCCTTTTGGTTCAGATTTGCTACATGCTTTTTCATATAAACTCATCGCTTTAGTCGGATTTTGAGCTTTCTCATAGATAACCCCCAACGCATTACACGCTTTTTCAAATCCATCATCACACAACTTTTCATAAATTCCAATCGCCTTAAGAGCATCAACTTTAACCCCATCGCCTTTTTCATAAAGCAAAGCTAGATTGTAACAACCACTCTTATCGCCACCTCTACACGCTTTGGTGTAAAGTTCCAAAATCTCCCCTTTTGAGTGCTTGAGATTATCTTTTTCATAGATAGAGGCGATTTGATTACACGCTATGGCTTCTCCACCATTACACGCTTTTTTATAAAGATTTAAACTTTTTATAGGATTTTTATCCACTCCTGTTCCATCAGCATAAAGCATTCCTAACTCTGTACAAACTTTTAGATTGCCTCCATCACACGATTTATTATAGAGATTTAAAGCATAGGCATTCTCTTTTTGGCTAAGTGTTTTACGAAAATAAAGCGTTGCTAGATTGTAACATCCCTCTAGCTCACCACCATTGCACGATTTTAAAAGCAACTTTAAAGCTTTTGGACTATCTTGCTTAACTCCTTGACCGATATAATAAAGATTTCCAAGTGCTGTACACCCTTTAAGCTCTCCATGCTCACAACTTGAAGTAAACAAGCTAATCGCTTTTGAACTGTTCTGTAAAACACCATTCCCATCTTTATACATCTCACCTAGATGATAACAACCAAGAAAATTACCACCATCACAACTTTTTTTATAAAGTTCAAGGCGTTTGAGTTGTACCTCTTGTGTTTGATTTGAAAGTCCATAGATATTTGCTAAATGTGTACATGCCCCAAGCTCTCCACCATCACATCCTTTGACAAAAAATTCTCCTGCTTTTGAGATGTTTTTATCTATTTTTTTGCCCTCTTCATAAAGCATTCCAGCTTTTAAACAACTCTTCAAAACTCCTCCACTACACGCTTTTTCGTAAAGTTGCAAAGAGCGAGTGATGTCTGAAGCCTTTTCATACATCATCCCAAGTCGCTCACACCCCAAAAGCAAACCATTATCACAAGATGAGGTATAAAGAGGTTGTGCTTTAGCTAAATTTTTTGGTGTATCCTTTCCCTCTTCATAGATAAGAGCTAGATTGTAACAAGCTATTTCATCACCAAGCCCACAACCCTTATCATACAACTTCATCGCCTTTGAAGTATCTTTTTTCAATCCATCGCCATTTAGATAAAGGTTTCCTAGATAAGTACACCCTTGTGCGTCATCTTTTTGACAATTTAAGCTAAAAATCTCACTAGCCTCTTTATATTTACCCTGCTTATACAGCTCCAAACCTTGTGACATATCCGCCTTATTTTGAAATATAAAAAAGTAAGCCAAGATAGTGATAAATGTAAAAATCAGTGGGACGATAATCATATATTTTTTTTTCATGAAAGTTTCAATCTCGATATAAGTGGTATTTTTAAAATTATAGCTTTTTTGTAATTTAAAGTAAGTTAACATAAAATAACTTTTCAGTATAGAAGAAGCATTAATTTTTTATTTACGCACCTAAAACTAATAAAGCATCTTTATATATTGGTTCATCAATAAATCCAAACTCATTATCCAAAAAACCATTAACTCCGACTAAAGAATGCTCTTCAAATAGCTCTTTTATCCTTTTCGCTCGATAAATCTCATCACTAGAACTAGAAAATAGTTGATTTACTTCCTCAACTTGCAAAGGTCCCATACATGCCTTAGAACTAAATCCCATCATCTTTTCTTTGTGCAACCATTGTTTAAAAAGGGTAATATTTTTATAATCTTGAAACATAAAAGATATCGGTAAAAAATCATGAGTTTTAGATTCTACTAAAAACTTACTCAAAATGTACTCTATGGATGGATTTTGGATATCCAATAGACTTTGGGGGAGATTTAATGAATGAAGTAAATCTAAAATTCCAAGATTGAGTGTCGTAACTCGTGAATCAATTTTTAGCTCTTTAATAGAACTAAATGCCTCTTTAGTCTCAAGTGAGAGATGCAACTCTTTAGAAGATTCTAAAATCTTTAAAGCAACCTCAACCTCATGAGCAGTTTTTACTTTTGGAATACGAACAGCATCAAATTTAAACTCATTTAAAAACTCTATCTCCTCATATCCACCCTCATCAATGGGATTTGTTCGGATAATGATAAAAGTTTTAGAAGCT
>SDAZ01000015.1 GCA_006212005.1 Sulfurovum sp. | reverse complement strand
ATGTTGGATAATTTTTAAAAATATCCTCTAGCGTTTTTTTATCTTCTTCGTTTAGTTCTTCTATCTTTTTCATGCTCTAATTGTAGTATTATTTTCTTTGAAATTAGATTTGGGTAGGTACTTAAATCTTTGCCTCTAGCTTAAAGAAGTTGTATTTAATTTGGATTTTGATTGTTATATTTTACCGATGAGTAGATAGACATAATGATAAACAATGCACCAACACCACCTGTGACAATCTCTGGAATGTGAAATTTGATACTCAAAAGCATAATAATCGCCAATGTCCCGATAGCATAATGCGCTCCATGTTCAAGATAGATATATTCGCCCAAAGTTCCTTTTTCAACCAAATATATAGTCATCGACCGAACAAATAAAGCTCCAATGCCTAGTCCAACCATGATAATCACAACATCAGTAGTCAAAGCAAACGCTCCAATCACTCCGTCAAAAGAGAAAGAGGCATCAAGTACTTCAAGGTAGATAAATCCCGCTATGCTTCCTTTTTTAACCACTTCCGCCACATTGCTACTACTCTCATTTCCTTCATGTTCTAACATCTCATTGAGCAGATGAACGCCAAGATAAGTTAAGATACCAACAACTCCAGCAAATAAAATTGCACTAGCCTCTTGTTCTTTAGCTAAAAATGAGACTGCCAAAACCAATGCTAAAAGAGTTACAAAGATAGAGATAACATCAAGTCGTCCTAAAAGTCCCAATCTACTCTCTACTCGTTTTATCCAATGAATCTCTTTTTCTTCATCAAACATAAAATTTAAAAATACTAAAAGAAGAAAAACACCACCAAAAGCTGAAATCTCACCATGATGAGCTGTAAGTTTTGAAGCATATTCACTCGGGTTATTCAATGCCATATTCCAAACTTCTAAAAGTCCCATATCCGCCGTTTGCGAAACGATAAATATAGGAAAAAACATACGCATACCAAAGACAGCAACCAGCATACCCAAAGTTAGAAAGATAAGTTTCCATCTCTCATCCCAATGCTTTAAGACTCCCGCATTGACCACTGCATTATCAAATGAGAGCGAAACCTCTAAAATAACCAAAATAAGAGCGATATACAGAGCATTTAAAGCACCCTCAACTCCACTACCAGTAAAACCATACCATGTTACAAACGCAAGAGCTATAATCGAAAAAATTATCGACCATTTAAAATATTTCATTTTAATCTATCCTTAAATGTTATTAATTTGTATTATATTATATTTTTTGTTTCAAAGCTATTAATGACACTCTTGGACGGTGCGATTTGGTTCTGTTAAATAGCGATATCCATTGTAAAGCGTATAAATCCCATAAAGTAGCACACTAATAGCGGTCAATCGAATCATCGTATTGCGAAAAGAGGATTTTTTAAAGATACCCACAAAAAAGCCCAAACTAAAAAGAGCAGGAATGGTACTAAGTCCAAAGATAAGCATGATTATCGCTCCATGCAATGCACTCGCACTACTAGCAGATGCTATGGCAAAAAAGTAAACCAATCCACAAGGAAGCAGACCGTTTAACATTCCTAAAAGAAAGAAACTAAGATAATTTTGCTCTCTTAAGAGTTTTCTAAAAGTATCTTTGTACCATGAAGAGGTTGAAAATGAGTGTTCGATGAGGATTAAAAATTTGGTTTTTCCTAGCAATGAGAGTCCTGAAAGTATCATCGCTACTCCTGCAACAAGCCACAATATCCCATTGGTTGTATTATTGAAAACAGCAACACCACCTAGATAACCAAACATAGCCCCCAAAATAACATAAGTCAAAATGCGTCCAAACGAATAAAGAAGATGAGAAATACTTTGCGTAAGATTTGACATTTTTTCATTTATTTTCGTACTTGTGTAGGCTATAACAATCCCTCCACACATACCGATACAGTGTCCAAATGAACCTAAAAATGCTGTTGTGATGATAAATATAAAATCAATACCCTCCACTACTTCACCTTTTGTTCAAGAAGTTGTTTTTTGATAAATGGGTCAGCCATAGTCTCACCTTTAAGCATAAAATCTCTCATCATTTCAAATGATATTAAGTTCTCCTTTTTAGTTTTATACGCCCCAAAGCCATACTTCATAGGGGTTATTTCATCTCGACTATACCACGCCATTTTACCATCTATCCACTCATTGGTATCTATCGAATGCACCCAAATAACTGCGTCATCTTTGAACGCTTTATCGTCCAACCAGTGAATCATCCCTCCATGATCATGAAAAAAACGAGTTTTCCCATCAGGAGCAACTACTTGAGAGGCAAATTTTAAATCATCAATCACCATACCACAATCGCTATCTTGATAGTGTTTAAGCGTTAAACCTAACGCCTTTTTTCCGAGATTATTCTCAACTACGGTTATCATCTTTTGCTCTTTAGATAAAGATAAAAAAAGAATAATAATAATTGCTATAACTATCAGAACACTCAATATGGGTCGTATAAACTTCACTTTTACCTCTTTTTAAAAAAAATTAATTTTATCATAAATTTCTATAAAATAGGTGTTTTATAACCATTGGTTCGATTAATCCAACCAGGTAACCATTGAGCTTCATTATTTTGTGGTGGTGAATTTTTGACTCTTCTCTCCAAAATCGCTCTTGAACTGTTTGAAAACTCTACCAACGATTGAGAACCAGCTTGAACAGGTGGCATATGTTCTAATACTTGCAGAAGTCCCCAACCTTGATTGTTATATCTCTCTGTATCTTTTAAACCTTTACCTTTAAAGTTGATATAATCTATCAAAGGATACCAACCACCTTGTGTTTTAGCTAAAGCGTTATAATTATTTTTGATATGCTCTCGTTTAGATGGCTCAACTAAAAGCAAAATTTCAGGGATAGAAGCGTGAAGTCTATCAAAGAAAAATTGGGTTTGAAGCTCTTTTGTGTTCATCAACAGATATTTTAAGTCGATAAACTGCTTATCTTTTCTAGCGTACTCAAACGAAGCTCGATTTTTCCATGGAGCACCAACTTTTCGAGCATTTAAAAGCCATGCAGGAACTTCAACTTTATTGGCTACATAATAATCAATCATAGCAGGAAAAGTCTCATCAAATCGCTTCGCCTCACCATCAGGATACCAGATAAAATGCCCGATTCCCAGCGATGCAAAACTCTCATTGGTTGACCAAAACATCAGCTTTTCAGGGTCACCAGAGGTCTCGTTGAGATAAATCTTATCGCTAATCACTTTAAGTTCATACGGTGTAAGCTTAGGAACTTCGACATCTTTTGGATACTCTATCACTTTTGGGTTATTGGTTTGAGGTGGAACACATCCGCCGATAAGCATTAACAGTATCGGAAGGGTTAAATAAATCTTTTTTTTCATGAAATTTCCTTTTTTGTGAAGTATATGATAATTTCTATAATATCGTTGTTAAGCTAAATGACTAATTTATAAATTTATTGAAAAATTTAACTCTATCTTCGGTCAATGGATGCGTTGAAAAGTATTTATCTGCCGAAGTTGCGTTCATCTCCTCTTTTCCTAACTCTTTAAACAACTCTGCCATTGGTCGAATCTCAACACCCAATTTTGAAAGTTCAATCACAGCGTATCTATCCGCCTCCTCTTCAAACTCTCTACTGTATCCATTTTCTATCAAAAGCGTTGGCAAAGCAACGGCAATACTAGTCACATCTCCACTAATATACCCAACAATGGAAGCCAAAATACCACTTTTTATCGCTCCTTGAAGAGAGTGTTTTTTAACAACATGACCTTTTTCATGAGCCAAAACCCCCATGATATCGATAAAATTGTCATCTTTACTTTTTGCTACAAGTTGGTCGGTTAAGACAATATCTCCACTTGGAAGAGCAAACGCATTTGCCCCAATATCTGGAGCAGAATAAAAATGAAGTTTATACTTTTTATCACCATTTGCAAGTCTATCAAAATGAGATTGTATCGTGCGTTTTTGATTGAGTGAAAGTTTGGTAGGTTTAAGCATATCAGAGCTTACCATCTGTTCAAGTGAGATTTGACTTATCTTATCTAGCGAGTCAGCAGGAAGCTTATCTGCTATAAATTTCGCCCCAAAGGATGACCCCTGTGTCAGTAAAAAGCCTATAAAAAGCACCATAAAAAGCAATGAAACTATTGTCCATATCCAACTTTTTTCTATCTTGTGAACCATCTGCTCATTATTATAAAGTTGTTCGATTATCTCATCTATCGTATCATTTTGAATGGTTTTAACCACTACTTTATTTGAAAATTTTAAAATCCGAGGCGTTGAAGCGAGTCGTGATGAGATTTGAACCTCATCGAAAGCTACATCAATACCAAATTTTTCTATCTTAATTCTTTTAGTTGGTGTAAATTCAAGCACAACTTCATGTTCATCAGAACTCAATCCATCATAAAGCATCGCATCTACAAATCTTGACTCCCTCATCTTACAATCCCAAATCGATATCTAAAAAATCAACTGTCTCTTCCGCAAATGCCGAACTTTTTTCATAACCTGTTGAGATGAATTGGTCATAATCTTGACAATTTATCGCTGTATGTTCCATCACATATTTGAGATATCTTACTTTCGCCCATGGATAGTAAATACCCAATGTCAAAACAACAAGAAGCATATTTGTAAAAACTATAACGCCTAAACGAATCGGTGACATCTCGCCTTTAAGGTTTGCACTCTTTAGCATGGTATGATTGCGAATCCAATTACTAATAATCGCATCAACAATCCCTTGCATAAGTAGCATAACAATAATAAAAGCAATATAACCAACAACGATAAAAATCATCAATATAGTATTGATAGCTTGGTCTTCATGCTCACTCATAGTTCCAAAAATGACACTCGAAGCCATACCCAAAATCATCATAACAGCAAAAAATTTCAAAAACATCGAGTAAAGATACGAGGCTTTACCACTAAAACTAAAATTTCCATTACCATAACTTGCATTATCAATAATCAACGCTTTATATCTAGCATAAGTATATGGGAAAGCGAATCCAAAAGTTAGCATATTTAAAAAAAAGTGAATGAT
This sequence comes from Sulfurovum sp., assembly GCA_006212005.1. Taxonomy (GTDB): domain Bacteria; phylum Campylobacterota; class Campylobacteria; order Campylobacterales; family Sulfurovaceae; genus UBA1140. The sequence continues at coordinate 18,195 of SDAZ01000015.1, read as the reverse complement.
AAAAAACTTGTAAAAACTAAATATGGAAGCATGATATCTAAATGGAATATTACGATAACTTGTATTTTTAAGTCTAAATGCTATGGCTTGGCGAAAAAGTAGAGGTATCGCCAAAATAAAAACGATAAAAATAGGTGTAGCGATATAAAAATTACCCGAAAATTGAGAAGAAATGAGAAAAAGACCATAAAGTGCCACGACTATCAAACGACCGATAAGGATTTTGATTGGCTCGGCATGATACTCAAAACTTGAATGATTTAAGTAAGTATTGGCGTAAAGATATCGATTTGTTCTCACCTTTGCCCACGCTGAATATATCCCAAAAGTAACGATGGTTAACATGATATTGACTATCCAAATACGAAAAAACTCGCCACCCGTTCCACGAAACTCAAAATATTTAAACTCCTCTTCACTCATCTTTAGCTCCTTTTTAAAATTAATAAATTATAGCAAAATTAAACTAAATATAAATCTAATCATTATAAATCTTCAACAAATAACATTTTTGCTATAAAGCCTATTTTTTAATCAACTTTAAAGAACACTCTATGTATAAAACAATTATAATTCCAAACTAAAAAAAGGAAAATAATGAATTCGTTTCAATACCAATTTGAGTGTCTCATCGACACCACACCACACAGAGTCTATGAGTTTCACTGCGACACAAACAACCTGCCAAAAATCACCCCTCCGTGGATGAAAGCCAACATCATCAACATCGACCTTCCTCTTGGAACAAATAGTATTATAGAAGTTGATATCAAACAGTATGGGTTAAATCAAAAGTGGCTTGTACAAGTTGACAAGATGATACCCTACAATAGCGTCGCAGAAAAAGCACTAACTTCACCGTTTAAAGCATTTTATCATGACAGAGTGATAGAAGCTATCCAAAACAACAAAACACTACTCAAAGAGACCATCACACTCTCTCTTCCACTCTTTCCTTTGAGTTTGATTGCTTTGCCTCTCATCAAACGAGATTTGCAACGAATGTTTGAACATCGACATCGCATGACCAAAGCTATTTTGGAGAGATAGGATTAATGCTCTTCGTGTTGTAAGATTTTGTCTATCGCCTCATCACTTAAATACTCTATCTCCAAAACTTCACCCGTTGCTATCATAGGAACTCCAGCGTATGGGTGATTGCCATCAAGAAGTGCGTGAGTATCATCCATCTCAACAACTTGAAAAACAACTCCCTCCAAAACACCATCAACAAGCCCTTCAAGCTCCATCCCTACTTCAACATCTTCAGGCATATCACTCAAAAGCTCTCGTAAAACCAAATCTTCTCTGAACTCACCAAAAGCTTGGGATGCACTCAATGCAACGCTAAATTTATCCCCTATCTTTTTACCCTCAAGTTCATCTTCTAGCTTTTTAAAAATCTGTCCATATCCACCGTGAAGATAGATTATATCTTCATCATTCTCTTCTATCGCATTTCCATTTTCATCGCTAAGTGTCAAACTCAACGACACAAGTGCATTTTTTTTAATTGTCATCGTAAATCCTATTTTTTGATAAAATTATAGTCAATTTATCTTCATAAGCTATAATACTTTATTATTTTAAAAAAAGGATAAAAAATGAAAGAACAAACATTAGCCATTCATGCAGGATACGAGAAAGATACTCAGCATACTATGGCAGTACCCATCTATATGTCCACAGCTTATGATTTTGGAAGTGCTGATTTTGCAGCAAGTAGCTTCAATTTGGAACAAGGAACAGACCATGTTTATACAAGAGTTGGTAATCCTACAACTGCGGTCTTAGAACGACGATTTGCTCAGTTAGAGGGAGGTAGTGGTGCATTGGCTATCTCTAGTGGGATGGGTGCTATTTTTTATTCTATTTTAAATGTTGCTGGTGCGGGAGATAATATTATCATATCAAGTAAACTTTATGGTGGAACGATTACACTTTTTACGCAAACACTTAAAAAACTTGGCATTGAAGGAAGATTTTTTAATATTGATAATCCTCAAGAGATTGATAATTTAGTCGATGATAACACAAAAGCAATCTTTTTTGAAAGCATTTCAAATCCAAGTATTGATGTCGCAAACATAGAAGAGATTGTTACTATTGCCGATAAACATGGTATTTTAACCATTGTTGACAATACAGTGGCAACCCCATTTTTGTGTAAACCTTTTTCATTTGGTGTAGATGTGGTCGTTCATAGTGCGAGTAAATATACAACAGGGCAAGGTCTTGCTATTGGTGGTTTGATGGTTGAGAGAGTTGGATTGGTGGATAAAATTAAAAATAACAGTCGCTATCCCTATTTTAATGAGCCAGAAACAAGTTACCATGGACTGATATTTGCCGATTGTCCAGCAAGTAGCGTACTCTTTACTTTTAGAACAAGGATGATTTTGCTTAGGGATACAGGTGCGGTTTTAAGTCCATTTAATGCTTGGTTGTTTATTCAAGGTCTTGAAACTTTGGCACTTAGAATGAGACAACATAGTGATTCTGCACTCAAGATAGCAAATTTTCTTCTTTCGCATAGTAAAGTTAAAAAAGTAAACTATCCACTTTTAAAAAATGACAAAAACTACGAAAATGCAATCAAATATCTAAGCAAAGGTGCGAGTGGGTTATTGAGCTTTGAGGTTGAAGATTTTGCAGAAGCAAAAAAAATATTGGATGGTGTCGAGATATTTTCTATTGTAGCCAATATTGGAGATAGCAAATCGATTATAAATCACTCAGCTTCAACAACACATCAACAACTTTCTAAAGCTGAGCTTCTTCAAGCTGGGATAAATGAAGGGTTAATTCGCCTTAGTGTCGGACTTGAAGATAGTGATGATTTGATAGAGGATTTAAAAATCGCTTTAGGATAAACTTCAACATCAAAGTTACTCTCATAGTTTTTATGGGAGTGATGATATGGGTTAATTGAGTTTAAATTAAATGATATTTTTTGTGATAAAAAACTTATATTTATGATACAATAAGCTTAAATAATAGCCATTTTAAGGAGTGCTTAGTATGTGGCGAGTTTATCTTTTTTTTATGTTGTTTTTTACCTATTTAGCAAATGCTTCCGAACTTAGATTAAATATTCCTCTTGATATCAATCTTACAAAACCAACGCTTGAGCCTGTCGGATATACTCACAAGCCCCTACTTTCATGTAATATTCCCCTTGATGCCGTTTATAAAATAACTTCTGCTACTAGTTTGAAGATTATTACTAAAAAAACTTTGAGTGCTGGTACGAACTATCAGTGTCATTTCAATGGTGAGAATATCAATTTTACAACCGCACCATTGGCAATTTTAGATACCCATTTTTTTCAAGACTCCTCTTTATTGAGAATAGAATTTAACGATGAGATAGACAGCTCAAGCATACCAAAAGCGATAAAGCTCATCAAATCTAAAAACCTAACTAAGACCACTTTAAACTATACACTAACGCACAATCAAAAAGGTATAGTCGTTTTAAAACTCAAAGAGCCGATGGACGGTACACTTCATTTGGTGGTAAACTCTCAACTTTTAACGACTCATAAAGTAGCATTTGCTACACCTAAGAGCATACAAATCACTACTAAAATCTCAAAGCCTGTTGTACTCAATGCAGAAAAACAACCTTTAATTATTGAACAGCCTCCAAAAATGGTAGCCAATGCTAATGGCTCATTTAGTATTTATGTGTTTATTGATAGTAGTTATGGTGAAAATCTTGAGCAATTTATGAGTATAGATGGCATCGAAAATCTTAGTATTATTCCAAATAAATACATAGATAGTGAGCAACGAGAAAGGTTAAAATTGCCTGAGAGTATCTACTCATACACAGAGATAACCTCACCCTCTTTAAATCCTCATAGTCAATATCATCTCAGCATAAAAAAAGGGATAAATACTTATGATAGTGAACTCAAAAGTGATAAAGAATATACTCTTTACTCTGGAGATAGAGGTCGAGGTATCATTTTTGATGAAGGTAAATCTTATATCTCCAATATCGCTGAGATAGGATTTAAAAGTGTAAATGTTCAAGAGGCAAGTATCGTAGTTGAAGAAGTTTTAGAAGATAATTATCGCTACTTTTTAACTTATAATAATGCTAACCAAGATGATATAACAAGATTTAAAAAAGAGATTCTTTCAAAAAGTCTTACACTTCAAACACCTAAAAATAGCGTCGTGCAACAAAAATTTTCACTAGAAGCGTTGTATGGAAAGTTACCATTTGGGATTTATAATGTTTCTTTTCACTACATGGATGGAGATAAAGAGAAGGTTGTCTCGAAAGTACTTTTTATATCTGATATCGGGATAAATGTAAACCTTTCAGCCTCTCAAGCTCTCGTCTCTCTTATCTCTTTAAGCGATGCTGAAGTTATGGATGATGTGAATGTTGAACTTTATGGAGAAAATAATGAACTTTTAGCAAAAGGAGAAAGTGATAATGATGGTGTTGTAAAATTTGATATCAAAAAACTCGCTTCTAAAAAACCTCTCGTTGTCATCGCTTCCACTTCTAAAGATAAAAACTTTTTGATGTTACATCAGTCCATAAATGGAGTAGAGAAAGAGTCACTTGATAGCAATCGTTCAAATATCAAAGCTCATATCTTTTTACAAAGTGATATTATCCGACCATCAGGAGAGATTAACGCACTCATCACCATCAAAGATAAAACTTTTAAAAGTATCTCTAAGCAATCATTTACGCTCAAACTTGTACATGAAGCGACTGAAGAGGAAATTGAAAAAAAAGATTACACAACCAATGAATTTGGCATGATAGACTTTCACTATACCATGAATAATTTCCATAAAACAGGTGGTTATCTGCTAAAAGTATATAAAGGGGAAGTGGAGATTGGGAGTCAATTTTTACAAGTAGAAGCCTTTATCCCTCCAAAAATACGAACACAACTTCAAACTGATAAACTCATCTATAACAATGGTGAGTTAATGAAGACAAAGATTTCGGCAATGTACCATTTTGGAGCAAATGGAGCGAATCTTCAAGGGGAAATGAGTATTTCAGCATCCGAAAAAGAGTATGAAAATAGTGCATTTAAAGGATATGTATTTTCACGCATGGATGAACAAATAGAGCCAACCATAAACTATTTCGAGCATGAAGAACCTATCTCACTTGATGGCAATGGAGTAACAAATCTGATAACTCCTTTAAATGTCTCTTCTAAACCAGTATCCATTTTAAGTGCTTTGGTTGGAGTAACTATCATGGATGATACGCAACCTGTTTCAAAATATCAAAAAATTACTCTCTACCCGTATGCTCAAATGGTAGGAATTAAACTCAATCAAGAATCATTTAAAAATGGCAAACTCAATGCTCATGTTGTAAGAGTTGACCCACAAAGTGGTAAACTTATTGATGGCTCACTCATCGGCGTTCTTAAAAAGATAGATAGACACTATTCGTTTCAAGGTGGGGCATATAAATGGGAGCAAAGTAGTAGCGTTGTTGAAAAATTTGAAGTTCAATCCTCCTCTTTAATAGAAAAATCTCTTCCGAGCGATGGTGAGTATCTTTTAGAAGTGATAGACCCAATAAGTGGACATAGTGCTTCTGTTTCATTGCAATCATGGGGTGGAGAGTTTAGCACAGTTCAACATAGCGATGCACTAGATAGCCTAGAGATACTTTTTGAAGATAAACTTTATGAAGCTGGAGATGAAGTTGAAGCTACTTTTAAATCACCTATCTTAGAAGGAACTTTGCTCGTTACACTTGAAAATGATGGAGTAGTTTGGTATGATACCACAACTATCTCAAAAGGGGTTGCTACGATGGATATTCCTCTTGAAGAGACGATGAATGAGGGCTTTTATATACATGCAACAGCCGTAAGAAAAAGCGATAAAGCTTCTGCTATCGTACCTTATAGAGCGTCTGGGTATGCCTCAATTCATGCTTCAAAAGAAGAGCATAAGATGAATCTAAAGGTTATCGCACCAAAAGAGAGTAAATCAAATCAAAAACTCAATATCCAAGTGCAAAGTGACAAAGATGGAAGTGTAGTGGTTTCTCTCATTGATACTGCTATTTTAGAAACAACAGAGCAAAAAACACCAAATCCTCACGCTTTTTTCAGTAAATTACCTGATAAGATGATAGCTTATTTTGATTTGTATGATGATGTCATGGCGTACCTTTCAACAGGGAAAGAGGTATCTTTTGGTTCAGGTGGAGGAGAAACGGCTCAACGGAAAATGAAACATCTTCCTCCTCAGGAGAGTAATCGTATCAAACCTTTGATGAGATATTCAAAAATAGTCCCATTGGTCAATGGTAAAGCAAATGTTTCATTTGATATTGGTGAGTTTAACGGTGAAGCAACGATTCAAGTTGTGGGTGTCAATAGCGATAGTGTGGGGGCAAGTGAAGCAAAAGTGGTGATAAAAGATGATATCATGATAATGCCTTCATATCCGAAATATGCACTTCAAGGAGATAGTTTGGAAGTTCCGATACGCATTTTCAATAATACCTCCACGGTGCAAACTATTGCTCTAAAAGAAAAAAGCAATAATAAACTAATGAGCTTAAATCTTCCAAATACTAATCTTATTATCCCTGCAAAAAGTTTTATCGTTGTTAATTCAAAACTTCAAGCACTATTACAAGGCGAAGCAGTGGTGATTCTCGAAGCTACATCAACACAAGGCATAAAAACTATAAGTACGCTTAATATGCCTATTTATAGCCCTTATATTTTAAATACAAAATCTTTTCAAGGTATGAGTAACAGTCGTGTCAAAATAGATATCCCACCAGCTTATCAAAATGGGAAAGTACAAATCTCTCTTAGCAATAATTTTTTAGGTGCGATGCAAAAAGATGTCAACTATCTTATCTCGTATCCTTATGGTTGTGCAGAACAGACAAGTTCCTCTATCTTGGCTATGTACTATGCTAAAGCGTTTATCGACAGCAACAAAACTAAAGAGAGTGAGATTTTTATCACTCAAGGGGTTAAACGATTGGTAAATATGCAAAACTATTATGGTGAATTTACCTATTGGGAGGGTGAAGAGCAAGTTAATCCTTACGCTTCACTTTACACAGCTCAAACGCTTTTAGAACTCAATCAAGCCAATAATGCGTGGTTGTCAAAAGAGGTTAAAGATAAAATTATCTCTATGCTCCAAAAAGTCTCAACACTAAATAATAGCTATTCGGCAACTTATACCCCTATCCATCAAGTTTACGCAGGATATATATTATCTCAAAATGGACTACTTCCACAAAGTACGCTCAATATGTTGTATGAAAAAGGGCTTTATAACCACTCCCCTATTTCCCATTATTATATGGCTTCGATGATGAAAAAAGCAAAAAAAAGTGTTGAAGCTCAAGCCATACTCAATCGTACTCCATGGAAGTTAAACTCATTTGCTACCAAAACTTACAGTCAAACTGAGGGCAATTTTGAATCTAATGTACGAGATATGATGATAGCTTTTAACATCAAAAGAGAAGATTTTGGATTAGATGCTCATGATTTTGATATCATAAAAGGTTCATTTGAAAATCTCTACTCTACACAAGAAAAAGCTGTGGCACTCAAGGCGGTATCTTTATATCTTGGGAAACCAAAATCAACGGCTATGGATGCGTATGTAAAAATAGACAATCAAATCGCAAGATATCTCAAACCGATAACTTTTTACAAAGATATAAAAAGTTTAAAAAGTAAAAGTATTGAGATTATCCCTACAAAAAATCCTATTGCTTATAGTATTGATGTGATGGATTATCTACCGATGAAGATAAAAAATGCTCAAGATAGTAAAAAAAGCATCTCTATTTCTTCTCAATTTGTAGATGCTAACGGCAAAAAAGTCACTCTAAGCAATTTGAAACAAGGTGATAAAATATATGCTAAACTTACACTTTTTAATACTAAATCATTGAGTGGATTGGTCGTCAATCAACGAGTCCCTGCATGTATGAATATCATAAATAGCAACCTAATACCAACTCCAGAGAGTTCACCATCAGCATTCTCACCAGTTGGTGTCACGGTAGAGCATAGAGATATATTAGATGATAGAGTTTTGTATTTTATAAATCTTGATATGACATCCAATACAATACAAACAGATGAAAATAATGTAACTATCCCTAAAAAATTGAGTTCAAACCATCAAGGAGTGATTTATACGCCATTGATAGTTACAACTAAAGGTGAATGTCAGATGCCACCTGTGAGTGTTGAAGATATGTATGATAGCAGGGTCAATGATTATGCGATAGAGTTTGCAAAATTTACGATTAGATAATCTTTAAGATATGCAGAGGTTTTTTCGCTATTTTCGCACTTTTTTTATCCTATCTATCCTTTTATGGGGATTGGATAGGCTTTTTCCTTTAGATACCAAACGACTTTATAAACCAAAATCAACCATTATCCTTGATGAGAGAGGTGATGTTTTGGCAGTGAAATTGAGCCGTGATGATTATTTAAGAGTTCCCATAGAAGAGACAGAGATTTCAAAAGATATCGAAGAGATTGTTTTAGGATATGAAGACCAATATTTTTATGCTCACTTTGGTATCAATCCCCTTTCTCTTCTTCGTGCCTCTTTTTTCAATCTCACTTCAACAAAAAACATCGGAGCATCAACGATAAGTATGCAACTTTCAAGGATGATGAACCACTATCCACGAACTTTTTTTTCAAAATTTATCGAGATGATTCGTGCGATTCAGCTTGAAATTCACTACTCAAAAAAAGAACTTTTAAAACTCTATCTTGACAATGCACCTTATGGTGGAAATGTTGAGGGGTTTGCTTCGGCTTCACTTGCCTACTTTGGACAAAAACCACATGAACTTTCCATCGCTCAAATCGCTTATCTTTGCTCTATCCCTAAAAATCCAAATCGCAACCGTCCAAAACCAAACAAAGATATTAATTCTCTGAAAAATGCATTACTTACAAGACTCTATCATGAAAAGCAGATAGATAAAATACGATATGAACGCTCTATAAATGAACGACTTGAGGTGCAAAAAAAGAGCTTTAAAAATACTATCTTTCATCTAAGTCATCGCATCAAAGAGGAAGGATTTGTACATACTTCTATTGATAGTAAACTTCAACATCAGCTTGGTGAGTTTTTATCGGCTCAAAGTTATTTTTTAAAATCGTACAATCTTCACAACGCTTCAGCCATCATTATTGACAATAAAACCATGAAGATAAAAGCTTATGTTGGTTCAACCAATCCTTATGATACTGCTCATGGTGGGCAAAATGATGGTGTTAATTTTTTGCTTTCAGCAGGTTCAACACTCAAGCCTTTTATCTATGCAAAAGCATTGGAAGAAGGCATCATCACACCTCAACAAAAAATTTATGATGTGCCCCTCTCTTTAGATGGATATCATCCGCTCAATTATGATGAAAATTATCTAGGAGAAGTAAGTGCTTCGGAAGCTTTACAACGCTCATTAAATGTTCCAGCCATTGAATTGGATAGACTTTTAGGAGACAAAGGGCTTTATGAGATTTTAAAAATAGCGAGAATTGACTCCTTAAATAAATCAAAATATTATTACGGTAGTTCGTTGGTCTTAGGTGGATTTGGCATCAAACTTATTGATTTGGCTCAACTTTATGCTTCATTGGCAAATAGCGGATATTATCAAAAAGCTTCATGGCTTAAAGATAGTTCAAGCACCAAGAAAACCAAACTTTTCACCCCACAATCAAGCTATCTTATAAGTACCATACTCTCTGATAGTGTTCGAAACTCTCTATCAACTTCATGGAGTTATACGCAAGGAATGTCCAAAATTGCTCTCAAAACTGGAACTTCAGCTCATGCAAAAGATATCTTATGTGTAGGATATACCCCTCAATATACAGTTGGGGTTTGGTTTGGAAACTTTGATGGGAGTCCTAGTCAACCATACAATAATAAAAGCATAACAGGACTTGAAGGTGCTATGGAAGTTGTCATTAAGATGTTTGGTGTACTTCAGGCTAAAGATTGGTTTATAAAGCCAAAAGGTATCCTTACTCAAAAAATTTGTGCTGATACGATTAGTATTGGCAGTTGTAAATCAATTCAATATGATGAGATTATTAAAGGAGTCAAACGACAAACTCCATGCAAAATACTTCGTGCAGAAGTGTTAAATTATCTTTTTACAACTCATCAAATAGACTCATTTGAAGCGTTAAGTCAACACAACTGTTATCAAGAATGGAAGAGATACAACCCTCTCATCACCTCTCCCATCTCCAATCAAACCTATACTTACAACAAATATTTGGATGAAAATCTTAAAAAAACAAAATTTGAATGTTTCTCTTATGACACCAATCGCACGATTTATTGGATGATAGATGATAATGAGAAGATAACTTCAACTTCAGCCAATCCACTTTATCTCTATCTTCCCCCAGCAATGCACACTGTTCGCTGTATGGATACAAATTTTAAAGAAAAAACTATCTACTTTAAAACAGATGAGAGGTAAAACTACTCATTGATAATCTCTTTTATCTCTTTAGCTAAAGTTGAGATATTTTTTATCTTTTGAGTATCACTAAGTGAATCATCAAGCAAAATATTCACAAAAGCAGAACCCACGATAACCCCATCAACCCCTTTTATCTTCTCTTTTGCACTCTTTTTATCAACCCCAAAACCAACATAGATAGGAGTTGTTGTAGCCTCTCGTATATCAACGATAACATTTTCCAATGACTCACTTTGAGCCTTTCCTGTGATTCCAGCATAGGCAACAAGATAGATAAATTTACTCGAATCTTTAACTATCTTTGCTATCCGCTCTTTACTATCCGTTGGAGCGACAAAATTGATAAGCGATAAATCTGATTTTTTCATCATCATATCATAACTCTTTGCCTCTTCATATGGTAAATCTGGGATGATAAAACCACTCACTTTAGACTTTAACGCTTCAGAGATAAAATGCTCAAAGCCTTTGTGATAAAAAACATTAAAATATCCCATCCATAAAGTATCTATTTGCGAAGCAATAGCGTTTGAAACCTTAAAAAGTTGTTCAACTTTAAAACCATTTTGCAACGCTTTTAAGTTTGCTTTTTCGATAATTGCCCCATCAGCAACAGGGTCTGAAAAGGGAACACCCAATTCTAAACTATCCACACCAGCATCTTTTAAACTAAGTGCCAAATCGTGTGTAAACTCTAGTGATGGGTATGCAGTTGTGATATATGCGACTAATTTTTTCAAATCGTTTCCTCTTTTTGATATTCATATTTCCACCGTATTATATCTTTAATTGACTTTAAGAGATTTACACCCACCCTTTTTTCTTGAAGATATAGATAGGAAGAAGGGATGCTACAATCATCAAAACAATGGACATCGCATAACCATAACTAAAATGCAGTTCAGGCATAAAATCAAAGTTCATCCCATAAATACTTGCAATAAGCGTTGGTGGTAAAAAGATAACATTTACGATAGTAAAAATTTTAATCACCTTATTTTGCTCGATACTCAAGATACCAAAAAAGATACTTTGAAGATAATCTAGTCTCTCAAAGTTAAAATTGGTATGTTCTATCAGCGATTTGATATCATTGAGCATGATTTTCGTGTCATTTTTTAAAAACTCATGATACTGATTTGAACGAAGTAACGCACTCAAAATCCTCTGTTTATCGGTAAGATTTTCTCTTATCTTCATATTTAAATCTTCGAATAATGAAATTTTTTCCAAAATCTCTTCATCTTCATTGGCATAATCGGTAAAAACATGTCGTCTAAGTTTGGTTATCTCTTTGGCAAGATGTTCGATAATATCGGCATCTGCATCGATTCGTATATCTATGATTTGAGAAAAAATACAATATCCATCTTTGAACTCTTTGGGAGAAGAAACCAACTTTTTGCTCATCTCATCAAAACTTCTTAGATTGCTATAACGAATAGAGATAAGTTTTTCTTCTTGAAGAATAAAAGAAACCGTCTCATTTCTAGGGTTTTGGTCATTGTTTATCAGAAAATAGCTATTTATCTCAATGCGTCTATCTTCTTCCCAAAATCTCGAACTTATCTCAATCTCTTCACTCTCTTGCTTGGTCGGAAAACTCATCACGAAAAGTTTTTCAATCGTTTTTATCTCATCAATAGTGGGGCTTATCATATCTATCCAAACAACACTTTTAAGCTTATCTGGATTGCCTTGAAGTGAATTTATATCATCTATTATTTCCAATTTGTGATTATATTTGACAAAACATCTAATCATAACAAATCCTTTTTCAAACCAAATTCTTTAATAAAAAAAGTGAATAATTATAGCTTATAAATACTTATTTTGTATGATTTTTTCAAAAACAATCCATTGTGTTTAGACAAAAGTTTCACTTAAAATAATAGAAATATCCAAATCTTCACGAGATAAAATCTTTACCTCATTAGAGCTACTCAACTGATATTTTACACTAAGTTTTTTGATATTTTCATCAATATTTTTACCATTTTTAGTGATTTTATTTATCTCTTTACTTAAGTTTTTATATTTTCCATCTTTGATAGATTGAGATAAACACTCATAATCAAACTCATCTATAAAGCCCTTTTTACGGTATGACTTTAAATCTTTAAGGGCTTTTTTATCTTCTTTATTGGTGATTGGGATATTGTCATCTAAAGTTTCAAATACTCTATCATTTAAACTCTGCTCAAAAAAATCTTTAGCTTTTTGAACTTCTGCATAATGTCTATCTTCCATAGGTAAAGTTGCACTTTCCTCCTCATCAGCCTTAAGATGTGTCGCCATATAAACAAAATTTACAGCTTCACACTTTTCATCTTCTACCTTAAAATAATTTTTTGAATTTTTATTTTTGATAAAAACAAAACTTTTAGCATTGTAATCTTTTTTTTCTCTTTGAACTCGCATTTTATTTGGCATTGAACGAATCTCTTGATAAGTTTGAGGTTTTGCCTCTTTGAAAGAGCGTATCTCTTCTAAAAATACAAGCTCCATATCTCTATCTTCTTGCATATTTTCATTGAAAAGCTCCATCGAACCAATTTTTTCATCTTTGGTATAGATTTTGCTATCTTCTCCTAAGGTATTATGGAAAGATTGAAGTTTTACAAATGCTTTTTTGGTAAGCTCTATAACATCTTCACTTTGAGCTGTGGGTTTAAAATTATAGATAAAAATCTCATCATGAGGCGTTCCGATACGATTAATTCTCCCAACTCTTTGCATGAGTCTAGTTGAATTCCACGGGATGTCATAGTTATAAATGATATTTGCTCTGTGCATATTGACCCCCTCACTCAAAGTATCCGTAGAGATAATGGTATGAAAATCATTTTTTTTAATATCAAAATTGGCATCAAAATTTTCTCTAATAGCACCTTTAAGCTTATCTCTATTTGCTCCATGAACTACCAAGATAGAGCTATCGTTGAGTTCTCTTTCAAGATATAAAGCTGTATCTTTTGACTCTGTAAAAACAACCTTTTTCTCTTTTGAACTTTTGAGTATGCTTTTAAATTTTTCAAGTTTTGGGTCTGTAAATGGGATATCCCACAAATCTAAGATAGTTAAAAGCAACTCATTATCTCTTTTTAGATTTTCTAAATATCCATCTTTAAAATCATTTTTACTAAATTTCTCAATATTTCCATCTTCTAAAGATTGAGCCAAAAGAGTCTCTTCATCATCGCTATCTTCAAGTTTTTCAAAAAGTTTAAACTGATTTTTAGCGATATATATCTCATCTTTTTCAAACATTTCTATAAATTTAGCCAAATTTGACTGTTGTTTTAGTATCGTTGTTTTAAAAGCATGAAAAGAACTCTCAAGTCGCTTTATCAACATCATTTTCATCAAAGAGGCTAGATTTTCAGAACTCATATCAAAAAAACCCTCTTGTACATTGCCAAATAAATCTTGTGCATCAGAGGTAAGATTTGCCAATGCACGATATCGATGATAGCCTAAACCTTGAGCTTTATCGGTCAATATGGTAACGGTTTCACTAAAAACTTCAGCCAATTTATCATCAAGTTCATACTCTATCTCTCTAACTTCGTTAATTTTTGGAATCTTTATCTTTTGCTCTTGTAAATCTTTTTTATATCTATCTATCGTTGTAATATCGGTTCTTGTTCGTCTAACCATCACCTCTTTTAAAATATTATCCTTGATACTCATAGAGAGTTTTTTGAGTTTTTCTTTATCTTCAAAGCTAAGCTCTTTATTGCCAAAAGAGATAATCTCATGATACTCTTTGATTATTGGATTAAAAAAATCCTCCAAATTTCCAAAAGAGTCGATACTACTTGAGCGTCTATCCTCAAATAGATAAAGTTGGTTGGCTAAGTCAGCTGGAGTGTTGTTTAGAGGTGTTGCAGAGATAAGGATAATCTTTTTTTTACCGTTAACTTGCTCTTTACATATCCTCTCCAACTCGCCATATCTTGAAGTGGTTTGATTTTTAAATTTGTGTGACTCATCGACAATCACCACACTAAAACGGCTTGTATCTTTTATCTTTTCAAGCTCACCCAATGAGTAGATGTGAAATTTTCGATGTGAACCGATATGAAATCTATCAAAAGTCTCCTCCCACTCTTTTTTGATAGAAGGTGGTGTGATAATCAAAATCTCACCCTCCTCAATCCTAAGTAAGCGTTTAACAATCATCGCCGTTGTCACCGTTTTACCAAGTCCAACTACATCTGAAAGAAAAAAACCATTGTGCTTTTTAAGCTTTGCCAACCCCTCATTTACAGCATCTATCTGATACTCCAATCGTTTAAAACCTTTGGGTAAATCATCGCTAACACTCTCATCAAAATTGATTCTATCTTCTCCAAAATGTTCAATCAAAAACTTGATATAGAGTTCATAAGGGCTGATGGTGCGTAGATAACTCTGCTTTTGAACTTGTGCGATATCCTTAAAATCAATCTCAACTGCCCTACTCCAAAGCGTATTAAACTCCTCCAAAGCAAAGGCGATATCGTCACTATCTCGAAGCTCAACATTAAATTCAAAATTGCGACTCAATCCATTTTCGCTAAGATTTGAACTCCCCGTGATAACACTTCCACGATAATCAATCGTTTTATCGTGCTTTATAATCGGCTCTTCTCTCATGATATAGAGTTTTGAGTGAATATTTTTATCTTGTGAGATTTTTAGCTCAACTCTTTTACTTTGTAACATCTCCACCAAAATCTCAACACTCTCATCAACATCTTTTGCATAAGTTGAGTTATTTAAAATCTGAGTTTGCTCTTTTATAAAAATATCTTTATCCTCTTGAGTGTTAAAAAGATTGACCTCTTTTCCTCTAAGTGTAGCTTGTAGCGTCTTCTCATCGACATCAATACCTACTAAAATCCGTGCATGAGTTACATTTTTGAGATAAGAGGCGATGTGAGAAAAGCCACTCAAACGAAAATAACCTATCAAAAATTCCAGATAATCAACTCGATAAGAGCTTAAAATATCTTTTAAACGATTTGAAAGCGTGTTGTTGTTTTGATTTGTAAAAAATTTTGAACTCATAAAATTTCCCTTGGATAACCCATTTTTCTTTTGTCAACATGGTGAGTGATGATAAGAGTATTTATCTCATCCATAAAATCACTTTTATTATCAATTTGCTTTAATAAATAATCTATCAAAACGATTGTATTGTAAATGTAACCTATAGCGTTTTGGTTTGAAGTAGATTTTAACTTATTTGGTATTTTAGGCATTATTTTAAATGTCTTGTTATATATCCTACTGTGATGAGCTATATCGTTTCTAAGTATTGACAAATGATACACTATTGATTCTAGCTCACTCGTTCCAAGTTTGTAGTCTCCTGCAATTGCATTTTGTATTGATATATCTTTAATATTGATTATAAATTGTGACAATATGCCAAATGTCATTATCTCTACACATGCCCAAATGGGAGGCAATACTTCGGTATAATTATTCTTATAATGCTCTACAAATATATGCTGATTTTTTCTATCTTTTTCTTTAATAAGTTTGTCATATGTTTGTGTATATTTTTTTGTATATTTAAAATTTTCTACGATAAGTGGGTGTGAGCCATATTTTCGAGATAGATAATAGGCAAATTTTGTTCGAACTGATATCTCTATCTTTTCAATCGCTCCAAATAATAGCAATTTCAATTTGCTATCAAATTCATAAATATTAATAATCTCTTCAAAATAAGTATTATCTTTAAATATATCATCTTGATTTTGAAAAGGTGACCAATAACCACTTAAACGATAATAATTGAGATTGAGTAAAGATTTTTTTGCTATATTTTCATCGTGAAATAACATACCACGAGATTTTAAAAGAGTGATTTGAGCATCTATATCTAAGAAAGATTTTGTGTAGGATTTTTGATACATTTATAAACGCCCCCACGACATTGTTAAGAGGTACTGTGAGGTTCCATCAAAGTAATTATATTTGATATATAGTAAATTAATCCTTAAAAAGGTAAAATTATTACTTAAAATGGACATTTTCACTCTCCCCCCTCCACAACCTTTATCTCATCTTCGCTCAATCCATAAAGCTTATAAACCATCTCATCAATTTTATTTTCAAGCTCTCTCACTTCGTCATTCTCGTGCTTGACATGGGAATCTACTTTTTTTAACTCCATTATCTTATCCACCAAAATCTCAAACGGTTTTGTATCTTCGATATTTTCTATTTTTGGAAGCGGAAAAGGGTTTATATAGTTGGTATTAAATCTAAAATATCCATTTGCCAAAGTTGTACCTGTGCTTTGAATAAACCACCACATAAGCTTTGAATTCAATATTGATAAATAAAATTTCATAAGATTTTTATACTTATCCTTAATTAAAATACCATATGTACCATTCTTTAAACAATAATTATTTTTATCTATTGTTAAATTCATTCCCATTGTAATATCAGGAGCTACAATTTTTTCCTGTTCAAATTCAATTAAACTTTTTGGATAAATATACCTAAACCAATAATCATCATTCTCTAATCTTCCATTCTCTCTTTCTCTTAAAATATTTTCACATTCTTTTAAATATTTATAACCTTGTATAAATTTTTCTTTTATTTCATTTTCAGTAAATAAAACAGCTTTTTCTTTCTCATTATCAAATTTGGTGTAATATGGAAAAATGACAAATTTATCACTATTAATATCTTGATATTTTTTCACATCGTCACCTTTGATAATTGGCTTAAGAAGTTCTTTTTCAACAAGTACATTTTTATTGAGTTCTTTTGAATACCCTTCAACAAGATTATCAATTATTTTACAATCATCTAAAATATAGACGCTATCTTTGCTTGTAGCTATTCCTTGAAAAATCTTTTCAAACACATCTTTAACTCTCAAAGGTTGCTCATCAAGTTTTGCTAAAACTTTTGCTACTCGGTTATCGCTAAAAGTCCAAGCATCGTTATTTAGTTTTTCATTTTTTGTGACGGTGTATTTCTCATCAGTTATAGAGTCCAAAAATACCTTAAGGTCGCTATTTGTGTTTAAATCCTTATCAACTCCAATATATTTAACTATTTCAGATTTATTTTTAAACCATACTAGCGATGTGTAAGTAGAAGCATTAAATACTTGATACTCACGAAAGGATATAAATTTAAAAAACTTATCTTTTACAACTTCTCGAAGCCCTTTTCCAAAAGCACTATTGACCCATTTGTGTGGCATGATGAAATTCACAAGCCCATTATTGCCCAAAAGTTTTATGGCTCGTTCTGTAAAGATGACATATAAATCATAACTTCCAGTAGCCGATTTGTAGAGTTTTTTATATTTTTCAGACTCGACCTTATCTATTCCCTGCACTCTCAAATATGGCGGATTACCTATCACTATATCAAATCCATCTTTGATATTAAACATAAAATCACTATCAAAAAAACTTGCGACACTTAGCGGGTCAAATGGGTTGTAATTGGTAAGATTATTATCTAAAGCCGATAATAAATTTGTAGCCTCTTCTTCTTCAAACATCTTTTTTTGAACTTGTAAGTACCTACCTAAATTTAATTTCAAAAAAAGCATCCTTGCCATAATTCTTTAAAACTTTATTAATATAATTTTCCAATGTAAAAGTCGAAGCATAATCAGAGATGTTTATCCAATGATATTTCAT
>SDAZ01000099.1 GCA_006212005.1 Sulfurovum sp. | reverse complement strand
CGAAGAGCCAAACTTTTTGATGATGTTAATAACGCTTATATCCCAGCTTTTTCACTTGATATACTCTCTAGTTTTGATAAAAATAGTACAAAAAGAAGTCAAAAGATGGATATTTTGGGTTATAAGTTTAAAACGGATGAAAATTATCAAGTGCTTATCGATACTTCTGTGCATGTCAATAGTGTTTCGGCATTGGATGTGATGAATTTTGATGTTCCAAGAGAGAAGATAGAGGGTAAAATCGCTATTATTGGTGCGTTGAGTGCTGGAATGGAGAAAGATTTTAAGATAGTTGGAGATAAAGAGATTTCAAATACTCAATTTCAAGCGATGGTTGTAGAAAATATTATGTCTCAAACATTAAAATATCAAGACAATAAGTATAAAGCTTATTTTATCTATCTTTCTATGTTATTGACAGTTTTGGCGATTATTTTTATTGCTTTTAGATTTTATATTTTATTGTTTATACTTTTTGTTTTTACCCTATTTGGTGTTTTGATTTTATCGTATATGCGACTTAAAACAGGCATTTATATCTCTGCTGGTTATTTTTTAGTTCCGTTTAGTATAACTGCTTTTGCTTTGAGTCTTCTTTTTACTATTATCAGTAAAATAGATAAGCAAAAATTTGATAAAGAGATATATAAAGCTCAAAGTTCAAGTTTGGAGAGTATGTCACTGCTGGTTGGTGTGTATGACAATGAGACAGGAGGGCATATCATCAGAACGAAAAAATATGCACAAAAGATTGCATCATTTTTGTATGAACATTACTATTATCGTAATAAAATCACCCCTGCATTTATAGAACTTATTTATCATACTGCTCCTATGCATGATATTGGTAAACTTGGGATTTCAGAGTCTATTTTAAAAAAACCAGCAAAATTTACAGTTGATGAGTTTGAGGTTATGAAAGAGCATACCATCATCGCTAAAGATATTATCGATAAAATCATTGCTTCTCAAGGTATAAATCCTTTTTTGAAGATGTCACGAAATATCGCTTATGGTCATCATGAAAAGTGGAATGGAAGTGGTTATCCTCAAGGGTTGAGTCGTTATGAGATTCCTCTTGAGGCTCAAATCATGGGTGTGGCTGATATGTATGATGCACTTATCTCTAAAAGGTGTTATAAAAAAGAGTTTAGTTTTGAAGATACTGAGGCTTTGATACTTCAAGAGAGTGGAGTGGCATTTGACCCCACTGTCATAAAAGCTTTTTATCATCTAAAAGATGAGTTTAAGCAGATAGCTTTGCAATATAAAGATGTGTAAATTTACGATTTATAAAACTTTGAATACATCCATCGTATAAATACCATTAGCAAAAGACCATCTATCATACTTGCGATGATAAAAGAAAAATATTCAGCTTGTTTAATCAATCCGTGTTCATACGCTAACATCGAGACAGCAACCAAAAAAGTAAGAGGCATTGAGTCACTAAGTGCAAAGAGAATCGTATTTTTAAATTTTAGATATTTATAAAATGCTAAAAATGAGCTAATCAATCGAATTGAGATAATTGCTATAATGATAAACAGAGCATTTTGAAGAATATCCATATTGATAACATCCAATTTTACCGTTGAGCCAGTGTAGATAAAAAAGATGGGTGCAAAAAATCCAAATCCAAAAGAGGAGAGTTTTTCTATAAGTTGGTGTTTCTCATGAAAAAACATTCTCATAAATAATCCAGCCAAAAAAGCACCTATAACAGCATCCACTTTAAGATAAATCATACATGCTATAAGTATAAAAAAGAGTGACATCGTAAAACGGATATCTTGGTCATATCTATCTTCATTTGGGATGATATAGACTTTAAGTTCAGGATACCACCAAAAAAGAGCCTGTGTGCCATATAAAAACACGATACTTAAAACTATAACGATGAATAGTTTAAAGATTGCTATATAAAATTCATTCTCAAATCCAAATTCAAGCCAACCACTAAAGATAGTCAATGCTAAAATACTCACAACTTCTCCAACAACGCCGATAGATACTGCAAGATTTAGCCATTGCTCATTTTTACCATACTCTTTGACAAGCATCATTAACATACCTAAAGAAAAAATTGGAAGAGCTACATAGTAGAGAGGGGATAAGTTTAACAACATGGAAAGTGATATGGCTATTGCATACAGAAGGATAAAGTAGCCTGTTACATTTAAAGATAGCTCTTTTTTTATAGTTTTAACAAGTTTGAGATTTATCTCTAGTCCTGCTAAAAACATGAGATATAAGAAGCCAAATTTTGCGATGAGTTTTAAATTAGCATCATATTCTATGAGTCCAACCACTCCAGCCAACATCCCTAAAAACAGCTCTACAACGACAAGCGGAGAGTTAATCGCTTTGGCAATCATCGGAGATACCATTAAAATCATACTCACGGAGATAATAATATAAAACTGTTCCATTTCAACCTTTATTAATTTTGAGCGTCAAGATACTCTAAGTATGACTTATGTAGTTGTGCATTCTCCTCTTTCACTTTTATCACTTTTTGACTGAGTAATATCTCTTTATCTTTCAAATCGTAAAGAACTCTTAGAGAACTTGAGCCAAATAGCAAAGAACCAACATAAACTACAAATAGGATAATAATCGTTGTAATAATCAAAAAACTCTTCCACTCAAGCCCCAGTGGGGTCTTGAAGCGAATGAAAAACTCCTTGAAGTTAATTTTTAATTTTGCTTTTAAGGCAAAAAAAGAGTTTTTTAATAGTGTTAAATTATTCGAAAAGTGTATTGCCAAGGTACTCAAATTGTCCTAACTCTCTCTCGATTTCGAGAAGTCTATTGTATTTTGCGATTCTATCGCTTCTAGCAGTTGAGCCTGTTTTTATCTCTCCCGTATTAAGAGCAACAGCAAAATCTGCGATAAAAGTATCTTCACTCTCTCCAGAACGATGGCTCATGACACATTTATAACCACTTCTTTGTGCAAGTCTGATAGTTTGCATCGTTTCACTTACGGTTCCGATTTGATTTGGTTTGATAAGAATAGAGTTTGCGATACCCTCATTTATCCCTTTTGCCAAAATTTCAACATTGGTTACAAATAAATCATCTCCAACAAGTTGAACTCTTTTGCCCAATCGTTGCGTTAAAATATCCCAACCAGCCCAATCATCTTCGCTCAAACCATCTTCGATAGAAACGATTGGATACTTATTGCAAAGATTTTCATAATAACTTACCAACTCTTCACTTGTGATTTTTCTATTTTCAGATTTTAAATGATAGAGTCCATCTTCATCGATAAGTTCAGACGCAGCAACATCCAAAGCGATAACGATTTGCTCACCAGCTTTATATCCAGCTTTTGCGATAGCATCCATGATAACTGTTATTGGCTCTTCATTGTTTTTAAGATTTGGTGCAAATCCACCCTCATCACCAACAGCAGTACTCTCACCCATCGCATCAATAATCTTTTTAAGGTGTTGATAGATTTCAGCTACTGCTTGAAGTCCTCTTGAAAAGTTACTAAATCCAACAGGCATAATCATATACTCTTGAAAATCAACCGAATTATTTGCATGTTCTCCACCATTGATGATGTTAAACATTGGAACAGGAAGCGTCATCGCATTTGCTCCACCCAAATATCTATAAAGTGGCATTTTTAGACTCATAGAAGCAGCTCTAGCCACTGCCATAGATACACCTAAAACGGCATTCGCACCCAAATTTGAATAGTTTGGAGTTCCATCAAGTGCTTTCATAGTTGTATCGATTTGTGATTGATTGAAAGGAGATAGTCCCATAAGATTTTCAGAAATGATATCATTGATGTTTTGACAAGCTTTTAAAACACCTTTCCCCATGTATCTGCTTCCACCATCTCTAAGCTCAAGAGCCTCTCGTTTACCTGTACTCGCACCACTAGGAACAATCGCCGAAGCAACGGTTCCATCGCTTAGTGTCACGGTTGCTTTAACAGTAGGATTTCCTCTGCTATCCATCACTTCAGTTCCATTAATATCATCGATATAAATCATAGCTTTCCTTTGAAAAAAATTAGTGCGATATTTTACCACATAAACACATAGAAGCTAATAATTAATCGTCACTTTGTTCTATCTCATCACCTTGCATGGCTAAAATATTAAATCCTTTCAGACTCTCTTTGATTTTTTGTTCTATCTCGAAACTGAGTTTTTTATCTTCTTTAAATTTTGCCTTAACGCTCTCTTTTCCTTGCCCCAACTTTATCCCATTGTAACTAAACCAAGCTCCAGCTTTATCGATGATATCAAGTTTTACACCATAATCCACTATCTCACCCATTTTAGAAATACCCTCTCCAAACATGATGTCAAACTCTGCTTGTTTAAATGGTGGAGCAACTTTATTTTTTATCACTTTGGCTTTGACACGATTTCCGATTTGAGAATCTCCTTGTTTTATAGTTGCTAACTTGCGTATATCGATACGAACAGAAGCAAAAAATTTTAAAGCATTTCCACCAGTAGTAGTTTCAGGTGAACCATAACCCATTGTGCCGATTTTCATACGAATCTGATTGATAAAGATAACGGTTGTATTGGTTTTATGCAAAATTCCTGTGATTTTTCTCAAAGCCTTACTCATCATTCTAGCATGAAGACCCACTTGTAAGTCCAACATTTCACCATCAATCTCCGCTTTGGGTGTAAGTGCAGCAACCGAATCTACAACAATAACATCAACAGCTCCAGTTTTTGCTAAAGTTTCCAAAACATCTAAAGCTTGTTCTCCAAAATCTGGTTGAGAGACCAAAAGATTATCAATATCTACACCTAAATTTTTGGCATAATAGACATCAAGAGCATGTTCAGCATCGATAAATGCACAAGTCTTTCCTTTTGATTGAGCTGAAGCAATGATTTGAAGTGCTAGAGTTGTTTTCCCTGAACTCTCAGGTCCATATATCTCTATAACTCTTCCGATAGGAATCCCACCAATACCCAATGCGACATCAAGACCGATAGAGCCTGTGCTTATCGCCTCAATCGGTTCTATCTCCACATCACCTAGTCTTACAATCGTACCTTTTCCAAAAGTTTTATCTATCTGTTTTAGTGCCACATCTAAAGCTTTTTGTCTATTTGCATCCATTTTAAATAATTCCTTAATTTTTTTATTATATAATGAAGATATTGTAACAAAAAATTCTTAATAAATTATAATAATTATTTAAATTAATATAAAATTAAAAAATTGAATTTCTTTTATAGTTATTTTTTTTAATTAAATATGTTTAATTAAAATGTTATAATACATTTTCAAATATAAAAAAGGTTAATCGGATATGAAAAAAGTATATTTAAGTTTAGGATTGATGCTTCTTTTTTTTCAAGGTTGTGATTATAGAAAAGATTATACGCTATTTGATGGGAAAGAGCTAAAAGAGCAGGGTATGAATAATGAAATTGCCTCTCCTTTTCAAGTTGTGAATAATAAAGGAATGAGCTTTGAGTATAAAATTCGTCCCCATGATAGGATTTCTATTTTAACTTATAAGCATCCAGAACTTAGTACAACTACTTTAGGAACCAATCAAGATAGAGGAATGTTGGTGAGCAATGATGGATTTATTCGTCTTCCTCTTGTGAAAAAAGTTCAAATTGCTGGACTTACTCAAACACAAGCAGAAGAGAAAATAGAGAAATCTTTAAAAAAATATTTAAAATACCCCGAAGTCAATATAGATATCTTAAATAAAAAAGCTTATGTCATCGGAGAGGTTAAAAATTCAGGTGATATAGAACTTCCAAATGAACAAATGACGCTTTTACAAGTGTTGGCAAAAGCTGGAGACATGAAAGATGGGGCAGATAGAAGTGCCGTGATGGTCTTTAGAGGTGCTGGAGCAACAGTTCGGACAGAAGTTATAGATTTGACAAGTAGAGAGAATCTTATGATGGCAAATTTGATGATTCGTCCAAATGATATCGTTTATGTGATGCCAACAGGGTTAAATGCACTGAATAAACAAATCAACGAAGTTGAGCCAATATTTAGGATGATAGGGGCTATACTCTCTCCGTTTGTTAATATAAAATATTTAAGTGGTAATTAGGAAAAAAATAGATGAATCAAGATACACAAGTAGTTCAAGAAGATGAGATAGATTTAGGCTCGCTGTTTAAGGTTTTAAAACGACATAAGTATGGCATTGCCTTTATTACTGCTATTTTTGTTGCTATGGCATGGATTTATCTCTATTTTCAACCCTCTATTTATAGTGCTTATACACTGTTAGAAGTTAGAGGTAAAAAAGCAGGAGTAAATACAAATGACTTTTTAGCTCAGGAGCTTGGTGGAATGGGTGCTATGGAAAAAGTGGATAGAGAGATGGAGATACTTAAAACACTTGATATTAATAAAAATGCACTCAATGCGGTAGATTATCAGGTTAGATATTATGATGACAATAATTACAAAAAAGTAGAGAGATATGAAAATATACCAATTGATGTAAAAGATATAAAAGTGGAGTCCAAAGAGTTGACTTCTATATCTTTAAAATTAACTCCTGCTAAAAGTGGTTTTTATCTATCCGTATCCAATACTATTAAAGATAGACTAGGTTTTTTAACGGTTTCAAGTGATTTATTGGCTTATGATAAGCTTTTAGAAGTTGATGGTTTTAAGTTTAAAGTCCAAAAGAGAAAAGATTTTACAACACCTATATATTTTATTGTTTATAGCAATTATGAGAATTTCTTTGATGGTATGATAGCTCCCAATTTGAGTGTTTCTCAACTCAATAAAAATGCGTCAATTATTAAAATAGAGTATAAAGATAATCTTCCACCGCGAGCTATTAAGTATGTTGACGCCCTAACGCAGAGTTTTATCTCAGAGAGCGTTAAGGATAAAAGTAGTCAAAACAATAAGATTATTGATTTTATAGACACTCAACTTATTAGCATAAAAGAGAAGTTAAAAGAGACTGAGACTCAGCTTGAGGCTTATCAAGCTCAAAATAACTTAGTGCAACCCTCTGTTCAAGCAGAGACGCTTATTAAAGAGTTAAGTGCTTTGGATATAAAATTATCTGAGAATGAGTTTGAGGGAAAACTTATAGATAGTTTAAGTGAATTTGTTGAGAATAATAAGCAAATTGATGCAATAGCACCTTCTTTAATGGAATTGAATGATAAACCAACGCTTGAGCTTATTACACAACTTCAAAGTGAACAACTTAAAGAAGATTCTTTAAATGTTGAATATACTTCAAATCATCCAGAAGTGATAAAAAATAGAGAGTTAACTTCTACAATAAGAAAAAAGATTTTACAAAATG
>SDAZ01000098.1 GCA_006212005.1 Sulfurovum sp. | reverse complement strand
CTTTACCATTTTAATCCTTTTGGTGATTATATCAAAAAAAATTGAGATATAATTGCCAAAAAAAGTTGGAGTTTATAATGCTAGAAGAGATGCAACTTTATCACACCTCTTTACTCTTTATTGGAGTTTTGATTTTAATTTGGGGAGCGATGATACCATTTGTTTATACAGATAAGAATATCATAGTTGAG
Source organism: Sulfurovum sp. (assembly GCA_006212005.1). Classification (GTDB taxonomy): domain Bacteria; phylum Campylobacterota; class Campylobacteria; order Campylobacterales; family Sulfurovaceae; genus UBA1140. Next base: position 7,244 of record SDAZ01000098.1, on the reverse strand, counting down.
CGTCTGAAGCTTCATATTGGTATCTTTCATGGCTCATTTTTGATGTTGGCTTTTAGTGGTATGGTGATGATGTTTTTTGCAAAGATAGAGTTCAATCTCAATATGTTTTTCATGGTTCTTAGCTACTTCTTGATTAGCTTTTTTGAAGCTAAAAAATACTTTACAATACGAAAAATTTTTAATAATGTTAAGGAAGGTGACCCTAAAAAACTAACCCTTATCTACGAAGGATTAAATCTAACTGTGATTTTTATCATCATACTTTTTAATCTAAAGGGATAAATCATGCAATATCTTTTACACATTGATGCTTCAAAACCAGCCTTAAAACTTATCGGAGATGAACACCACTATCTATTTAAAGTAAGACGACACAAAAACGGTGATGAGATTGCTTTTAGAAATGGGAATGATGGGCTTATTTTTATCTATAAGATAGTCAATATTGATAAAAAAAGTGCTTCGTTAGAACTTCTCACAAGCTACCATTTGGAGATAAAAGCTTATAAAAATTTGCACATTGGCTGGTGTATGATTGAGGTAAAAAATATCGAAAAAGTACTTCCTATTTTAAATGAATTGGGTGTCGCTAAGATTTCATTTATCTCGTGTGATAGGTCTCAAACCAACTATAAACTAGATATGAATCGAATACAAAAAATACTAACAGCCTCTTCACAACAGTGTGGAAGAAGCAACTTTATGGAGATTGAGAGTTGTAACTCCTTAAAAGAGTTTAGAAGCTTATATCCAAAAAGTGTAGCGTTAAATTTTTCAACTAATCATCTAAGTTCGCAAAAGATAGAAACGATAGTTATAGGATGTGAAGGTGGTTTTTCTCCTAAAGAGGTAGCTTTATTTGGAGAGGATATCGTGGGATTTGATACCCCACTTATCCTAAAAAGTGAAAGTGCTGTTTGTGCTGTGGCATCTAAGATTTTGATTTAAGCATTAAAAAAATGAGTAACCAAATCCAGCATAAATAATTTTAGAGTCAAATTCCATTGTTCCCATATCAAATGGCATATTTTGTCCAGATGTATTAATTTTAACATCATCAAAACTCCAATTTTGAATCTTATAGCCTAAAGTACCATGTAGATTTGGAGATATACTAAATAGTCCTAAATCAAGATTTGCATTAAGTGGCTGAAATCGGATACCAATATCAAATTCATTAAAAGTTCCATTGACACTCATATCCGTAGAAGCGTAATCATTGGTAATTTTTGCTGTTTGAAAAGCATAAGTTCCACTACCATAAAGACTAAGATAATCATTCAATCCAACGCTACCTATACTACTAATTCCTACTTTGTAAGTCAAAAATTTTGTTTTACTCTTTTCAAACCCAGTAGCAATAACACCAACAGCATTATTGGTAGAATCTGAACTATCTTTTTTAGAATCAATCCATGGAGTAGATACCCCAACCACTCCACCTAGACCTAAAAAATCTTTATCTGAATTGTGAATCAAATCATAGCCTAAATTTAGATTTGCATCCAACCCTTGAAGACGATAATCCATTGATGGTAATTTTTGATTGCCTTGTCCAAACATTCCATTTAGATTATTATAGCTTTGTTGTGCTTGTTTCATATTTTGAGAGTCCAACCAAGTGATATTATATCCATAATAAAAATCTGAAAACATATTTGAATGACGATTTACCAATGAATAGGTTTCAATATCTTCACTTATTGGAATAGTCAAGCCCATAAAACCACCATTCATCTCAAAAGTACCTTTTCCATACTCTATATCTGCTTGTAGGAAAAGTGAACCTAGACATCCACATAAAAGAAATTTTTTTAACATTACAGCTCCTTGAAAGTTATTATTTTAAAATTTTATAATAAAAACTTATCATAATAATAACATTTAAGCAAATTAAATAATTATACTTATCTTTAAGAAGAAATGATACACTCAATGTTAAACTTTTCTTCTTTTTTTAACTAAAATCCTAGTGCTTTTGAAATACTATCAAATACACCACTCTCTTCTTCTTGAGGGGAACTATTTTGATTGATTTGCGTATTTAAAGAGAGAATTTGAGTGGTTATATTTTCTCGAATGCCCTCAAAATCTTCACTATCCAAATCTTTGATTTTCAACTCATCTATAAAATTTTGAGCATTGGTTATGTCGATATTTTTAGTTTTTGCTTTTTCGATAGTTGTTAACAAAGTGGATAAATACATACTATCAACAATAGACTCTCTCCATCCCTCCCACTCAATCGTATCAATCGCTCCATTGACCGTAGGATAGGTAAAAACCTCATCGTAACCTATCTTTTTAGCATTATTATCAGTTGCATAATCAAAAACATTCCAAGTTGTCCCCAAATGCCCTTGATACGCCCAAGTTGTAGCCACATCATAATCTTGTTGCCAAAGTTTAAGACCATAATTTTTTCGATAAGTCAAAGGTGTCACTCTTCCTGCTTGTGGGTTTGCATAACTTCCTATTTTATTTCCATATTTATGAAATTCATCAGCGATAAACTTATCAGGCTTTGAAGAGAGTATCCCCAAATCCAAAACATCTGCTATGGATTTAACATCTTCTAAACGCAACTGCTTATCATCAATCGATAAAGCACAAAAAACTTTGCCTCCTACTTCATGAATCGCACTCCATAACTCTCTTTGATTGGTAAGTTTATCAAGTGTTGGCTCATCGACTCCGTAAATATAAACATCTCCACTAAAACCCTCTTCTCTTGCTATGGTAATAATTTTTTGAACATTTGCTTTTAACTTCTCTATCTCGTTAACTCTCTTACTTGTTGATTCTTTGAACCAAATGTTATAACCATTTTGGATAAACAAAGGCTCAAGTGTGTCAAAACCAGCCTCTTTTCTAAGCTTTAAATACTCTCTAAAAAGATTTTCATCGGCTATCTCTTGAGGGATAATGGGATTGGTAAAATGTGATACAAGATTTTTAAACTCTCCTTGAATCTCGGCTTTTGTTTTTTGATAAGCCTCACTCTGCCCATTGGGTGCATATCTTCCATCATAATATATCTTATGCGTCAAAAGAGATTTTTCAAGTACAAATGGCATAACTTCTACTTTAACATCGATTTGAGCAAGAGTCGAAGCGTTTGATTTGACTTTTATCTTTCCTGTGTAAGTTCCTGCTTTTGTGTTTTGTGGAACTTTTAGAGTGATAAAAAACTGCTTATTTTTATCTTTACCCAAACTAAACGATTTAAGACTATCGCTATCTTTAAACAATGGGTCTTTGATAAGCTTTTCACTTTTATTTTGGCTGATATCTATCCAATTGCCACTGGTATCTTTTAAAAAATTAGTTCCATTCTCAACTTTTATACCACTCTCATCTTTGAGAAGAAGTTCTGGAGTCAAGATTTTTTTAGAACTGTCGTTAAAGTTTACATTATCATTTTGATACCAACTTTTAACGATTTTGACATCCAAACTAGTAGCATTAATCGTTCCATTTGTACCCGTTAGATTTGGAATTTCAAGCGTGATATTTGAAAGATTTGAAGTTGATTTGAGTACAAAAGAGAGTCTTTTTGTTTCATTTTGAGCCACTTTTGTATCAATATTGGTTTGATAAGTTGAGATGGTACTATTTTCAAAAATAAGCGTATCGTCAATGGCAGGTATAATAAATTTTTCCACTCCTGCCATCGCAAAAGAGGAGCTTAATATTAGAGCAAGTGTTGAGAGATAAATTTTATTCATAATGTTTAAATCCTTAATATAAAATATTTTTATATGTTATTATATTCTAATATTCTTGAAACAAATTTAAACCTAAAATGTTCTTACATTAAATAGAAGAGATAAAAAAGAGCTTACTTTAATGCTCTATCTTGTATACTTTGGCAAAAAGTTAGGCGATTGCTTTATGGCACTGATAGATTTACAACAAATATCGAAACAATACGATACAAAACGGATACTTCACGAGGTTGATTTTACGCTTCTTGAGGGTGAGAGAATTGCCATTATCGGGCAAAATGGTACAGGAAAAAGTACGCTTATGAAGATTATCATGAAGCTTGAAACGCCAGATAGTGGTGAGATGGCGATTGATAGTAAAGTGAAGATAGAGATGCTCTCTCAAGCTCCACAATTTGATGCTTCTATGAATGTCAAAGAAGCGATTGAGGCTCAACTTTGGGAACTCAAAGAGGCAAAAGAGCGATATGATGAACTCTCGTTAAGACTTTGTGATGAGTTTGACAATAAAGCTTTAGTAGAAGAACACGCCAAACTATCCACTTTTTTGGATTTTCATAACGCTTGGGATTTGGAAAATAGAATCAATCGAGTGATGGTTGAGTTTGATTTGGTACATTTTGAACACTCACCTGTAACTTTACTTAGTGGTGGAGAGCAACGCCGTGTTGCATTGGCTGGATTGATACTTAAAAAACCCGATATTTTGCTTCTTGATGAGCCAACCAATCACCTAGATGTTTATATGGTTGAATTTTTGGAGCAAATTTTACTCAAAGAGAATTTTACACTCATCTTTATCTCACATGATAGATATTTCATCGACAATATCGCAACCTCAACAATTGAGATAGAAAATGGCTCAATTCGTAGATTTAATGGTGGATATGGACAATATTTGGAACAAAAAGAGATACTTTTGTCCAATATGCAAAAAGAGCATGATGAACTTTTGAGGCTTGTTAAGCGAGAAGAGTGGTGGTTAGCTCACGGTATCAGTGCAAGACGAAAACGAAACGAGAGACGAAAAGCAGAGCTTTTTGAACTACGAGATAAAGCAAAAACAAATCCATCACTTATCAATAAAATGAAAGTAGAGCTTCAAAGAGAACAAAAAGCGTTCAACAGTGGTGAGGTAATGAATAAACAAAAAATGCTTTTTGAAGTTGAACACATCTCTAAAAAGTTGGGTGATAAAACACTTATTACAGATTTTTCAACCCGTGTTTTACAAAAAGATAAAATCGCCATCGTTGGAGCAAATGGAACAGGGAAAAGTACACTTCTTAAGATGCTTTTAGGAGATTTAAAACCTGATAATGGTGTAATAAAGATGGGTGATTTTAAAGTTGGATATTTTGACCAACATCGTAAACTTTTGGATAATGATAAAGACATTATGGAGATTTTTTGCCCTTTTGGTGGCGATAGAGTAGAGCTTCATGATGGACGAAATATGCATGTTTATGGCTATCTTAAAAACTTTTTATTTCCGAGAGAGTATCTTGATAAAAAAGTAGGTTTACTTAGTGGTGGTGAGAAAAATCGCGTTGCTTTGGCACTTTTATTTACCAAAAAACTTGACATCATGATACTTGATGAGCCGACCAATGACCTTGATTTACCAACGATAAATATCTTAGAAGAGTATCTTCAAGCATTTCAAGGAGCATTGATATTTGTCAGTCACGATAGATATTTTGTCGATAAGATTGCTCAAAAGCTCTTTATCTTCAAGGGTGATGGAGTTGTAGAGGAGAGTTATCAACCTTATAGTGAGTATCTTGAGATAGAAAAAGAGTTAAAATCACTTGACATCATGGAAAGTGATTATACGAAAAATGAACCAAAACGAGAGAATAAAGAGCGTGTCCAAACTAAACTTAGCTACAAAGAGAAGAGAGATTTTGATACACTTCCTGATATTTTAACCTCACTTGAAGCTAAGATAGATAAGCTAAACCATGATTTGATGGATGTGAAAGTATGTGAAGAAGTTGGTATAAATAATCTCTATGAAGAGCTTAAAAAGACTCAAAATGAGTATGAAGAGTTGGGAATGCGTTATCTTGAACTTGAAGAAAAAGTGGATAGTTTTTCATGCCTGTAAAAAAAGAGTTTAGCCGTTTTGCTCACGAATATGGTCAATACAATCAAATCCAAACCAAAGTTGCCCAACATCTTGTAGATTTTTTAGACAAAAAAGATTATAACACTCTTATGGATATTGGCTGTGGTAGAGGGGCGGTTTATGAGGCTTTAACCCATAAAGGGATAGAGTTTGAAAACTTTTATGCTGTTGATTTTTCGGCTCAAATGCTTGAGTTGCACCCAAATCATAAAGTCAAAAAAGTGTGTGCAAACTTCAATACTTTGGAATTTACCCAACAGTTAAAAGATATCCCATGTGACACCCTGCTCTCATCGTCAGCTCTTCAATGGAGTAGCGATTTGCATTTTTCACTTAGTCAGATAAGCTCACTTTGCAATAAATTTTACTTTGCCATCTTCACAAACAATACCTTTAAAACACTCCACACACAAGCAGGTATAACCTCTCCCATACATAGTTCATCAAAACTACTTCAAGAGATACAAAGCGTTTTTACCATCGAAGAAAGTGAGATAGTTAACTATACACTTCACTTTGATAAAAAGAGGGATATCTTTGATTATATCAAAAAAAGTGGCGTTAGTGGGGGTGAAAGACGACTTGGTTTTCGCTCTACTAAACGACTGATGGAAACTTATGAACTTGATTATCTTGAGTTTGAGGTGTTGTTTGTGAAATGTGTAGTTTGAACAGAGTTCTTTTTTGATTTTCAAGAAATTATTTTTACTCCTAGATAAAAGCTGTCAAATTAGGTTAATTTTAATGATATAGAGTTATAATCATAGAAAAGAAATTTATCATGAAAAGCTTTATATATATGTTTACTTTTAGCCTACTTTTGCTTAGTGGATGCGATAAAATCTCCAATACACCACCACAAAACTATATCTATCCAAATAAGTTTTATCTTCCCGATGTCTATCTCAAAAAACTCAATTTTAAAAATAAAAACATTTTGGAAATACGAATCAAAGACAAATGGTATTATGTCAAACCAAATGGAGAAGCGATACAAGCATTTAGCGATAAAAATCATGCAGATAGATTTGTGGAAGGGTTGGCTAGAACTGTTCTTGATGGAAAGATGGGATTTTTCAATCGAAATTTGGAAGTTGTGATAAAGCCAATGTATGATTTTGCTTATCCATTTCATGATGGAGTAGCTGAAGTTTGTATTGGGTGCAATGCAAAAGAGATTGATAAAAAAATCGTAGATGGTGGAAATTGGAAAAAGATAGATAGAAATGGGTTAATCATTGATTAATTTTAGAAAAATTTGTCATAATACTAAAAAATAATAAATCAATGGAGTGTTAAATGTGTGGAATTGTTGGCTATATCGGAAATAGAGAAAAAAAAGAGATTCTCTTAGATGGGCTTCAAGAGCTTGAGTATAGAGGATA
>SDAZ01000097.1 GCA_006212005.1 Sulfurovum sp. | reverse complement strand
TTAAATGATGTACAAAAAAGTTCTATCAAAAGCGAACTAAATCGTAACTCGCTAGAAGATATCATCATCGCAAATTTTTCAAGAACACAAGAGAGTGCTAGAGTGCTTGAAGAAGTTTTTAAACTTCAAAGTATAGAATTATCTGAACTTTTTAAAACGATACGATATGAGCTTTATAGTGTTGAAAAAGAGTATTTTATCGCTATAAAAATGATTTAGATAATTTTTTGGGTTCAAAATTTTGAACCCCTACCATTGCAAAATAAATTCTTCAAAACCCCACAAATTCTCTATCTCTATCCCTAAAAATCGCAACTTCTTTATATCCAACACCCTTAGCCATAGCACAAACCTCATCATATCCAAATCCCACTTGCTCCACACTATGAGCGTCACTTCCAAAGGTTATAGCGATGTCCAACTCATACGCTTGTTGCAAAAGTGACAATGATGGATATTGTTCCGTGATAGGTTTTCTAAGCCCTGCTGAATTTATCTCTAAAACCATATTTGCTTTTTTTATCGCTTTAAGAGCTTTAGACGCAAGGAGCGAAATCTCTTTTTTTGGCATAAATTTAAAGACTTTTATCAAATCAAAATGTCCAACCACATCAAACTTTCCACTCTTTACCATGCTCTCAATCGCACCGAAATACTCCTCCCAAATCACATCAATATCTCTATGTTCATACTCCTTGATAAACTCTGGATTGTCAAACCCCCAATTATCAAGATAGTGAACCGAACCGATACGATAATCAACCTTAAAATCAAAAACTCGCTCATCTTCATACTTTGGAAGATAGTCAACTTCTAACCCAAACACAATCTCTATCTCACCTTTATATCGCTCTTTTGCTCTTAAAATATCTCTTTTATACTCATCTAGCTCTTCAAACTTCAAACGATAATGTTGATCAAAATTTAGTGGTGCATGTTCACTAAAACCATAAATATCAATCCCTAATTCAATCGCCCGTTGAACAAACTCATCTACCGTACCTGTGGCATGATTACACCGTGTGGTGTGGTTGTGTAAATCTACTCGCATCTATTTTCTCTTATTTTTGAGATATATTATTAAATTTTAACTTTTAGTTGCATTTTTAGCAAAATTTAAATACAATTTACAATCGATTTACAATCAAAGGGAAGGTAATGAATGCAATAAATGAACTATTTATATACATCACAAAGCTTTTAGATAATATCTTATTTTTCGACTTACTTTTTGGGCAAGTCACAGGGACTAAAGTTCCTTTCGTTATCGCACTACTCATCTTCGGTGGCGTTTATTTGACGCTAAAATTTAGCTTTATCAACTTAAAAATGTTTTCACACTCGTATAAAATCATTATGGGAAAATACAAAACCAAAGATGATGTAGGACTCATCGAACCTAGACAATCACTCACCACAGCACTTTCAGCAACCGTAGGACTTGGAAATATCGCAGGTGTGGCTCTTGCTGTATCTATCGGAGGAGCAGGGGCTACTTTTTGGATGATTATCGCTGGTTTTTTAGGTATGACACTCAAATTTACCGAAGTTACACTCTCTTTAAAATATCGAGATATCCTAAGTGATGGCACGATTATCGGTGGAGGGATGGCGTATCTTAGAAAAGGATTTGCCAATAGAGGTTATACCAAAACAGGTAAAAATCTAGCGTTACTCTTTGCTATCTTTCTTTTAGGAGGAGCTATCGGTGGGGGTAATACCTTTCAAGTCTCTCAAGCTTTGGGTTCTGTGAGTAACGAAATAGGATTTTTTAAAACTTATCCATGGGTTTTTGGTGTTGTTGTAGCAATTTTGACAGGTGCGGTTATCATCGGTGGGATTAAAAGAATCGGTACGGTTACAGAAAAAATCGTTCCCTTGATGGTACTTGTTTATGTGAGTGCTTCTTTATGGATTTTAATAGTCAATATAGATAGACTTCCTCACGCATTTTATCTTATCTTTACAGAAGCATTCAATCCAACCGCAGTCACAGGAGGATTAATTGGCGTTATCATTGTCGGATTTCAAAGAGCAATGTTCTCAAGTGAAGCTGGACTTGGCTCTGCACCTATCGCACATTCAACAGCAAAAGTAAAATACCCCGTCCGTCAAGGTATGGTAGCACTTTATGAACCATTTATAGATACCGTTATCATCTGTACGATGACGGCTTTAGTTATCGTTACAACAGGAGTTTGTGACCCAAATGCTGGTTTTTGCGGTCTAATTGACGCTAAAAATGGAGCTGGGCTTACTGCTGAAGCTTTTAGAAGCGTTATCTATTGGTTTCCGATGATATTAAGTTTTTCTATCTTCATGTTTGCTTTTTCAACACTTATCTCTTGGTCATACTATGGAGAGGTGGCGTGGATTTATCTTTTTGGAAGTTCAAGCGTTATGGTATATAAAATTATATTTTTGCTTTTCATCGTTATAGCAACGATTGTAGATACCAATACTATGGTTGATTTTGCCTCTATACTCTTTTTAGCGATGGCGATACCAAATGTCATTGGGCTTATCGTTATGTCAAGTGAAGTCAAAAAAGACCTTAATGATTATCTATATAAACTAAGAAAAGGTGAACTCGATAGAGAGTTGATGAGATAACTTTATACTAAAGCCATCACTTTAAAATGATAAAAAAGATTGTTTTGAAGATGGTGGCCACAAGAGGACTCGAACCTCCGACCACTACCATGTCAAGGTAGTGCTCTACCAACTGAGCTATGCGACCACTAAAAATAAGAGTGATATTATAGCAAAATATGCTTAAATAAATCGCATAAATTCAACTTTCAAAAAAACTCTACCAAAACATCAAAAAGAGCGTTATAATAACAAAAAATCAAAAAGGATAAACCAATGTTCAAAGATATATTATATACAGGTATAGGTGCAGTTGCCATCTTTAAAGAAAAAGTTGAAGAGGAGATAAAAAAACTCGAAGGGAGTGGAAAGATAAAAACTGATGATGCTAAAAGCTTTTTATCCTCACTTGAAGAAAAAGGCAAACAAAGTGATGAGAAGTTTAAACAACAACTCAAAGATGCTTTAAAAGAGGTTATTGATGAGTTGGGTATTGCTACTAAAGCAGATTTAGAAAAGTTAAAAGAGGATTTACTATCAAAAAATTAGCCCTCTATAATCCATTTAGACTCTATGCTATTTTTAAATTTTTGTTAACTATTTATATGGTTATCAAAAAAAAGAGGAGTTTCTTAGGACTTAAACCCTTAACGCCTGTAAAATTGAAGAAAAATATCATCTCTATCGGAGCTAGTTTTATCAAATTGGCTCAAGTTTTGGCAACTCGTTCAGACTTTTTTTCACAAGATTATATTGATGAACTCAAAGAGCTTCATGACCAACTTCCGCCTATGAGTGATGAGGAGTTTAAAATGGTTTATAAAGAGTCATTTGGAGATAAAGTTTTTTTTCAAGATTTTTCTCATACACCCATCGCTTCCGCTTCCATTGGTCAAGTGCATAGTGCTTATCTTCATGATGGTACAAAAGTGGCTATAAAACTTAGAAGATATGGTATCGAAGCTAGGGTTAAAGCAGATATCAGCATTTTGAACTTTTTTAATAATCTCTTTCGCCCTCTTTTTAGCACCTATACAAAAAATTCTATTGAAGCGGTGATTAACGAATTTTCAAAAATGATACTTCAAGAGGTTTCGTTTAGAACTGAACTGCATAATCTCAAAGAGTTTTCCCTAAAATATAAAAATAGTGGTGTGCGATTTCCAAAGCCGTATGAAGAGTTTTGCTCAAATAGTGCCATTGTTATGAGTTTTGAAGAGGGTTTTAGATTTGATGATAAAGAGAATATCTTAAAGCATAATATTGATTTTAAAGCAATTATCTCAAAATTGGTTAATTTTTATGCTGACCAAATGCTACTTGAAGGGTTTTTTCATGCCGACCCACACCCAGGTAATCTGCTTGTTTCTAAAAGTGGAGAGTTGATTTTACTAGATTTTGGTATGGTAAAAAGAGTTCCCAACGATACACGAATCGCTATTATAGAACTTATCAAATCAGCAAATGAGCAAAACTACGAACTCTACATCAGTGCCAATAAACGATTGGGAACAATCGCATATGAAGCTCCAGAGGCACAATTAGCAGAGTTTACTAACAAAATGTTTACTATCTTTTCAAATGACAATCTTAGTAGTGAATCGATGCAAAAATTGGCATTTGAGGTATTGGAATCAACCAAAGATTTACCTTTTAAACTTCCTAGTGATGCGATTTATATTCTTCGTGTGAGTGCGATTATCGAAGGGTTGGGAACAACTTATATCGAAAATTTTAATGGCGTTAAAGACATCTTGCCCATCTTACAAAACAATATCCCAAAAGCGTTAGGCTCAAAAGGAAGTTTTTATGAGATTCTCATCAAACATATCAAAGACACACCATTTTTTATCGAAGATACCAAAGTTTCCATGCAAAAAATCGCAACAGGAGGAGTAAGTGTCTCGCTAAGCCGTGAACAACTTTTATGGGTAGCAAAAGAGTTAAAAGAGTATCTACGAGGAGTTTTAAACTCTAGCTTACTTATCATTAGCAGTTTTTTTATCCTCATTTATGATAAAGAGTTAAAAGAGATAGCTTTAAGTCTCTTTATCTTGGGCATTGTCTCACTTTGGTATAAGAGTTAAGAAAATTTTTAGCTATAATGCTTTAAAAAAAATTGGGGCTAATTGATGATTTTTGGAGCTATAAACTATTTAAATCTACTTCCATTTCAAGTTTTTTTGAAAAAGGAGTTGAAACATTCGCATGAAAAGATGGCACTTCACTATAAAAAAGGAGTACCTAGCGAGATAAATAGAAAATTATTGCGTTCCAAAATTGATGCTGGATTTGTCTCAAGTGTGGTTTCGACAAATTTTAAGTGTAGTGATTTTGGGATTATCGCCAATAAAAAAGTTTACAGTGTACTTGTGATAGAGGGGAAAAATAGTTCGGATAATGACTCTGCCACTTCAAATATTTTGGCTAAAATTTTAAAAATAGATGGACAAGTTATCATAGGGGACAAAGCACTCAAATATTATCTACAAAATCAAGAGGGAATTGATTTAGCTGATGAATGGCATAAGAAATATAGATTACCTTTTGTTTTTGCACGACTCTGTTTTGGCAAAAAGATAAATCAAAAACGAATAAAAAACTTAACTTTAGCTTTCAAAAAAGAGAAAATAAAAATTCCTCAATATATATTAAAAGCCGAAGCTTCGAAGCGGGATATCACTCCAAAAGAGCTAAATTGGTATCTCTCACATATAAACTATAAATTAGAACACAAATCATTTAAATCTTTAAGACTTTTTCTGAAATTGAGCGAAAACTTACCAAAAAATGGCTTAAAATAGAGCTTTGACTTGATTTTTACACAGATAATAGTTAAACTTGCATTATGGAATCTTTAAAATCAAAAAGGGTCAATGTGAACATCAAGCGTATAGGTATAGCGATGCTTCTAACGGTTAGTTTTTTAGCAGTTAAGGATAATAAATTTTTTGCGAGTAATGACTTAAATCTTTCAAAACCAAATGTAAATTTTACAATTAAGGAAAGAGCATACGATATACCTGTCAAAGCTTTTGTTATCAAAGATAAAGATAGCGGTGAAATTTTGGTAGCACAAAATGAGGATGTACCTTTAGCACCTGCAAGTCTTACAAAAGTGATGACCGCTCTTTTGGCGATAGAGAGTGGAAAAATGCAAGAAATTGTAACGATAGACAAATACTCAACTACAGTTGAACCAAGTAAAGCTGGTGTTAAAGTAGGTGAACAATTTCTACTTTCAGATTTGGTTACAGCAGCACTCATTGCTTCTTCAAATGATGCAGCGATGGCGGTTGGTATCTATTTGGGTGGTTCGGTTCAAGGTTTTGCGAAGATGATGAATGCGAAAGCAAAAGAGATTGGGATGAAAAATACTCAATTTACAAATCCATGTGGTTTTGATTTTGGGGAAAATCTTTCAACAGCTAAAGATTTAGCTATTTTGGCAGAATATACAGCAAAATTACCCTATTTTGGTGATATAGTTCAACAAAAAAAAGGGAGTATAACTGCTTTAAATACGCATAAAACATACAATTTTTATACACATAATAAGATGTTAAAACTCTATCCTCAAACGATAGGAACAAAAACAGGTTATACACAAAAAGCGGGTCCTTGTTTGATAGCAAGAGCTACAAATGGGGATAAAGATTTGATAATGGTTATGTTAAATGCTCAAAGAGGTCAACGATGGAGTATTGCTAAGGAGCAATTTGATAAACAATTTGGATATCTTCCTCAAACAATAGAAGCTCCAACTCAAGAAACTTTTGTAGATGATGTTACAGTAGTGGATAGATAAGTGTTTATAGAGGCAATCCATTGTGTGGTTGCCACTATTTTAATTTTGGGTAAGCACAAGGCTCACCCATACGGATTTAAAGGATTATTTAAGTCCTGCACTACTCATTTTTGCACCAGTAGCAACTCTTTTTGCATTACCAGTTCTTAAACCTTTTGCAAGTGGAATAAGTCCCAATTTTTTCAACGAACCTCTATCGCCTATCATCGCTTCACTAGTAAAAAGTGTTGCATATTTTTGGATAGCTGGTTTAGACGCTTTGTGGTCATTTTTGATATAAAAATACAAAGTTCTTGATATTGGATATGCACCATTTGAGATATTTCCAGCAGTTGGAGCTTTACCATCAACTGAAACACTAGCGATTTTATTTCTATTTTCTTCCAAATAGCTATATCCAAAGATACCTACAGCATTTGTATTTTTACCAAGTTTTTGAACGATAAGGTTATCATTTTCACCACTATCAATCCACACACCATCTGTTCTCATAGAGTTATATTTTTTACCATAAGCACCTTTAAGTTCACCTTTAGAAACGCTCTCCATTACCATCTCTTCAAAACTGTCTCTTGTACCAGAACTTTTTGGTGGTCCGTAAACTGTGATTGGTCTATTTGGAAGTGAAGCATCGATTTCATTCCAAGTTTTATATGTATTTGGAACTAAAGATTTACCATCAGCTGAAGGAACTTCTTTTGCAATCGCCAACATTATCTGTTTTTTAGAAAGACTCATACCTTTTGCTTTTTTACTTTGAGCTAAAACGATACCATCAAATCCAAACATTACTTCTGTAATATTAGTTACGCCATTTTTACTACAAGTTGCGAACTCATTTGCTTCCATTCTTCTTGAAGCATTTGTGATATCTGGAGTTGTATCACCATTTCCAGCACAAAAAAGTTTCATACCACCACCAGTACCAGTTGACTCAACAACAGGAGTTGCACCACCACCAGTAGCTCCCAATTGCTCTGCAACAGCTGAAGAAAATGGAAATACAGTAGAACTACCTACGATTTTGACTTGACCTTCCGCTTGAGCAGAAATAGTAAATAGAGAAGCTAAAGCTAAACTCATTACAGTTTTTTTCATGATTACACCTTTTGTAGTTAATTTT
>SDAZ01000096.1 GCA_006212005.1 Sulfurovum sp. | reverse complement strand
ATGTCCCTTTAAAAAGACTTGATAGAATAATAGAAATAATTACTCAAAACAGAGATATAACGATAATAGAACTTGCAAATATACTAGAAGTAGCAGATAAAACAATCAAAAGAGATATATCAAAACTAAAAGAACAAAATAGACTCACACGAGTTGGAAGCCAAAAATCTGGATATTGGAAAGTAAATCATAAGTAAATTTAAAGTTTTATTTCCAAAAAGAGTATTACCAATAAAAACTCATTTTGATAAAAATGTTGAAAAGCTTTTTGATATTATTATTGCTCAAAACTAAATACAATCATTCCTTCCCTACTTCATTCAAATTATGCTCTCGTTTGCAACCACCCATACTCTCTCCACAGCTCATTTTTACTTCATCCTTATCATTTTTGCTAAAAAAAATACCCATCCCCATAACCAATAAAATCATAAGAACTATCCATAAAGGTTTAATATGTTTTTTTGATTCCACAGACAATATCTCTACTGCGTCAAAATTCTCCTCTTTGCTATCAACATCCGAACCCATTAAAGTAGCATTATCTTCATTCTTCGGGTTAACTTTTTCTATCTCTTGCACAACATTATCCCCTGCTTTATCCACATCTTCATAAGAACTAAAAACAAGCTCTCAAATCTCGTTTTCATCGAGCGTTTCAAGTCCATAACTTGAGTTAATCGGCGAATTTTAGCTTTTTTTGGATTAAACTTGTGACACTATTGTTGATTTTCTTTATCTTCTCTTTGGCTTCTATGATATAATTATATCTATAAAGTAAATTTTATTTTGATATAAGGAGTGAAAAAATATGATGATATTAGCTATCTTAATGGGTCTAATAATGTTGGGTGTGGTTGGATATCTGATTGGAGCTTATAATAATTTTGTCTCTTTAAGGGCAGGAATTGATTCAAGTTGGTCAGATATAGATGTTCAACTGAAGCGAAGAGACAATCTCATCCCAGCATTGGTTGAAACGATAAAATCTTATATGAAGTACGAAAAAGAGAGTTTAACTGAACTCATCAATCAAATCCATCAAACAAAGCAAAGTTCAAATCTAAATGATATCGTACTCCACGAGAGTCAACTTAACCAATCATTGAGTAGAGTGTTTGCATTGAGTCAAAATTATCCTGAACTAAAAGCCGATACTACTTTTATAAATCTTCAAACCCAACTCTCCACGATAGAGAGTGATTTACAAAATGCAAGACGATATTACAATGCTATTGCCAGAGATTATAATGCCAAAATAGACTCATTTCCTGATATGTTTATCGCTAAAGAGTTTGGATTTACTCATGCTAACTACTTTGATATTGATGAAGATATCGAAAAAAGGATACTAAAGGTTGAGTTATGAAATATATTTTTGTTCTATTGTTGTTGAGTTTCAATCTTCTTTTTGCCTCAAGTGATGAGTCTATTGATACATATTTTGTCGATATCAATATCTCTCAAAACGGTACTTTGGAGATAGAAGAGACTATTGATTATAACTTTTTTACCAATCTACGCCACGGAATAAAGCGGGACATTCCCTATTTGATGAAAAATAAAGATGGATTTCGAGAAGATATTGATTTGGATAATTTTAAAATTTTTAAAGATGGAGTAGAAGAGAAGTTTGAGAAGAGCGATGAAGAGGGTCAAATAAAATTAAAGATAGGTGATGCTTTTAAATATATTACTTCCAAGCACAGATACAAAATTATTTATAGTGTAAAAAATCTCTATATTGATAACTCAACAACTAAAGATGTTCTGCGTTGGAATATCATAGGAACACAATGGCAAACACCTATAAAAAAAGTTGTTGCTACGATTCGATTGCCTGAAAAATTTTCTAAAAATAGTGTCGATGTTGCTACTTTTAGCGGTGGATATGGCTCTACTTCAACAAAGGCTTTTAGTGAATGGAGAGATGATAAAACGCTTAGAGTTGAGATGGAAAATCTAAATTTATATGAAGGCTTAACACTCTCTTTAAGCTTTTCGAAAAATAGTTTAACTCTACATCAAAGCCCAACCATTATTGATGAGATACTTTTAAACTTAAAAAAAGTCTGGTATCTTCTTTTGGGCGGTCTATTTTGGCTTTACATGGCTAGATATACTTCGAAATTTGGCAAAAAACCAAAACTTCATGCCATTAGTGTATCGTATGAAGCACCAACAGGGATTGATATTTTAGAAGCTGGTTTGATTTATGACAAATACGCTGACAATCGAGATTTTGCAAGTGGTATTGTCGAGTTAGCACAATTGGGATATCTAAAAATTGTAAACAGTTCGAATCTGCTTCATCTTGAAAAATTAAAAAAAGATAGCACTTTTCTATCAACTTCACAAAAATCACTACTTAAGACACTCTTTGGCTACTCATCAACTTTTTATTTCGATGAAAAATTGTATGCCCATAGCCTTAAGCTAAAAAATGATTTTGAAGCAATAAATAATAATCTTTATGAGAGTGTAAAACTTAAAGGCTATATGCAAGACAATGTTCAAGAGTCAAGAAAAGCATTTTTATGGAGAATTCTTGCTATGATGAGTATCTTTGCGATTGGTGGATTTATCATATCATCCTCTCTTTTTGGGCTTGACCTTATCTTAACCATGAGCTTTATAACTTGTTTCATCCTCATTGGTGCAATGATGTTTTTAGTCTCTCAAGAGCTGATTGTAAAAATTATTGGTATATTCTTTTTTATCATTTTTATGATTATGGCTCTTTTTTTATGGAATGAAAGCAACCCTTCTATTTGGGCTGTTGGATTTTTTGTATCTTTTATCTTTTTAGTCATCCTTTCTACTATTTATATCAAAAAAATCGGTATTTATACTCAAAAAGGAATCGAGATATATGCTAAACTTGAGGGCTTTAAGATGTTTATCAAACGAGTTAAAGCAGATGAGATAAAAAGATTGATGAGCGAAAATGATAAATTTTTAGACCAAACTCTAGCTTATGCGATGTTATTTGGATATGTTGATAAATGGAGTGATTTTTATGAAAAATTACATATTCAAAATCCAGATTGGTATGATGGTGATATCTATGCAATAAGTAACTTCTCATCAACCATCAATTCATACACAAATCCGACTACTTCATCATCAGATAGTTCTAGCGGTGGTGATTTTTCTGGCGGAGGCGGTGGTGGAGGTGGTGGCGACTCGTGGTAAACGCTTTGAAAAGATAAAGAGGAAAAATGAAAAGATTAGGATTCATCATATTTTTACTATCTTTTGGACTTTATGCTAAAGAATTTAAACAGCTAAAGCCTTTAAATGAGTACAAAGATAGTGAGTATAACTTAAAAAGTGGTATTGAGTATGTTGAAATACGGACATATTTTGGCAATAACAAAGAGAATCGTGAGGAATATGATGAAAATAATTTCATCAAAGAAATATCTATAAAATCTAAAACTTATGATAATAAATTTGTAAATAAATTTAAAAATATTAAGCCAAACTTTGAAGATGCAATGATTCGTAAACATAAAATATGCCGATTTATGGGATGTTTTTATCGTATATCTTTAGCATTTGTTCAAATGAGTGATAAAAATATTATTCAATTAAATAGAGTTGAAGATATTGTTAATTTATTTAATAATATCAAGACACCAGCAGAGTTAAATTTGGTACTTTGGCTAAATGATATCAATAAACATAGAACTGACTATGAACATAATGAAAGTTATAAAAAAGTAAAAAATGGATACGAGGTAATATCTATTTATCAAAATAGTGTTTTAAATTTTGGAGAGTGTGGAGTGTTTAAATATAAGCTATTTGTGAATGATAAAGGTACTATTGAAAAAAAAATCTTATTAGAAAAAAAATTGAAAGAAGATTAAAACAACAATAATATCCCTTAAGGGATATTATTATTGAAATCTATTTTTTCCAAATTTCAATTTTATAATTTACTTCTCTAAACCCAATCTTTTTAGATATTTTTATGGTAATTTCTCTTGTAGCATCTGTATCTTTTCCTAACGCATTCCTTACTGTTACATCAAATGGCTTTGTATAGTTATTGATAGGATGCAAACCTTCTTCTGTAATTAACTCTTCACTAGCTAAGCCACTACCTTTTTTCTTATCAATAGTCATATTAACTTTTGCTCCAGTATCTCCTGTTAATTTAAGAATATACTTATATTTTCCTGAATTTAAATCTAAAACATGTTTATCCACACTATCAAGATTTTCTAACTTTCCAGAAAAAGATTCTATTAATCTATCAGCAAATAAATTCTGAGATAAGCCTCCGAGCAATGCAACAGCAACAAATATTTTTTTCATTGTCAATCCTTTTGTTATTTTAAGAATGATAACATATAAAAATCACATAAGCGTTTCATTTTGTGGAAATTTTATAACCAAATTTATTGACATTTTTGATTAAATTAGGTGAAGTTTTTTCTCTGATTCTATGAATTAAAGAGCGAAGAGTTTGTTGATTTTTTGAGATATCCCATAAAAAATCTATAATATATTCTATTTCAAAAGATATATTTGGGTGAGAACATAGAAGTTTAATAAGCTCCAACACTTTAGCACCCAAATGAACTTCTTGATTATTTAAAAATAATCTTTGTAACTCTTTATGATAACGATATCCATCTATGAGTTCAATTAGATTGGTTGCATTGTCATGATGAGTAACTTTTTTCGGATTCCTAAGATGTGATTTTGCTAACTCCAAAGTGGCTAAAATCTCTCTATCCCTATATGGCTTTAAAAGATAACTAAAAGCTTTCGATTCTACGGCATCTTCTATCATCTCATTGTCAGAAAAAGCTGTTAAGAAAATAATGATAATATTTTTATCGTAAAAGTATATCTCTTTTGCCAATTGCGTTCCACTAATATTATCTTTTAACATAATGTCCATTAAAATTACATCTGGTCGTTTTTCCAATACAAATTGCGTTGCCTTTTGAGATGTGGTGGCTATTCCAATAACACAATAACCCGCATTGATAAGAATTTTTTTTAAATAAGTTGCAGGAATAATCTCGTCTTCAACAATTAGTATATTCATACAAGCTCCTTAAAATCAATAATATAAGAGAGACCATTTTCATTTTTAATGGATAAAATACCACCCAATTGTTCGATAGACATCTCTATTAGGTTGTGTCCAAATCCATGCTCACAATCTTCTATATCAAATCCTTTTCCACTATCATAATATTTAAATTGATAACCATTTATCGTTTTTATGAGTGTAATAATAATCTCCCCATCTCTATTTTCAAAAGCATATTTGATTGAGTTTGTCATTAACTCATTGATAATAATACCAAATTGAATAACACTCTCTATTGATAGATGAATCTTGATGATATCAATTTTCAATGAAATCGTATTGCTATACGAGTCTATCTCTAAAATATGAGATGATAATTTTGAAATATAGGTATCAAAAGCAATATGTTCTAAATTATCTTGTTTATAGAGTATTTCATGAGCCATAGCAATGGATTGTAATCTAAGTCTATTTTGGTCTATGAGTTTATGAACCTCTTGCGAATTTGTTTCAAATTTTTGAAGTCCTAAAAGTGAAGCAATAATATTTAGATTATTTTTTACTCGATGATGAATCTCTTTTAATAAAAAAGTTTTTTGTCTATTTGCTTCTTCCAATTCTTGATAATAGTGTTCAATGACTGTATGGTAAAAAAAACCAAATGCCAATACAAACATTGTCGCAATAATATATGCACTCATTGGTTTGGGGTCATAAAGGAGTGGATGAGTGTCATATTTTAGATATCCAAATACAAATATAAGTGTTAATATCACAAAATATAAAGATACATGTTGAATAATTTTTTTTGTGGATAGTAAAATAAATGCCACCAATGGTATCAAAAGAGTAAAAATTACACCAATATTAAATTCATTCTTAATGATAAAAATAAAAACAATAGAACTTGAAATCCAAAAAATAAATACAGAAGCAAATTCTTGATTTTTATTTTTTAGATAATTTTTAAAAGCAAAAAAAACTAAAATAACAGAGATAAAATCAAGTAAGGCATCAATATAGTTTTGAATCAAAAAATCTACAATAGTTGCGATTGAGGTAATAAAAAGATAACTATTATACATTCCATATAAAAATAATTCTTTATAATGTAAAGTTTTGATGTTTTTAATAAATCTCATAAAATATTATAGCATAACTCTCATGTGATTTTTTAATGTTAAGATATAGATATTTTTATCATAGGAGTTTTAAAATGAAATATCACACTAAATTATTTGTTTCAACCATCGCATTGAGTAGTACGCTTTTTGGATTTGGACTTGGAGATATAGTCAATGCCACAAAATCAGTTGTTAGCGAAAATATACCTTCCTCTAATATCTCTTCATCAACTAGTTCAATATCTAATGACTCTAGCGTAAATTTAAATACTACTTCAGAAATCACACCTTATGGTGAATTGGCTTGGGGAGATGACATGTTTACAGCTTTAAAAAAAGTTTGTTCTATAAATACTGTTGAACATGCGTATCTTTATGGTTTTTATAAACAAAATGGAAAACATTGGATGTTGGTTGATAATAAAGTAGATTTTTGTAAAATAAATGTAAATGATTTAAAAAATAAAAGTAAATATAGGTATATGGAACCACAAATTCAAGAATTTGAGAAAAAACAAATCTCATCACCTACTACATGGCTAGAGGCTAAGTATATTAATTTAAAAAATGTTAAAGTACAAATGAGATTAACTTTTAATGAATTTGATTTGGATTATGGTGCTAAAAAAGGTTTATATGTTTTAGATAAAGCTAAATCTAGTACTTTAACAACTGTTGATGGAAAAGATATTATGGTCACAACGCATTTAAATCATGTTGTTTTAACTCCTGAAAATTTTTATAGTCAAGATAAAGCTTGGATAATGGATATTAATGAAATTTTTGCTAAAAAATACGCTCATTTAGCAAATAATAATTTTTATACTTATAACAGATGTCCCAATAATTTATGTATGAATGTATCTGGAAAAACTATAAATAATCGAACGGTAGAACTGTTTTCTATGACAAATCAAGGAGAAGTATCTTATAAGGAACATAAAGACCAATATGAAAAAAAATGTATTGATGCTTATAATAAGTTTGAAAAGTCAACTATGAATTCGGCAGATGATTCATCTTCTAAATTATAACAAAGGAATGGTAATGAAAAAAATAACTAGATATAGCAGTATATTAATTATGATAAGTTTCATAGCAATTGGATGTAGCGAACCCTCTGATACTAAAGAAGTAAAAAAGATACCTATCATTTGGGTTAATCCTACAAATGCTATTTGTAAGGCAAATGGAGGTGAAATATTTATAAATGAGTGCCGAGCTAAATGGGAAGATGCACCAAAAATATGCAAAGCATTTGGTGCTAGGTTACCGACATTTGACGAATTGAAAAGTGCAATGACTGATTGTGGAGGAGTTCTTAATGAGGTGAATATGAATGAAAATAACCAGACATATCAAAAATGTCGTGAAGAATTAGGCTTTAGTAATAGTTGGTATTGGAGTAGTACAGAAGTAAACTCTTTAAAAGGGGCTTGTTTAGAATTTGAAATGGGATATGAC
>SDAZ01000095.1 GCA_006212005.1 Sulfurovum sp. | reverse complement strand
CCGAAATAACATAATCGTACCATAGATAAGAGAGAATGGAGAGAGGATAAGTATCACAAAATAATCAAAGATATTGGGAGAGTAAAAGACTCTCTCAATAAACGCAGTGATTTTTGTTTTAATCATTTATTAGACATGTGCAGATGCTACTTTTTTAACAGCATCACAAACTCTTTGAATTTCCTTTTCGCTCATTGACGCATAAATCGGAAGAGATAGAACTTTTTGAAATACACTAAGAGCCACAGCAAAATCAAATACTTTCATATTATATTTCGCTTTATAATACTCTGTAAGGTGTAGTGGCATATAGTGAACACTTATCTCAATACCCTCTTTTTTGAGTTCATTTGCAAAGTGGTCACGGTTTTTATCGATTTGAATAATGTATTGAGAATAGATATGTTCGCTCGGATAGTCAGGTAGCTTTACATGTTTTATATTTGATAAACACTCTGTATATTTTTCACCTATCGCTCTTCTTGCTTCAATATTGCTATCCAAATCTTCAAGTTCAGCCAAACAATACGCAGCGTGAAGTTGACTCATATCATATTTCCAGCCAATATCTACAACATCATAGATATAGTCTATATTTCCAAAATTGCTATTTTTACTCACTTTCATGCCATGAAATCGTATCATTTTAGCTCGTTTATAGATGTTCTCATCCGCAGTAACCAACATCCCACCATTGACGATACCATTACATAAGTTTGGAGAGAAACTAAAAAGTGTGATATCAGCATAAGCACTACCAACAAGACTATTTTTATAAACTCTACCCATTGCATTGGTTGCATCTTGGATAACTTTTACATTGTATCTATTTGCTAAAAGATAAATTTTTTCAAGATTGACAACATCTCCAGCTACATGACTGATAATTATCGCTTTTAGTTTTTTACTTTGATTTTTTTCAAGTGCGATTTCTAGCTTTTTAAGGTCTATATTGTAACTTTTATCTTCTATATCAACAAATATCGGTTCTGCATCAAAATGTCTAACCGCCTCTGGAGTGGATGGAAAGATATTGATACTACATATTATTTTATCGCCTCGTTTAAAGTCCAACGCACACATTGCTAAATGCATAGCAGATGAACCACTGTTTGTAGATAGGGCATATTCACACCCAATCACCTCTTTAAATTTTTGCTCTAATTGTTCAGTTTTTTTTGTATCTGTAAAATTTAAAACATCCTCTATATACTTAGAAGTGTTTTTATTTATATTTGGTTTAAAAAACTCAACTCTATTAACAACGCTTTGTTCTTCTAAAATATCTGCCATTTTTTCTCTTTTTTGATTCAATTTTTAAAATATTACTCTAATTATACAATATTAATATTTAATCTTTATTTAAATAATAATAAATTCTAATATTAAAAATCATAAAATAAATAAAAAAAACATACTTATACCCAACTTCATGCAAGATAGACTCCAACATCTTAAAGTGTCGTATCTCATCATCGGCAACTTCTAACCAATCCATATAATACTTTTGGGGCATATCATCAAATCTATAGCACTATATTCGATATGAACGATGGCATTGGAAAGGATTTAATCTCTCTATTTGGTAGTGTTGTAACACTATTTTGGCTACAATGGCAAATTAGATTTTTAATGATAGTCTCTTTTTGAAGTATGTCGCAACTTTGGAGTGCAACTTCTAACGATGTGTATATATTCATGTTTGAGATTATATCAAATTGGAGTAAAAATGAAGATTAAATACAAACCAATGGGTGCATATGCTACAAATTGTTACATAGTAACCATAGAGGGTAAAGATTTGATTATTGATGCTGGAGTTGGTGCGGTTGATTGGGTGGTTGAAAATGTTACAAATCCTGTTGCAATTTTAAATACTCATGGACATTTTGACCATGTTTGGAGTGAAGCAGAGCTAAAAAAAAGATTTGATATCCCGATTTATGTTCCAGCACAAGATGCATTTATGCTTGAAAATGACCCATTTGAACAAGGAACTCCTTCTGTAAAAGCTGATTATTTGGTTGAAGGTGATGAGCTTTTGGATATCCAAGGTATTAAAGTTCAATATCGTCATTTTGCAGGACACACGCAAGGTAATAGTATTATTGAGATTGGTGATGTTTGGTTTTGTGGAGATTTCTTATTTCAAGGCTCGATTGGAAGATGGGATTTTCCCTATTCTAGTGGAGCGGATATGATAAAGTCTCTTCAGAAAGCGATGAAGATAGAGCAAGATTTTAAGCTGTATAGTGGACATGGCAATCCTAGTCGTCTTTCGATAGAGCAAAAAGCGTTTCCTCAATGGATAGCTTATGTTAAAAGAGATATTGGCATTATGTATTAAAAAAGTCATAAAATTTATTATTTTTAAATACAAATTAACTTTAAAAATTCTATAATATAAAATATTATTTTTTATCTAAAGGAGTTTTTATGAAAAAAATCGTTTTGGTGCCATTGAGTCTCTTCTTTTTTACTGTTTTGGCAAATGGGGAATGGTTAAATCCTTCTGAGCAGATTTGTACTCAAAATTATGGTAAAGTTACAGAGGCTGGTTGTAAATCAAATTGGTATAGTGCTAAAAAGATATGTAGTGCCAGTGATGCGAGATTGCCGAGTATGGATGAGTTTAAAGAGCTTATCAGTAGCTGTGGTGGAAATACAAAAAGTTTTAAAAGCAATAAAAATAACGCCCAATATCAATCTTGCTATAAAGAAAAATCTCTTCACGCTTTGGGCGATTATTGGAGTGAAACTTTTTACAGTGTTAGGTTAGCCTCTCCATGGATAGTCAATTTGGAGAGTGGCTATAAAAATGATTATGCCAATGGAAGTAGCAATTATGTAACTTGCGTGAGATAACATCTCTTTTTCTGAAAATATCACATCGTGATATTTTCAATAAACTCTATCTCCTCATCTCGTATAATCATCGCATCGATACTAAAAGCCATATGAAGTTTTCGCTCTTTCATGAAGTAAAACGCTGAATTTATCACTTTTTTGAGCTTTCCTTTGGTTAAATTGTAGATAGGGTCAAAATCAGCAAGAGCAGATTTTACTTCAACAAAATGCAAAATACCATCTTTAGAAGCGATAATATCTATCTCTCCTAGTTTTTTAGCATAATAATTTCGCTCAATGATAATAAAATCTCTATCTTCAAGATAACTACAAGCTCTACTTTCGCTAAAATTACCCTTATCTCTACTGCTCATCAACTACAACTTATCATATCACTTACAGGTAGTACTTCAACTTTAAGAGACTTAAATCGTGCCGTCATAACAAACTCATCACACTCATCTCCAAAGATACGATTTATACCACTTTTACTATGGTGAAAAGTACAAAAGAGCGTTTGAGGTTTGATTTTATCAGTATATTTGACACTCAAAGCTTCGGTTTCTCCATAAATCGTTTTAAGTATCACTTTGTCTCCAAATTTATCTTCTTCTTGAGGGTTACATAAAAGTACATCTTCGTCATATTTTGAGTTGAGTTTCATACTTTTATTGGTTTGTGCTGAGTTATTGTAGTGAACCAAAGTTCGTCCAGTGGTAAGATAGTAACCATGAAAATTATCTTCCACTATCTCTTCAACCATGCCTCTTTTTTCCCACTGTTTATAGATAAATCGCCCAAGTCCATCATCAGTTCTAAAATCCAATAGATGAAGTCGTGGAGTATCTTCGTGCATAACAGGCCACTGCATTCCTCGTTTTCTATGTCGCTCAAGTCGGTAGTAGTTTGCACCACTAAATCGTCGATGTGCAACGGTTCGTACCTCATCCCAAACCTCTTCACTGGATTGATAATCGTAATCGCTTCCTAGTTTTTGAGCCATCATATTTATGACTTCCCAATCATCAGGTAGAGGCGATTGAACGAGAGGTTGTGAAAGGTGAAGTCTTCGCATAGCATTGACATATACACCCGTTTTTTCATAAGCTGAACGCACACCGATAATGATATCAGCATGATGAGCGATATCGGTCATAAAAAGCTCTTGTACCATGATAAATTCAAGTTTTGAGATGGCTTTTTTAACTTTGTTCACATTTGGATGGATATGTGTGATATCTTCTCCCATATTTAAAAGTGCTTTGACATTGCCCTTTAACATCTCTTCTATAAGTTGAGGAGTCATAAGTCCAATCTCATCAGGAGTTTGATAATCAGGTGTAAAGTAAGGCAAACAGCCCATATCACAAGCCCCTTGAACATTATTTTGACCTCTTAGTGGCATAAGCCCAGCCCCTTCTTTACCAACATTTCCTGTCAAAAGTGCTAGATGAGTGATAGCCATAACTGCACGAGAACCATCAATATGCTCTGTAATCCCAAGTCCCCAAAATATCATAGAGCGTTTAACGGCGTACTCTCTAGCGATATTTGGAATCATTTTTGCGAGATACTCATACCCTGTTACACTTTTAAAAAATTTAGGGTCGCTATAAGGGTCATTTAGGATAGAGTTTTTATACTCTTCAAAGCCACTTGTTCTTTGGTTGATAAAACTTTTATCGTAAAGCTCTTCATCAATGATAACAAATGCCATCATATTGAGTATCAAAAGATTGGCTTCAAAAGGGATGACGCAGTTGTATTTGGCTAGTTTTGCCATTTTTGTTTCTCGTACATCGATAACGGCTAAGTTATTGTGTTGATTTGCCATCTCGACCATACGATTTGCGATAATAGGATGAGCATCCATAGTATTTGAGCCGATAACTACCATAAATTCACACTCATAGATATCATTATAAGGATTGGTCGCAGCCCCCTCTCCAATAGTTTTACGCATACCACTAAGGCTTGGCGAGTGACAAACTCTAGCACAGTTATCGACATGAGGAGAACCTATGGTTTGGCGACAAAATTTTTGAAATAGATAAGCACTTTCGCAGTTGGTTCTAGCTCCACCTATGGCACAAAAGCTATTTTTACCGTACTTTGTTTTTATCTCTAAAAGTTTTTCACTTGCGATAGAAGTAGCCGTATCAAGAGTACAAGTATAATATTTTTCATCAAAAGGAAGAAGTTTTGAGAGATACTTATCTCTTAGCGTTTGATTTTTGTCGATAAAACTCTTTTTAATCCGTGGCTCTCTTATTCGATTTTTATCTTCTACAAAATCAAAACCATATTTCCCTTTAATACAAAGCTTTCCTTGAGAAACCACACCATCTTTTTGTGCGTAAATGCTCACGATTTTATTATCACTCACAACACCTGTAATATCACATCCAACACCACAATAGGTACAGACGCTTTCTATCTCTTTAAAGTTCATTTTTGTCATATTTCTACTTTTTATTGGATTGTTTGAAAGGTTTTATCATTTTTTAGCTTAAGATGTTGATAGTTAGATGTGGATTTTTTAGTGTAGTAAAAGGGGAAGACCCCTCTTCAGATACCTGCGGCACACTATTGCAAAAGGTGGGCTGCTGTATATTCCAACCCTGACCCAATGCCTATGGCAATCGTTGCACAGGTCTAAAAAGAGGCACTCAAAACACGATAAATAGATGTTCTCAGTGCCTTTTTTCAAAGGCTGTGATTATAACCAAATAAACTTAAAAATTAGTTTAAATGGAAGATAGTTACTTTTTAATCTCTTTTTGAACGATAGTGGTTAAACCGTTGAGCTTCCAATCTTGAAAACCATCTCTATAATAAGA
This sequence comes from Sulfurovum sp., assembly GCA_006212005.1. Lineage (GTDB taxonomy): Bacteria > Campylobacterota > Campylobacteria > Campylobacterales > Sulfurovaceae > UBA1140. The sequence goes on along the minus strand of SDAZ01000095.1, from coordinate 2,047 downwards.
AATCTTATTTTTCGGATAGTTGTACTTATTTAAAGCCACTACAAATCGTTTCGTTTGTTCACACCATATTCCATTACAAAATATCAACAACTCTTTAGCATTTGTAAAATCAAACTTCCCATTTGGCAAAGATTTTGCTCCCAACGCCTCAAATAACATTTTAGATTGTGCTGGGGTTGCATTTTGAAGTACGCTAAATGGTACATTTCTAGCTGAGGGAATGGTTTCTAGTTCATAAAAATTTTTCAGTCTAGTGTCGATAAGTACACCACGATTTGTATTGACCTTATCTTTGATAAAATTCACAACTTCAACAACACCAACGGTTCTGATAGCTGGGTCAACTTTCATCGGTTGAATGCAGTAAGGCGGACACTCTCTTGAAGTTTTAGCATAGTCATCAACCAGCATATTGCTCGTATCTTGAATCCTCTGAATGGTCACTTTTTTGCCACTATGTGTCGTATCAACACTTCCTAAACTAGCTGTAATATTTACAACCTGAGCCTCAAGACTCAAAGCAGTTAAAAATAGCGAGGTTAAAATAAACTTTTTCACAATCTCTTCCTTTATAATAAAAAAATAACTTATAAGATAACAATCTTTAATAGATTTAATTTTATCATAAAAAACATAAAATGATATAAAATATGTAAATCTTATTAGATTATTTTAAAGTTTCTTACAAAGTTTGGTTTGAATAATCTATTTTAAGCCTTTGTGTAGTATAGAATAATTTTAAATAAAAGCAAAAGGGATGAGAAATGAAACTCAAAACGATGATGGCGGTGGTAGCAATAATAAGTGTGTGTTCGACAAATGCGATGGCGAAACTTAAAGCTTTTCAAGATTAAAAAGGGCAATTTGGTTATAAAGATGAGAGTGGATTGGTGGTGATACAACCACAATTTGATTTTGCAATAGCGTTTAGTTATGGGTTAGCTCCAGTAAAGATTGGAAAAAAGTGTGGGTATATCAATGAAAAAGGTGAGGTGGTCATCAAACCTCAATTTGACCATGCAAGTTTTTTTACACAAGATGGTTTTGCTTTGGTTGAGTTGGATGGTGAGTATTTTTTTATTGATAAAGTAGGAAAAAAAGTAGAGAGCGAGTGAAATTATCTTGATTTGATTGGATGGAAGTTTGGGGTTTTGGTGGAGCATAGCAAAAAGTAGAAAATTAACTTAAAGCCCTTAACTTAGGAATTTAGTAATCATTATAGATTCAATATAGTATTAGAATGATTACTATTCTAAATCTCATAACTTTTTTTAGATAAAAATAATACTCTTTTTACATTCTTTTTATTATTAATTCAATAGCCTTTAAAGTACCGATTTTAGATGATTGAAGCCTTTTACAATAGTAACTTTTTTAAATAAATTCTATTAAATTAAGAATGACTACTTAAATTACTACTTATACACCGATTCAATATTACAAAAGTATAATTAGAAGTTCATTTTTTAGAGTTTATTTAATAAATTTGTGTTTTTTTCACAAATAACTAAACTATTTAATCTTTTAATGTTGTTAGATTTCCATGTCAAAAATTATAAATCTTTTAAAATTTGAATACAACCACCGATTCAAGGAGCTTTAAAGGCTTGATAATCAAAAGTAAATCTAAAGGCTAATCAACTCCAACACATCCAATTAAAAGACCATCACGGCGTTAACAGCTTATTAAATCCAACAAGATTAAAGAGGGTTAAATCGTATCTGAAGCACCATCACAATCACCAATTCAAAGAGGTTTTAACACTTACTCCTCAAGGGGTTTTTAAAAATGTTGGAGCTATACCGATTCAACATCGAAAAGTATTTAAAGAGCCGTTTATCTTCATCTCAAGAGGGTTAAATCGCATCTGAAGCATATCCACAACCACCGATTCAAAGAGCTTTAAAGGCTTGATAATCAAATCACATCTTGACAATATTTTAAAATCATTTTATAATATGGCTAAAAAGTAAGGAAAATATTATGGTTATAGTTAACAACTCTATGGAAAAAGTAACTTTTAATATCCATAGCGAACTAAAAGAA
>SDAZ01000094.1 GCA_006212005.1 Sulfurovum sp. | reverse complement strand
GTTGGATAATTTTTAAAAATATCCTCTAGCGTTTTTTTATCTTCTTCGTTTAGTTCTTCTATCTTTTTCATGCTCTAATTGTAGTATTATTTTCTTTGAAATTAGATTTGGGTAGGTACTTACTTTATCAAGATGGTGAAAATAAAAACTCATCGCTCTATATCTTGATATCAAATCATACCAATTTTTATAAAAATATCTTAAATGCTTCATTTATGGTTGTTTTTTTATTTTTGATTCCCATCTCTGTTTTGTTTATTGAGCAGATAACTTATGATTTTAGGGTGATAATTGCTTTTATCTCTTTGATTATTGGGTTTATTGCTATTTATAAAAAAACAACGATTTTGGTTAGTCAAAAATCTATTTTTTATACGGTGACACTTTTTATTTTGATTATGCTTTCGATTGTGATTATTCATGCAACGATTATCATGGCGATTGGGTATGATAAGATACCCTCAATGTATATCCAAAAAAATAATGCTTCTATGCAATATGAAGTTTATAAAAATGAACCAAATAGCTTTAAAGATACCGAAAATAAGTTTTTTGTGTATAGAACTATTACTTACATACCAATACTTGGTTTTACGATAGGATACAAAAAACTAGATGTCAATGCAACAACTATCATGATAAAAAAAGATAAAAATGGGAAAGATATGATAGTAACCCAAAGGAAGACTCAAGCTATCGAACCATAAAATTAAATCTAAAATACTTGAATTATCAGCAACATAAAAAAGTAAAAGTAGGATATTTAAAATGGTACCACAGGTCGGATTCGAACCGACACGCCAAAGGCAGAAGATTTTGAGTCTACCAAGTCTACCAATTCCATCACTGTGGCACAAACTAATTTGAGAATGAGATTATACAGCAATAGAACTTAAAACAATATTAAAAATTAAGCAACTGTCTCTTTTAATGATTTTCCTGTTTTGAATTTAACAACTCTTCTTGCGGGAATCTTCACACTTTGACCAGTTAAAGGAACTTTTGTCTCTCGTGCTGCTCTTGCAGTAGTAGTAAAAGAACCAAATCCTATAAAATTAACACTTTTACCATCTTTTAGTGCATCCGAAATACTATCTAATACAGCACTTAAAGCAACCGCAGCATCTTTTTTAGAAAGACCAGCTTTCGTAGCAACTGCCTCTATAAACTCAGCTTTTTTCATCAAAATTTCCTTGTAATAATATATACAAACTATTCTACAATTTTTTTTTCAAAATGGCAAGTACTTTTTATAAAAAATAGTGCTAAATAGTGGATTTTGAATAAAATCTATTATTTCGGGTTAAGATTGGAAGCATAATATGTTAAAAGTTGGTTATAATTTTATAAAAACTTTAGCAGGATTGGCAATGCAAAAAAGAATTATTACCCTTTTTATCGTCTTTATCTACATGGCAATATCAACAATATTTTATAAAACTGAATTTATAGGCTCCATCGGTAGGGATATCGGCACATTTAATCTTTCGCTTTTCGGATATTTTGGATTTATTGTTTGGATAGTCTTGCTATATCCTCTCTATAAGATTTATAAAAGTGAAACTTTATATAGAAAAACTGACTATTATCTGGGGTGGTTTGTGATTTTATTATCTATCATGCTGTTCCAAAGTTTGATTGTTGATGTGATGCAGAGTGGATATATGGGACAATCTTTGCATGGTTTTTTAAATCCACTCATCGGTAAAGCAGGTATGTGGCTCTTTTTGGTACTCCTTTTGATGATGGCAAGTAGTTTACTTTTAAATGAATTGCCAAATCTTGAGATGATAAATCGTTTTAGCAATAAAGTTATCTATGGTTCAGTAGATTCATTTAAAGAGTTACTTGTAGATGTAAAAAATATTATCTTTGAAAATGAGACTTCAGTAAAAGAGAAGCCAAAAGCTCCCCCTCCTGTTATTATAGAGAAAGCCGAAGAGAAAAAAGAAGAGTCAAAAGAGGATGAAAAAAGTGTCGAGCCAAGTGTTATAGAAGAGAAAAAGCCAAGAGGTATTATCAATAAAAAACCCAAAGAGATAGCATTTGATAAAAAAAGAAAAGCTCTTTTTGAGAGTAGTGATGATGCAGTGATTGTTGAAACACCTATACATAAAGAGGGTGTTCATAAGATGGGGGTGATAATTGATGATACAAAAGAGGAAGAGCAAGAAGTAAATGTGGTTCAAAGTCATCCTGAAGTTTTAGATACGCTTTTGGAAAATGAAGCTTTGATGAACGATATTGAAAAAGGTGAGATGAAAAAACCTGAAAATTTTATCCTTCCACCCCTTGATTTTTTGCAACAAGCTCCTAAAAATCTCAAAAAAGTGAGTGAAGCCGAAGTAGATAAGAAGATGGAGTTGTTGTTATCGAAACTTAAACAATTTAAGATAGAGGGAGATATTGATAGAACTTATTCTGGCCCATTTGTAACTACTTTTGAGTTTAGCCCAAGAGAAGATATCAAGGTTTCAAGGATTTTAAATCTTCAAGATGACTTAGCTATGGCTTTAAGCGCACAAACGATTCGTATTCAAGCTCCAATTCCTGGGAAAAATGTGGTTGGTATAGAGATTCCCAATGATGTTTTTGATACCATTTATCTACGAAGTATCTTAGAAGATGAGATATTTTTAACTGCAAAATCGCCTCTTACTATTGCATTGGGAAAAGATATTGTAGGTAAACCTTTTATTACCGATTTAAAACGATTACCTCATTTACTTATCGCTGGAACAACAGGGAGTGGTAAGTCTGTGGGCATCAATGCGATGATTTTATCGCTTCTTTATAGAAATGACCCTGACAATCTCAAACTTCTTTTGATTGACCCTAAAATGCTTGAGTTTTCGATATACAATGACATTCCACATCTGCTAACCCCCGTGATTACGGAGGCTAAACAAGCGATTACAGCTTTAAATAATATGGTTTCTGAGATGGAGATACGCTATCGTTTGATGGCAAATAGTCGAACAAAAAATATTGAAAACTACAATGAGAAGATGACCAAGCTAGGAGAAAAAACAATGCCTTATATCGTTGTAGTTATCGATGAATTGGCTGATTTGATGATGACGGGAGGAAAAGAGGTTGAGTTTTCGATTGCAAGATTGGCTCAGATGGCACGAGCGAGTGGGATACATCTTATCGTTGCTACCCAAAGACCATCGGTAGATATTGTAACAGGGCTTATCAAAGCAAATCTTCCTGCTAGACTTAGTTATAGAGTCAATCAAAAGATAGATTCAAAAGTGATACTTGATTCTATGGGGGCAGAGTCGTTGTTGGGTAGGGGTGATGCACTTTTTACACCACCTGCTTCAAATGGTATCGTTAGGCTTCATGCTCCTTGGAACAGTGAAGATGAGATTGAACTTATCGTAGAGTTTTTAAAAGAGCAACGAGAGCCAGAATATGATGAAAATTTTTTACTCTCAGGCGATGAAAGAACGATAGTTTCGGGGAGTTTCAATGGTGAGAGAGATGAGCTTTATGAACAAGCAAAAGAGATTATCTTAAGTGATAGAAAAACCTCTATCTCCTATCTTCAAAGAAAATTGGGCATTGGATATAATCGTTCAGCTAATATTATAGAACAGTTGGAGCAGATGGGTGTATTGAGTGAGGTTAACTCAAAAGGGGTTAGGGAGATATTAGTATAACTTTTTGAAACACTTTATTTTTTAAAGCCAATTCTTATGTAACGATATGAGACATTTATAAAACTATCCGTATGAGTTCGTTGGATATGTAGAGGTTTATTATTTTGCTTATTATACAATTCAAAGAAAAAAATAATCAGGAGATTGTATGTCACTATTAGCAGAGTATAAAGCTCACACTGAAGAGAGAGCGAAACTTGGAGTGCCACCTTTAGCACTAGATGCAAAACAAACAGCACAGCTTGTTGAGTTACTAAAAGCAACACCTATTGAAGATATGGAGTATGTTTTAGATATGTTTGAAAATAAAATCAACAGTGGTGTTGATGATTCGGCGTATGTTAAGGCTGCTTTTTTAAATGATATTGTTCAAGGTAATGTTTCAAGTGAAGCGATAAGTGCCGTAAAAGCGTGTGAGATTTTAGGTAAAATGGGTGGAGGATACAATGTAAATCCACTTATAGAAGCTCTAAAGATAGAGGGTGAGGTAGCAGACTCTGCAACTGAGCAACTTAAAAATACTATCCTTGTTTATGGCTCTTTTGATGATGTTAAGGCGTTGATGGATGCTGGAAATACAAAAGCTAAAGAGATTATCGAATCATGGGCAAATGCCGAGTGGTTTACAAACAAAGCTTCTTTGGCTCAAGAGATAAAATTAACTGTTTATAAAATCCCTGGTGAGACAAATACAGATGACCTAAGTCCAGCAAGTGAAGCGTTTACAAGAGCAGATATTCCTCTTCATGCAAATTCTATGCTTGGTGCTAGAATGCCAAATCCACTTCAAACGATGATTGATTTGAAAGCAAAAGGCAATCCATTGGCGTATGTTGGTGATGTTGTTGGAACGGGAAGTAGTAGAAAATCAGGAATTAACTCTGTTCAATGGCATATGGGTGAAGATATCGCAGGTATCCCAAATAAAAGAACAGGTGGTGTGGTAATTGGTAGCATTATCGCTCCAATTTTCTTCAACACAGCAGAAGATAGTGGATGTTTACCGATTTTGGCTCCTGTTGAGAGTTTAGAGACAGGTGATGAGATTGTTGTAAAACCTTATGAGGGTGTGATTGAGAAAAATGGTGAAGTGGTAAGTAGATTTAACATCACTCCAAATACGCTTCCAGATGAGATGAGAGCAGGGGGAAGAATTCCACTTATCATCGGTAAAGGTTTAACTGCAAAAGCTAGAGAGGCTTTAGGTTTGGGAATAACTGATACATTTGCAACTCCAGAGCAACCAACAAGTAGTGATAAAGGTTACACTTTAGCTCAAAAAATGGTTGGTCGTGCCTGTGGGATTGAGGGTGTAAGAGCTGGTATGTATGTAGAGCCAATCGCTACAACAGTAGGAAGTCAAGATACAACGGGGCCGATGACTAGAGATGAAGTTAAAGAGTTAGCAGCACTTAGTTTTGGTGCGGATATGGTAATGCAATCATTTTGTCATACAGCAGCTTATCCAAAACCAGCAGATATCGCACTTCAACATACATTGCCAGAGTTTTGGACAAGTAGAAAAGGTGTTATTTTGAGACCAGGTGATGGTGTTATCCACTCATGGTTAAATAGACTTTGTTTACCAGATACAGTTGGAACAGGTGGAGATAGTCATACTCGTTTCCCAATCGGTATCAGCTTCCCCGCAGGAAGTGGACTTGTTGCGTTTGCGGGTGTTACAGGTATGATGCCTTTAACGATGCCAGAGTCTGTTTTGGTTAGATTTAAAGGTGAAATGCAAGAAGGTATCACGCTTAGAGATTTGGTAAATGCGATTCCTTATTATGCTATCAAAGCAGGACTTTTGACGGTTGAGAAAAAAGGTAAGAAAAATATCTTCAACGGTAGAGTACTTGAGATAGAGGGACTTGAAACACTAAAATGTGAACAAGCGTTCGAGCTTAGTGATGCTTCAGCTGAAAGAAGTGCTGCTGCGTGTACGGTGAAATTGTCAAAAGAGCCAGTGGCTGAATATCTAAGTTCAAATATCGCTTTGATTGAAGAGATGATAAAACAAGGTTATGCAGATGCTTCGACGCTTCAAAGAAGAGCAGATAAGATGAAAGCATGGTTGGCAAATCCAACACTTCTTGAAGCTGATAGTGATGCTGAATATGCTGCGGTTATAGAGATTGATTTAAATGAGATTACAGAGCCGATTTTAGCATGTCCAAATGACCCAGATGATGTTGCAACTTTGAGTGAGATTTTGGCTGATGAGAAGAGACCAAAAGAAATTCAAGAGGTATTTGTTGGAAGTTGTATGACAAATATTGGGCTTTTCCGTGCATTGGGTGAAGTTTTAAGAGGTGAGGGTGTTGTTAAAACGAAACTTTGGGTTGCACCACCAACAAAAATGGATGAAAAAACGCTTATCGAAGAGAGTTATTACTCTATCTTTGGTATGGCTGGAGCTAGAACGGAGTTACCAGGTTGTTCACTTTGTATGGGTAATCAAGCTCAAGCTTCAAAAGGAAATACAGTATTTAGTACAAGTACAAGAAATTTTGATAACAGACTTGGAAAAGATACTAAAGTTTATTTGGGTTCTGCTGAAGTCGCTGCTGTTGTGGCATTGCTTGGTAAAGTTCCAACAAAAGAGGAGTATATGAATATCGTTACGAAAAAGATTACTCCAACAAATGCTTCAAAAGTTTATAAATATCTTAACTTCAACGAAGTAACAGATGCACAACTTCAAGCGATGGTTAAATAATTGCTCGAAATTTTCTTCTATAAGAGGGTGTGGTAATTCCACACGCTTTTTAGTTTTTTACTTATTTTCCTCTCTGTGAAACCACTCAGCATCTCTCTTTAACTCTAACTTTTCCCCAACTTTGATGTTTTGCTTAAACTCTTTATTATACCAATTTAGCAAATCTTTATCTTTTGTATAGCCGTATTCGCTAACTAAATTTGCAAAAACAGATGCATTATCATTAAAAACTTGAGGAATTTTACTTTTATCATCATTAAAAAGATAGTTATTGAGATTTACAAAATTATCCAAATTTTTTTGAACTATTTTGCCATATTGAGGAACATCTTTCCAACGATTTATTTTTATAATAATTCTTTTATCACCAAGCTCACATGGTTCAAATTTTTTTAATCTTTTTTCCATTTTCAAAAGATATGGGTATTTTTTTTGATAATTTACAATTTCAGGAAATCTATACAACTCTGTTATAAATCTTTTATTTTTTGAAATAACTGTACTATCTGCACTGAGCCAATTAATGGCAATCTGATTTTCAAAACATTCTTTATGACGAGGAGTACCAGTACCGTCAAGTGGGTATATATCCATACAAGAAACAACATTTGAATTTGGATTTAGCTTTAAACCAAAAAATTGATAAATCTTCCGTTCAAACTCTTTTTGAGATAGAAATTTATAATTTTGTCGCTTTAGCTCTTCATACAAAACTTTCTCTTCAAGAGCAAACTCTTTTTCGTCAATATCAAAAAGTATCTTTCCTTCTCCATCCACACATTCTTCATGTGCATCAGAACCTATAATTATATGTTTTTTTATATAATAAGCCTCATCTTTTACAACTTCAGCGTTTGCATATGCAAACGCTATAACACTAAAGATTGTTATAAATTTTTTCACTATCAAGCTCCCTTGAACAAAAATTGAACTAGCTACCTATTTCTTAAAGCAATCGATAATATCTTGTCTAGCTTCATATTCAAAAAACTCAGGTGAATAATGAACCTTTTCATTAATATCTTCATCTTTATACTCTTTTGATAAAAGATAAATTTTATTTGAAAAAGAAATACCATAAGCATTCCAAGCATTGTTTACAAAAGTTATGTATGGTTTATCATATTTTCCTTTCAAAACCTTTATAACTTTTGCCTTATAAGCTAAACATTTATTATCTTCTCGACCGCTACATTCAAAAATTCGCACTTGGGTAGGTCGCAAAACAGCAATAAGAGGAAACTCTTTTGCATTTTTTTTAATGTTATTTTGAAATCTAAGTACCTACCTAAATTTAATTTCAAAAAAATCATCCTTACCATAATTCTTTAAAATTTTATTAATATAACTTTCTAATGTAAAGGTCGAAGCATAATCAGAGATGTTTATCCAATGATATTT
>SDAZ01000014.1 GCA_006212005.1 Sulfurovum sp. | reverse complement strand
TGTTGGATAATTTTTAAAAATATCCTCTAGCGTTTTTTTATCTTCTTCGTTTAGTTCTTCTATCTTTTTCATGCTCTAATTGTAGTATTATTTTCTTTGAAATTAGATTTGGGTAGGTACTTACTTTCTAAATATATTCAACTTCATCGTAAACTTTTAGATAAATTGGAACTCTTTGAGACTTTGAAAAACCTTTTTGATGACTCATTTTATAAAGATGAGATACTCCAAAGAGAAGAGATTTTAAAACAACACTCCTTGGTTTTGATGAGTAAGATTTTTGAGCTTAAAACTTCAAAATAGCAGAGTTTGAGACTTATAGAGAGTTTGGAGTCGTTGGGTATATTTTAAAGTCAAATCTTACTTTAATTAAGATAAACTTTTAGAAAATATATCAGGAGATTTAAATGGATTTTTTAAGTTTTATATCAAGTTTAGGCTTTTTTGCTTATGCTTTAGCTATCGTTCTCTTTTTTTTGGTTTTAGGATTCATATTTTTAAAACTTTATAAGAAAACTACAAAAGAGTTGGCATTTGTGCGAACAGGTTTAGGAGGAGCAGAGGTTATCTTAGATGGTGGCAGTATCGTTTTTCCTATGGTTCATGAGATGACACCGATAAATCTTAACACTTTAAAATTGGTGGTTATCAGACAAAATCAACAAGCACTCATCACTTCAGATAAGCTCAAAGTTGATGTTGTAGTTGAGTTTTTTGTGCGTGTAAAAAGAGATATGGATTCTATCTCAAGAGCAGCTGCTACTTTGGGAAGTAAGACACTTGTTCCTGAAGATTTAAAAGCTTTGATTGAGGGTAAATTGGTAGATGCGATTCGTTCTGTGGCATCACAAACTACGATGGAGTCTTTACATGTGGAGCGAAAAGAGTTTGTACAAAAGGTTTCAAATACGGTAGCAGAGGATTTGGATACCAATGGATTGGAGTTGGAGTCTGTATCTTTGACCTCTTTAGATCAAACAAATATAGAGTATTTCAATGAAAATAATGCATTTGATGCTCAAGGGCTTAGTAAAATTGCAGAGATAACAGAAGCGAAGCGAAAAGAGAAAGTTCAAATAGAAGAGGAGACAAAAGTTTTAATCGAAAGAAAAAAACTAGAAGCCCAAAAAGAGATATTGACCATTCGAGAAGAGGAGTCATTTGCGATAGCTCAACAAGAGTCAAAAATCAGAATCGAACGCTCTCAAAAAGCAAAAGAGGCAAGAGAGATAGAGATTATGAATGAGAAATCGGTTGAATTTGCAAATATTCAAAAAGCAAAAGAGATAGAAGAGAAAGAGATTATCAAACATCGAGAGTTGGAGACTAGTAAGATTCATAAAGATGAAGCTCTTAAAATTGCTGAACAGGAAAAAAATATTAAAATTTCCGAAAAGTCAAAAGCTGTGGCGATAGCTTTAGCAGAATCAAACATAGAAAAAGCTAAAGAGATAAAAACTCAAGAGGAGATAGTTACAGCAAAAGAGACAGAGATAGCCAATAGGATTAAACTTTTAGCACTTATCAAAGCATCTCAAGAGGCAGAAGAGGAAGCGGTGGCGATAAAGGCTTTGGCACTTGCACAAAAAGATGCTTCTTACGATAAAGCTCAGGCGTTGACGATTCAAGCTCAAGGGGAGGCTGATGCGATACAAATCCGAGCTTTAGCAAAAGATAAAGAATATACCGTTGATGCTGATGGTAAAAAAAGACTCTATGAGGCTATGAATCTTCTCTCAAATGAACAGATAAAAAAAGAGATTCAGTTAGCATTGATAGAGAAATTGCCACAAATTATAGAACAGATGATAAAACCAGCTCAAAATATTGAGAGTATTAAGATAGTAGATATGGGTGGTACTGCAAAACACAATCTTTTAAATGAATCAACTTCTCAAACTTCAACATCCTCACTTCCAGAACAAGTGACCAATGCGATGATGAATTATCAAGTTGGAAGTGTAATGATAAACGACCTTTTAAACTCCTCAGGACTTGCACAAACTACGGGTGTCACAGAGCTGAAAGACTTTTTAAAAGTTACAATTGGAGATAAAAATGTCCCTTCTGATGCAAAGTGAATTTGTACCTTATAATATCGCTTTTGCGGTATTTGGTATCTTTGCCATCTTAGAGATTTTATCTCTATTGATAGGCATGGGACTTTTTGATTTTATGGAGGGGGATTATGAAACTGATGTAAGTTTGGGAGGCTTTTTTAGTTATATCAATCCTCAAAAGATACCTCTTAGTATGGTTATCATCTCTTTTTTCTTTATCTTTGGACTTTTTGGTATCGCTTTACTCTCATTTTTTGGTCTCATGCCTCTTTTCATCTCATTACCCATAGTTAGCTTATCTACACTCATTTTATTAAGACATCTTACTACTTTTATCGGTAAAATCATGCCACGAAAAACCACTCAAGTCGTAGGAGATGAGAGTTTCATATCGCAAGTGGCTATCATACTTGATGGCTCATCTTCAAGAGGCAATCCAGCTAGAGCAAAACTCAAAGATATCTATGGTTCGTTTCATTATATACGAGTTGAACCACTTTTGGATGAGGATATTTTTCTACAAGACGATGAAGTGATTATTATTTCAAAGCAAGGTTCTATTTTTTTAGTTCAAAAAAGGTTATCATAGATGGGTAAAAAATTTTTAATGCTTGTAGTTTTTCTAGTTGTAAGTTGGTTGGCGTTGGAGTTAAACTATGCAAATATGGTCAATAGCTCAAATCCTTATATCTATAACATGGTTGAAAAAATTCCGCAAAGAGATGTAGCGTTGCTTTTAGGGACAAATAAATATTTGAAAGGTAACTCCAAAAACACATTTTACACTTATCGTATTGATGCGACAGCAAAACTTTATCATGAAAAAAAGATAAAAGTGATTATCGTTTCAGGGGATAATGCCAAAAAAGGCTACAATGAACCAAAACAGATGCGAGATGATTTGATAAACAAAGGAGTTCCCTCTTCGGTTATTACGCTAGATTATGCAGGATTTAGAACACTTGATTCTATCGTTAGAGCAAAAGAGGTTTTTGGTGTTTCAAGTTATACGATTATCTCACAAAGATTTCACTTACAACGAGCGATATATCTGGCTCAACAAAAGGGGATTAATGCGATTGGGTTTGAAGCGAACAATCCTAGCTATTCACAATTTCGTATGAAGATGAGAGAATTAGGAGCTAGAGCTAAGGCATTTATTGATATTTTGATTGGCGTTGAACCTAGATTTTATGGCAAAGAAAAGTTAAATGGGGTTGATATTAATATAACAAAAAGTAATTTAACTTAATTAATTTATGCTATAATTTATAGATAATTCAAACTAAAGGACATGAGATGAAAAAAATTATTTTTTCTTTGTTGATGGTAGGTAGTGCTGTATTTGGGGATAATGTATCTGATTCTCAAATTTATATTAAAAGTGGAAATGCACATGGTGACTCGCAAAATTATACTTTAGCCATAAAAGATTATACAAAAGCGATTCAATTAGTTTCTAATATATCATCTTACTATGTTTTGCGTGGGACTTCATATATGAAGACAAATGACAATAACATGGCTCTTAAAGATTTTACAAAAGCGATTGAGTTAGAATCAACTTATAAAGATGCTTATCTGGCACGAGGAATGACTTATAACGCTATGAAAAATTATACTTTAGCTAAAAAAGATTTTAGTACCCTACTTGGAATGGACTCAAAAAATATGTTTGCTTATTTTTTTAGAGGACAGGCTTATTGGGAAGAGGGAGATACGGATTATGCCATAATGGATTTTAGTAAAGTGATTGAATTAAATCCAAAGTATGCAGAAGCTTATGTTATTCGAGGGGCTATTTATACAGATATGAATCTTTTTTCGTTGGCAAAGATTGATGCTCAAAAAGCTTGTGAGTTAGGTAGTTGTGAGTTGCTAAATTTACTTAAAAAAGAGGGTCATATATAGTTTTGATTTTTTTTGAAGATATATTTTCCTTAACGGAATAGTTCATGTATGACATCTTTCAATCAGATAAAAAGGATAGAGAAATGTCAATATTGGAGTACATAAAAGAGCAAGATTTGGTGTGGCAACCTTCATTTAGTGGGAAACTTGGTAGTGGATTGGTTGGGTACCGAGGTGCTTTGATTATCGAAGAGGGGAAACAAATCTCACCAGATAGAAAATTGCCACCAAAAATTCAAGCAAAACAGGTAATATTGATAGCAGATGATACAAAGATAAAATTTTTCTCATCAGAGTTGGAGAGTATTTTAGATTTTGAACCTTTTTTTGAGAAATATAAAGCTTTTTTTACGCCTGAATCGTTGGTGATTTTGTATGTTACAGATTTAAATAAAAATGGTTCATTTGTTTACGAAGATGTAAATATAAATGCTTATGTGTTGGATGAAAGTTCGGTATGGAATGAACTTTTGGAACTTGCAGATTTGGAAAAAAGTACACTTAAAAAACTTAGCAGTGAAGATAAGTTAGAGGCTATTTATGAGGGACTTTTAGAGGTTGATTGTGCTGAAACGGATATGAGTTTTGAGCAAATCTTAAATCTAAAAGGTGAGAGTTCTAAAAAAATCATGGGTGCTGTATAATCTTTCTAAGGTGCATGAAAATGCACCTTAGATTTTAACGCTTTTCAAAAAAATTTACAATTTCTCCAAAAACCAAAATCTCTCTTTTTTTATCTTTTTTTTGTATAAAATTATTGGTTGCTCTTAAAAAAATCTATATATTAAAGATATAATGGCAAAAAATTAGGGGTTTAAAATGTTAAAAAGAACTATTTTACTTTCATCTTTATTGCTATTTTTTGGTTGTGCTTCAAAAGACCCAACGACTCAAAAGAGTGCTTTTATTGTTTTTAAAACGCCATCCTTTGCCTATGCTGATATGGGATTTATAGATAAACAACCTTACACAACAAAGATAGAGATTTATGCTATGGGTCAACCTGCGTTAAATTTTACAATCAACCAATCCAATGTATGTATATCGCTTTTAGAGTGTCTAAGTAAAGCAGATTTTAATGCGAAGTTTCTCTCAAAAGAGTATCCTGCTGGAACGCTTGAGGCGATTTTTAGAGCTTTACCTATCTTTAAAGGGGATAAACTTTATCAATCAAGTAACGGTTTTACTCAAAAATTGCAAGAGCCAAATAAATATGATATAGAATATAGAGTTGAACCAACTCAAAGCGTTTTTCGTGATACAATCAATCAAATCGTCATAAAGGTAAGATATCAATGAAGTTTGTAGGGGCTCATGTAAGTAGTAGTGGTGGAGTGCAAAATGCTCCTTTAAATGCGATGGCAATCGGTGCAAAGGCGTTTGCTCTTTTTACTAAAAATCAAAGACAATGGGTCGCAAAACCTTTGACAAGTGCTGACATTGAGGCATTTAAAGCGAATTTAGCAAAAAGTGGGATTGAGCCAAAACATATTTTACCTCATGATAGTTATCTTATAAATCTTGGTCATCCCGAAGAGGAAGCGTTAGAAAAATCTCGAGATGCGTTTATAGATGAGATACGAAGATGTGAGCTTTTAGGACTTAAACTTCTCAATTTTCATGCTGGTAGCCATTTGGTTAAATTAAATAAAAAAAGTGAGGATTATCCATTTTTGTTACAAGAAGCCGAAGAAGCTTGTATGGATAGGATTGCAGAATCGATGAATATCGCTATCGAATACACCAAAGAGTGTGCCGTAAAATTGGTCATTGAAAATACAGCTGGACAAGGAACAAATATGGGTTATCGCTTTGAACATTTAGCTTATATCATAGAACGAATAGAAGATAAGAGTCGAGTTGGAGTTTGTTTGGATACTTGTCATACTTTTACTTCTGGATATGATTTGCGAACCTTTGAGGCGTATGAGGCGACGATGAGTGAATTTGAACGCCTTGTTGGATTTGAGTATCTTTGTGGAATGCACATCAATGATTCAAAACCACCACTTGGAAGCCGTGTAGATAGACATCACTCTTTGGGTATGGGTGAGATTGGTTGGGATACATTTAGATTTATCATGAATGATAGTCGGATGGATGATATTCCTCTTATTTTGGAGACGATTGATGAGACGATTTGGGCTAAAGAGATAGAAACACTTTATAGTATGGTTAAGTAGAGATGAAAAGCGTTGCATTTGTTGTTTTGGTCGTAGTCTTTTTTATGAGTGGTTGTACTTCCACGATAACTCCCCCTTCGATAGATAAAATAGCCAAAGATGTAAATCAAAGCGAAATAATTGTAGAAAAAACAACGCTAAATATCGGTTCGACACTTGTTAATATTCTGAGTTATAGTAAAGGGAAA
Source organism: Sulfurovum sp. (assembly GCA_006212005.1). Lineage (GTDB taxonomy): Bacteria > Campylobacterota > Campylobacteria > Campylobacterales > Sulfurovaceae > UBA1140. The sequence continues at coordinate 17,446 of SDAZ01000014.1, read as the reverse complement.
AGCTCTATTTTATATTTTCGTCCACATGAAAATGAGACAACTTCTCGTGTTGTTGTATTGAAGATGATAAACAAGTATGGTGGAAAGTTTGTTGAGTTAAATGCACAAGGTAACAGACTTATCGATTTTAAGCTTGATTCTGAGGGATATACATTTGACCCAAATCGTATCTTTAGTTCAAAAGGTATAAGCGATACACTTCAAAAATATAGCAAATCAGATTTGACTTCACATCAAGAGATTGATAGATTTGCAAAGCGTTTGGTTGAGGATTTTTTGACTAAAAATCAACTTATTGCTGTTCATAACAACACGCAAGGAGAGCCACTATCTATTAAGAGTTATATAGGAAGTAAAGATGCCTCAGAAGTTTATATCTCTCCAAATAAAGATGAGGATAACTTTTTTTATGTTACGCAAAAAAAGGATTTTGATGTACTAAAGTCAAAAGATTTTAATGTTATCTTACAGGATAATTTGGGTGTAAGTGATGATGGTTCGATGAGTGTATATTGTGGAAGTAGGGGTATTAGATACATCAACATAGAGGCACAAATGGGGGATGAAAGCAATCAAATGGATATGCTTGAAGCTCTTTATACGATATTATAGGAGCAAACATTGAAAAAAATTATTATATTCATCTCTTGTTTTTTGATGAGTTTAGGAGCTATCCAGCTTGATAGCAGAGAGCATAATATCTCTTTAAAGAGTTTACCAAAGAGTATTATCAAACATATCGAACCCAATCATAGTGTGTTGTTTATAAAAAGTGGTGATTTAAATCGTGATAAGATAAACGATATGATAGTTGTCTCAAAAGATATGCAAGAGGATAATGAAAGTAGAATTGATGAGTTTTCTAGGGGACTTTATCTTTTTATTGGCAATAAGAGTGGTTCTTATACCTTAGTGAAAAAAAATAACAATGTTGTTTATGGTAAAGATTCTGGTGGGATTTTCGGAGACCCATTTGAGCGAATCTCTATTAAAAATGGATATTTTTCTATTGAACATCACGGAGGGAGCAATTTGCAATGGCTTGTAACCATCACTTTTAAATATGACAAGATAGATAAAGATTGGTATCTATATCAACTTATTCGTTCAAATTTTCACACCAGTGACCCTGAAATAGTCGAGACTCAAGCTCAAACAGCAGATGATTTTGGAAGAGTTAGTTTTGAAGAGTATAAAAATTAAGATATTCATATCATGTTATGAATAGTTACACTTTAAAGTTTTTATTTATGATATAATGATATATTCAGTTTGCATATCGCAAGCAGATGTTTGTATAAAACAAAAGCGAGATATTGCATTAACTATCTTTTTATTATACTTGATGCGATTTTAAAAGAGGCAGAAGCCAATCGTAAGATTTATGTTTTGTCATAAAATAAAAAGGAAATAAAATGCTTGAAAGTATTGCCATTGTTTTAATTATTCTTTGGGTTCTTGGGATAGTTAGTTCCTATACTATGGGTGGCGTGATTCATATTCTTCTCGTCATTGCTCTTGTGGTGATTTTGATTCGTGTGATTCAAGGTCGAAGATTATAAAAAGTCAAAAATGATTTTATATAAAATATAGTATTTGTTCTTTGCCGAGTTTCTGTTTGGTAAAGAACTTTATCAAAAAGGAAATAAAATGAATATAATCAGAATTTTAGCCATCTTACTAATCATAGCTGGAGTGATGAGTTTAATTTATGGTGGTTTCAATTACACCAAGGAGACAGAAGAAGTTAAATTGGGTCCAATCGAAATGTCAGTTAAAGAAAAAGAGATAGTAAATATTCCCGTTTGGGCTGGTGTCTCGATGATAGCGGTAGGTGCTATACTTTTACTTTTTTAAAAAAACAAATATAGGGGCAAAATTTTGAACCCCTATTCTTCACTTTTGAGTTCAAAAACATCGTTATCTTGAGTGACCTCTTCGTTTACTCTTGCACCTTTTCCGATACCTTGAAGTTTAAGTTTCATATCTGACGGATTGGTTGCATTTTCAAGTACAGCATCTCTTGAGATACGCCCTTCATAATATAAATCCAATAACGCTTGGTCAAAGGATTGAGAACCATAAATCTCTTTACCCTCTTCGATGGTATCTAAAATCTCAAAATCTCTATTTTGTAAAATAAGCTCTTCAATTCTAGCCGTTCGTTTCAAAATCTCAATCGCAGCAGCTCGTTTACCATCAAGCGTTTTGATGAGTCTTTGACAAACAACGCCTTCTAAAACAGAAGCTAAAGTGGTACGAATACGATTTTGCTCCTCTTTTGGAAACATACCGATAATACGATTGATAGTCTCTTTGGCATCAAGGGTATGAAGCGTCGAAAAGACTAAGTGACCAGTATTGGCAGCGTGAAGTGCTATCTCAATAGTTTCAAGGTCTCTCATCTCTCCTACTAGTATGATATCTGGGTCTTCTCTAAGTGAGGCTTTGATGGCATTGCTAAAAGAGAGGGAATCTTGTCCTATGGAGCGTTGGCTAAGAAGTGCCTCTTTGTCTTTATGCACAAACTCTATGGGGTCTTCGATGGTGATGATATGCTTTTTCTTCGTCTCATTGACCTCATTTATCATAGCTGCTAAGGTGGTTGATTTACCACTTCCAGTCACTCCTGTCACAAGTACCAATCCTCTATGAAGATGTGAAAGTTCATGAATCGCTTTTGGTAATCTAAGCTCATCAATCGTTAAAATCTTCACAGGAATAATCCTTAATACAGCACTCAATCCATCCATCTGATAGAAAAAATTGACCCTAAAACGGCTCTGCTCATCAAGGATATAACTACAATCCAACTCTTTGGTTGTGACAAGTTGATGATATTGCTCTTTGGTTAGTATCGCTCTAGCCATCCCATCAACATCTTCAGGACTCAAAATCTCACTTCCTAATTTATACAGCTCTCCGTGTATGCGAACTCTAATATTTGAGGTTGCTTTGATATGAAGGTCACTTCCTCCATTTTTCACCAGATTTTTAAGATAGAGTTGTAGTTTCTTTTCCATGATTACTTTATCTTACTAAGCATAGCATCAAATGAATCGATAAACGCTTTGAGTCCATCTTCGAGAAGTTTAGCATAAATCGTATCCATACAGATACCGTTGTCTTCTAACTTTTTGAAGTAGTCATTGATAACTTTTGAACTTAATGGTAAAATTGCTTCATTTTCAGGGTTTTTTGTGTAAGCCATAATGGTTTCAAGTGGAGCTGTGTTTACAAGTCTTGAACCAAAAAGCTCTCTTACATAATAATCTGTTGGAAGTCTATCACCCTTAACACCAGTACTTGCAAACAAAGCTCTGATACTTGGTGTGTGGTTTCGCTCTATCATACGATAAATTTTTCCAGCGTTATAGATACCTGTTTTAGAAACTTCTATCCCTTTTTCTTCAAGTGAGGCATCTAACTCTCTATCAAATCTACTTACAAAGACTGAAACAACCCCTTGAACAAGACCACCACCATAGTTTGCCCAGTTATTTATCCCTATTTTCATCGCTTTTAGACACTCTTTAGCTTGAGCTGGAGAGAAGATAAGCGTTGCATTGACAGGAATTCCAATCTCCATCAATCTAGTCATCGCTCCATATCCCTCATCGGTAGCAGGAACTTTTATCATCACATTTGGTTCGTCGATGGTTTTAAAAAGTCTTTTCCCCTCTTCAAAAGTACCATTCGCATCATGGCAAAGTGCAGGGTCAACCTCAATAGAGATGTATCCATCGTTTCCATCATCATAAAGTGGGCGTAAAAGTTGAGCTGCTCGTTTGATATCTTTGATAGCGATAGCTTCATATTTTTCTTTCGCACTTAAACCCTCAAGTTCAATCAATTGCTCTTTATAAGCTTGTGAAGTTGTGATAGCATTTGCAAAAATTGCGGGATTTGATGTAGCACCATTGATAATACCACTATCTATCAAATCTCTAAACTCATTTTCTAAAAAATTTCTCTCGATGAAATCTAGCCACAATGAAAAGCTAATATCCCTGTTGAACATTTTTTTATTCTCCTTGGTATTTCCAAATTGTATTTTGCCATGAATTACCCATGCCCGATTTTTCTAAACTCTCCTCTACTAGGTTTAAAAAAACATCTCTATCAATAAGCTTTGCTCCAACAGAAATAAGGTGTGGTGTTTCTACTTGACAATCGATGAAATCATAACCTTTTTTTGCCAAAACATCACTTAAAGCCCTTAGTGCTACCTTAGAGGCGTTATTTACCAATGAGAACATCGACTCTCCATAAAATCCACTTCCCATATCAATCCCATACAATCCACCAACCAACTCACCATCAAGATAAGTTTCAATCGAGTGTGCAAATCCCATATAATGGAGTTGTAGATAGGCTTCTTGCATCTCATCTATTATCCAAGTTCCCTCTTGTCCCTCACGATAAATATTGGCACAATGCTCGATAACAGTTTTAAAATCTCTATCAAAATAGACTTTAAATCTGCCATTTTTTAAGATTTTTTTGAAAGATTTAGTAGTTTTAAATTCGGTTGGGAAGAGTACAAGGCGTGGATTTGGAGACCACCATAAGATAGGGTCATTTATAGAGTACCATGGAAAAATTCCATGGCGATAAGCACTTAAAATTCGGTTCGGATTTAAATCTCCCCCATAAGCCACAAGACCATAATCACTTGCAAATCTTGGATTTGGAAAAATATGGTCAAGACCTAACTTTGGGATATAGTGGCTCTCTTCACTTTTCAAACACAAATCCAAATTTATCTTTTCTAAAAGAGACTCTTGCTTTCCCACCTTTTTTAAGTTTACCAAATAGTATCTCATCACTAAGAGGCTCTTTGATATGTTCATCTATCACTCTTGAGATGTTTCTAGCACCAAAAATAGGGTCATATCCAATTCTAGCTATCTCATCTTTGGCCAATTTTGAAATCGTTATAGTTACATTTTTATCACTCAAAAGTTCATTGAGTTTTTTAACCTCGATATCCACAATTTTGATTATCGCTTCTAAATCAAGATGGTTAAAGTTTATCACTCCATTGAGCCTATTTCTAAACTCTGGAGAGAAAAATTTTGAGATAGCATTGGATGATTTTTGAGCTTCATCTTTTTTAAAGCCCATCACATTCGCCTCTTTTGTCCCAAGATTAGATGTCATGATGAGGATAACATTTTTAAAATCACTCACATTTCCATTGTTATCGGTCAATTTCGCTCCATCCATCACTTGAAGCAAGATGTTCATTAGTTCAGGATGCGCTTTTTCTATCTCATCAAGGAGTAGAACGGTATGTGGATGTTTTCGTATCATGTCGGTTAAAAGTCCACCTTGCTCAAATCCAACATAACCAGGAGGTGCCCCAACCAACTTACTAACAGAATGAGATTCCATATATTCACTCATATCTAATCTTTCAAAATGAACATCCAACACTTTTGCCAATTCAATGGCTAAAGCACTTTTCCCAACACCAGTAGGTCCTGTAAAAAGAAAACTACCTATTGGTTTATTGGGTTGATTGAGTCCTGCGTATGCTCTTTTTATCGCTGTGGAGAGTTTATCTATCGCATCATCTTGAGAGATAATTCTTTTTTTAAGTTCTGTGCTTAGCTTTTTAAGTTTGTCTGTATTGTCGCTATTTATAGAAGTTATTGGAAGATTGAGCATTTTAGAGACGATATCTTCTATCTCATTTTTACCGATTTCAACTCCTTTTTTGCCTTGCAACATATAAAAAGCACCTGTTTCATCGATAATATCCATCGCTTTATCGGGCAAAAATCTATCATGAATATATTTAACAGATAAATCAATCGCACTCATCAAGGCATCATCGTTAAATAAAATCTCATGAAACTCTTCATATCGAGACTTGCTACCTTTTAAAATCAAAAATGAATCTTCACGGCTTGGTTCTTTGATATCAACTTTAGCAAAGCGTCTTGAAAGTGCTTTATCTTTATCAAGATGATTTCTAAATTCACTAAAAGTCGTAGCACCGATACACTTCAACTCACCTCTAGCAAGAGCTGGTTTAAGCAGATTGGCGGCATCCATACTTCCTCCACTTGTAGCTCCAGCCCCTACGATAGTATGTATCTCATCAATAAATAAAATCGCTCTATCAATGGTCGAAATTTCATGCAAAACTCCTTTAAGTCTCTTTTCAAAGTCTCCACGATATTTTGTTCCAGATATCATCGCACCCAAATCAAGAGCAAAGATAAAGCTATCTTTTAAAACTTCAGGTACATCATCATTTGCAATTTTTAACGCCAACCCTTCAGCTATAGCCGTCTTCCCGACCCCTGGTTCTCCAACTAAAAGAGGATTGTTTTTTTTGCGTCTGCATAAAATTTGCATGGTTCTATCTATCTCACTCACACGACCGATAACCTCATCAATTTTACCCTCTTTGGCAAGAGCTACCAACTCAACACTAAAAGAGCTTAGATTTGGATACTCTTCATTTTTACTCTCTATCTCTTTGGTGGTTACATCGCTGTGAGATATCGCTTCTAAGATATCAACTCGCTCAATTGCAAATTTTTTCAATAACATAAACGCATAACTTTTGTCTTGCAAAGATATAGATGCCAACATATCACCCACATCAGCGTGAGATTTTCCAGAACTTGTAACATGTTCCATCATATCATTCATAACAGCAGATAGACTCATAGTCTCAATCGGTTCAGCTTCTTCATCATAAATCTTTGGAATGCTCTTGTCAAGATATTTTTTACTAAGCTCTGACATCTCTTTGATATCTCCACCTAAAGATTTTATAAGTTTAGAACCACTTGTACTTGTTAATATAGATAAAAAAATATGCTCAATGGATATATACTCATGTTTTGAAGATTTAGCATATTTAACTGCATTTTTAAAGATATTATTTAACTCTTCACTTACCACCATCTTTTACCCCTATTTTATTTTAATTATATCTCTTCCATTGTTGCCAAAAGTGGAAAACCTGAAGCTCTTGCCAAACTTTTAACTTGATAAACTTTCATATGTGCGATTTCATGAGAATATATACCGCACAAACCTTTTCCATTGTTGTGGACATCTAACATTATTTTCTCTGCATCTTTGAGAGATTTGTGAAAAACTTTTATTAAAACTTCGATAACAAATTCCATCGTACTATAATTGTCATTCAATAGCAACACTTTGTATTGTGGTGGCTCTTGTAAGTCAACTTCGTGCTTGGTTTCAAACTCTATTTTTGGCAACTTTTACCTCTTTTACTCTATTTTTATCAAAAAGTATCATATTATTACATAAAAATCTTAAGTAATAATATTAAAATCACTTTTTGTTACAACTATTGGCTAAGATTTGATTCTTGAACTTTTGACTCATCTTTCATAATTTGTGCCTCTGGAAGTGGACTCTCATCGTTGTGCTCTACTTTAGGATAAACTTCGGCTGTATTATTTGTATGCTCTTGATGAGGATGTCTATCTCGTATTTTAACTTCTTGCACTTTTTTTTCAACTTTTGGAGTGACAATTTTCTCTGTATTATTTAGTTCTAGTGTTGTGTTACTCTCGCTCATATTGATGTTAGAATCTATCATTATAGTATTGACAATACCTTGCATCGGTGGCAATTGATTTAAAAAATGCAATGAAGCAAATCGTTGCGGATAGTTCTCTTTTGCTCTTTCGATAAGTAGATTGACACTGTCTAAGAGTGCTTGTTGATTTTTTTTAGGATTTAGCTCATTTGGAGCTTGACCGATGGATTGAAGGATTAGAACTTCATACGGATTTAGCTCATTTGGAGTTTTGTTAAAATATCCTTTTGAAGCTGATTTTAGTCCATAATAACCATTGCCATAATCAAATCTATCTAGTAGATAGTTCAAAGACTCTTTAAGTGTCCAGTGATTGCTAATCCAAATGGTTGTAAAAAGTAAATCGGATTGAGACTTTTTAAGTTCAAAATCTTGCAATACATGTTTTGCGATATAATAAGCGATATTTGTCTCTTCTCGTGATGCGATAGTGTAATAGTGACCATCTTTGATAAAAGCTAATGGCAAATCAAAAACGATAGATATCGCTCTCATTTCCATATTTTTGATATTTTTACTTGCATTTTCATCGCTACTCACCATCAGATAACTGTTGTAGATGTTATCTTGATAGATATCGCTAGAGACAGGAATATTTTGGATATTGGAAGATTTTACGCCTTTAATATAGAAACCTATAATCACAAGATAGACGAACAATATAGAATAAACGAAAATTCTTAAAATTATTTGAGCGATTCTTATCGTTATTAAAGCCATTGTATAAAATCCCCTAAATATCTATAATAAAATAAAAATTTTTCTTTTATTATAGCACAAAAATAGAACTATTTTTACAAAAATCCTATTTAAATAGCCCTTCAAATGCCTCTATCCCCATACTTTTATCTCTATTATTGGTACTGGTCTCTACATTTTTGTTACTTCCTGCTATCTCTTTGAGTTCGATTGCATAACCTGTGAGCATAGATGCTAGGCGAATATTGATACCACTTTTACCTATTGCTTTAGCTTTTTGGTCAAGTGTGATAGAAACTATCGCTTTTTTCCCTTCTATTTTAACGCTTTGAACGATGGCTGGAGCTAGTGAACGATTGATAAAGATTTCAGGCACAGCAGAATACTCAACACAATCAATATTTTCATTTTTAAGTTCACGACTCACAGCATTGATACGCATTCCTTTAACACCAACCGCAGCACCGATGGGGTCTATATTTGAAAAATCACTTTTAAGTGCTAACTTTGCTCTCATCCCTGGGATTCTAGCTGATGATACGATAGAAACTGTTCCTTCTGCAATTTCTGGAACTTCTTTACTCATAAGTTGCTCTAAAAATTTTGGAGCAGTTCGTGTCAACTCAAGCGACATCCCAAATTCTGGTGTCATACCAACATATCTCAAAAGTGCTTTGATGGTATCACCCACTTTAAAACTCTCACCTTTGATTCTATTTCTTTGGCTCAAAACCCCTTTTATTTCTCCAATTTCAACAAAAGTGTTCTCATCATCGTCAATTCTATTGACCACACCGATGATAACTGTACCCAAAAGCTCTTGATATTTTGCAAATAAATCTTGCTCTACTCTTTTTTGAATCTGATATTGAAGTGTATTGTAAAGATTGTAAGACGCTGTTCTTCCATGTTCTTCTAAAAAAAACTCTTTTCGTATCTCATCCCCAATTTCAAGGTTATCATCATAAAGCTCATGGGCTTCTTCTAAAGAGACACAACTATCAGGTGAATCATCCAATCTTTTGTCATCATTTTCAACAACTTCAATAATTTGTTCTATTTTATAATTTTTTTTATCTACATCTATACGAATATCAAAATTTGCACTCGGGGAGATACATTTTTTAGCCGTTGTATTTAATGCCTCCCTAAAAGCATCAAGTGCAACATCTAAAGAGAGGCTCTTTTCATTTGCCATAGCTTCTATAATATCGACTATTTTTTCCAATTTAGGACTCCTAAAATTAAATTTACATTAAACTCTTTTTTTGTTGAGTAAAAATCAAAACAGTTGTGTTTAAAAACGGGATTTTTATCTTTGAGAGGTAAGTAAATGTATTATATCTAATCAAACCTTTAATAAAAATATGTATAATAGTTTTAAACATAAATAGTAATTTACTTTTATTAATTTATTTTATATACAAAGGAACAAGAATGAAGCTAAAATTGGCAAGAACAGCTATTGGTAATAAACCAAAGATTATAGAAATTGAAAAACTTGAAGAGGATTTAGAAAAAAGGTCTATATTTTATTTTGATAAAGACAATTCTGATAAAGATATCAAAGGTTTGATTGAGTATTTTACGCAAAAAGAGTTCTCTGTTTATGCAAGAGAGATTAAATTTGGATTAAATCAAGAAGATTATCTATATGAGGTTCATATCGTTAGATGAAAAAACTTTATATAGAGACGCTAGGATGTGCGATGAACACTAGGGATAGTGAGCATATGATAGCACAATTAAATAGTATAGAGCCTTATACTTTGACAACTACCGTTGGTGAAGCTGATTTGATTATCATCAATACTTGTAGTGTAAGAGAAAAACCTGTGGCAAAGCTTTTCAGCGAGATTGGTGTTTTTGCAAAATTTAAAAAACAAGGTGCAAAAATCGGTGTCACAGGTTGTACAGCTTCACATTTGGGAAAAGAGATTATCAAAAAAGCTCCGATTGTAGATTTTGTCATTGGAGCTAGAAATGTATCAAAAATCACTGAAGTTTTAGATAAAAAACACGCTGTTGAGATAGATACTAGCTTTGATGAGAGCAACTACGACTTTTCAGACTATCGAACAAATAATTTTAAATCTCTTATCAATATCTCTATCGGTTGTGATAAAGGGTGTACTTTTTGCATCGTGCCTGTTACAAGAGGAGAAGAGATATCGATTCCTTCATCGATTATCCTCAAAGAGGTGCAAAAATCTGTTGATGCTGGAGTTAAAGAGATTATGCTTTTAGGGCAAAATGTTAACAACTACGGAAAATACTTTAGCCAATCTGATGAAGTGACTAACTTTACCTCTCTTCTCCAAAGTGTGAGTAGAGTTGAGGGTGTTGAGCGGATTCGTTTTACTTCGCCTCACCCTTTACATATGGATGATGAGTTTATAGAAGAGTTTGCCTCAAATCCTAAAATCTGTAAACAGATTCATATTCCCCTTCAAAGTGGTTCCTCATCACTTCTCAAAAGTATGAAGAGAGGCTATACGAAAGAGTGGTTTTTAAATCGTTGTGAGAAAGTAAGAGCTAAAGTTCCTAATGTGGCGATATCAACAGATATTATCGTTGGTTTTCCAAATGAGAGTGATGAAGATTTTGAAGATACGATGGATGTTTTGGAAAAAGTTCGATTTGACCAAGTTTTCTCTTTTAAATATTCACCACGACCACACACCAAAGCTGCTACTTTTGAGAATCAGATACCCGATAATATAGCATCTTCACGACTTACTCGACTTCAAGCACGATATTATGAGATTTTAGAAGAGATTATGCACTCTCACATGAATGAAGAGCATTTGGTCTATTTTGATGAGTTAAAAAGCGATGGTATGGTTGCAGGAAGAACAGATAGTGGGAAATTGATACTTGTTAAAGGAAGTGAAGAGCTTTTGGGTGAGATAAAAAAAGTCAAAATCACTAAAACTTCACGAATGACTCTTATAGGCTCTTTGGTATAGATGAGAAAACTTCAAAAAAAGTTATCGAAGTATCTCTCCATCACTGTTGTACCTTTTCTTATCTATGTGGTGATGAGGCTTTTATGGTTTACTTATCGTAAAGATTATATATTTAAAGATAAGTTACCAACTTCAAATTCTATAGCTCTTTCATGGCATGGGGAGCTTTTTATATCTCCACAAGTTTATCGTAAATTTTATCCGAATGCTTCAACTTATGCTATCATAAGTCAACATTTAGACGGTGAAATTATAGCAAAAGTTTTATCAAAATTTAATATACTGCCAATCAGAGGTTCAAGTTCTAAACGAGCCGTTGGTGTATTAATAGAAGCTTTAAAAATCTCCAAAGCCAATAATTCTATACTTATCTCTCCTGATGGACCAAGAGGACCAAGGCACTCTATGAGTGATGGTGCAATTATATTGGCTCAAAAAAATAATTTACCTCTATTTTGTGTCAATTTTCGAGTTGAAAATGATAGATTTTGGCAATTGAAGAGTTGGGATAAGTTTGTTATCCCTAAACCTTTTTCTAAATTAAAGATTACGACACAAACGATAGAGCTTAAAAATATACCACTAGAAGATGCTAAAGAGCTTTTAAAAACAAAAATGACTCAATTTTCACTTCAATAATTCAATATTAAAAAATAATTTAATAAAATAGATAAAAATACATAAAAATAAATATTAACATAAGGTGTTAATAAGAAAAAATGCGATATAATTATGTAATATAAAAATAAAATTTAAAAATTAGTTTTATTTTATTTGGATAATATTATATGTTATGTTTTTTTTACTAAAAACTAAAAGATTTTAAATAAATTATAGAGGAGAAAGTATAATAATGAAAAGTGAATTTGTATCTATTACCTATTATAAAGAGCGAGAGTTTTATTATCTAAGTCATGCGATTCATACAAAAGAGGGATTTATTGCAAAAGAGATAAAGCAGTTTCATGAGACTCAAAAAGATGAGTTTTTAGAAAATTTGGAAACTTTAAAACGAGAACATCCAAATCATGAAGTGGTTACAATGTCTTTAAGTGAAGAGCAAATTGTAACAGAGAAGATAAATGAGAGCGACATATCATCTAAAATATCAAACACTAATTTTGTAGTTCAAAGAAAATTGGATACGGCTGGTATCCCAGCAACACTTATTTTTTCTCCATTTACTATTCTTTATCAAGAGTATAAAAATATTTTAAATGATAATTTAACGCTTATTATAGGACTTTTTGATAGAAAACTATTTATGATGTTTGCAACAAAAAATAAGATACATCAAAGTTGGGTTATAGGGACTAGAGGGCTTAGTGAGAGACAAGTGGCACAAAGGGTCTATAAATGTATGCAGGCATATTATAAAATCTCATTTACTTTTGCTGATGATGTTGAGATGTTGGTTGCTGATGATTCGCCAAAACTCTTAAAAGCGATACATGAAGAGCTTGGTAAACGAATTGCATTAGCACAAAATAACATTCACAATCTTTTGCACAATATAGTAACTGTTCCAAATGTTACTCATATGAATTTTATACCAAGAGAGATACAAAAAAGTAAAAAAGATGATTTGGCTGATATCAGGCTTGAAGATAAAAATAAAGACTCTATAAGTGCTTTTAAAACCGTTGAGAGTGAACATAAATCTCAATATGATTATGATAGTGAGGACGATGGGGTATCATTTTTAGATAAAATTAAATCTATGTTTAGAAGTAAAAAAACCACTTCTAGCCTTTCATTGGTTGCTATTTTGCCTTTTTTGTTTTCGGTTATCACAGGTGGAATTTTTTTTTTGAAAAATAATCAATTAGAAGAGAAACTAGCACTAAGAGATGCACAAATGACTTCTCAACTTTATAATCAAAATTTAGTATCCATAAGTGATAAAATTTTTCGAGCTATTGGTAAAAATGGAGAGATAAAAAGCGGATTGATTAGCGAAAAAAGTATCTCTTTAAAAGGTGTGGTTTGGGGGATTGAACCTCTTCGTGAGAGTTTAATTAGTATCTACAATGAGAGTGATTTTGTGATAAAACCGTTGGGAAATATGTCCACAGAATTCTCTTTTAAAACAAAATAAGAGTAAAAAAGATGATAAATAAAATTATATTAATATTGACTTTAATTATTTTTGGGGTGTTTGTTGTTCCTAGTGGGATGAAATATTTTGAAAATAGTAAAACATTGGAAAATAAAGAGCTTCAACTCTCAAATATGGCAATAGAATTAAAAGCAAAAAATATAGAAGCAAAAGAGTTTGATGAGATAGCTTTTACAAAAGAGACAAAATCACTTTTCACAGAGACAAAAGTAAGTAAGATAGACAAAAATATTTATAAAGTTGTTTTTTTGCTCAATAAAAATCAGATAGACAAGTTGCATTCTTATTTAGAAACAGTTGCTTTTAAATATTTGGTTAAGATAGATGGTGCGATAGAGTATCAAGAAAATAATGGAACACTCAAAGTTATAGTAAATTTTAAAAACCTTTAGATACAATTTTAAAAAATCTTAAAGGGAAAGTTTTATGACTTTTACAACTCCATTACAAAATGATTCTATAAAAATAATGCTTTTAGGTTCAGGTGAACTTGGCAAAGAAGTTGCTATCGAAGCCCAAAGATTAGGTGTTGAAGTAGTTGCGGTAGATAAATATGCAAATGCTCCAGCTCATTTGGTTGCAAATAGAGCTTATGTGATTGATATGAAAGATAAAGATGCACTTTTAGCATTGATAGAAAAAGAAAAACCCACTTACATCTTGCCAGAGGTGGAAGCTATCTCTATTGAAGCTCTTTTTGAGGCTGAGTCAAGAGGATTTCATGTTATTCCAAATGCCGAAGCTGTCAATAAAACGATGAATCGGAAAAATATTCGTATCTTTGCATCCCAAACTTTAGGACTTAAAACAAGTAAATATGAGTTTGTAAAATCATTTGAAGCATTGAAAATTTCTGCTCAAAATATTGGTTTTCCTTGTGTTATCAAGCCTGTTATGAGTAGTTCAGGGCATGGACAAAGTATTGCAAGAGATGAGAGCCAACTTGAGCGTTCATGGGAGATTGCCAAAGAGGCTAGGGGTGATGCGAGTGAATTGATTGTTGAAGAGTTTGTCGCATTTGATTATGAGATTACGCTTTTGACAACCAGAACAGAGAATGAAACAGTTTTTTGTGAACCTATTGGACATGTTCAAAAGGATGGAGACTATATTTTATCATGGCAACCGATGGAAATGAGCGATATTGCACTTGAAAAAGCAAAGAATATAGCAAAAGCTGTGACGGACGGTTTAGGTGGAAGAGGTATCTTTGGAGTTGAATTTTTTGTAAAAGATGATGAGGTCTATTTTAGTGAACTTAGCCCACGACCACATGATACAGGTATGGTGACACTTATCACTCAATCTCAAAGTGAATTTGCACTTCATGTAAGAGCTGTCTTAGGACTTCCATTGGATTTTAAATTTTATGGTGCAGGGGCTAGTGGAGCGTTTAAGTCTAAACTCCAAAGTCACAATCCTAAGATTGTAGTTCCTTCATCTGCTTTTAGTGCAAATAGTTTTGTGAGAGTTTTTGGTAAACCTGAGTCACATATCGGAAGAAGAATGGCGGTTTCTTTGGTTCTTGATGAGGATGTTGAAGTTGCAAAGCAAAAAGCGTTAGAGATTGCAAATAGCATCAATGAAGTTGAGTTGTAAAAGCCGATTATGAAGCGACTTTTTGTTACAGCTACCAATACAAATGTAGGCAAAACGACCATTATGCTCCGTCTTATAGAGCTTTTTGGTCAAAAAAATATTCGTATTGGAGTTTTTAAGCCCATAGAAACAGGAGTTATGCAAACTCCTCTTGATGCAAAGAGACTTTTAGATGAGGTTCAAAAGTACAATCCAGAGTTTTTACCTTTCAAGCCTCATGACATTACAGCTTATACATTTTCTCTTCCATCTGCTCCATTTTGTGCAGATGTAGATAAGATTATTGACCTAAAAGAGATAGAAAAAAAAGCTAAAGAGTTAGAAGCAAAATGTGATTTGTTGCTCATTGAGGGAGCTGGTGGGCTTTATGTTCCTATTACAGAAGATTTTTTTATGATAGATTTGATACAAAAGTTGGATGCTCATACTCTTTTGGTAACGCACAGCAAACTCGGAGCAATAAATGATACCCTTTTGAGTATAGAAGCTCTCAAAGACAGAGATATTAGCTTTGATTGGTGTGTCAATCTTTATGAAAATGTGGAAGATTTTAAAAAGATAACTCAACCATTTTATGATAAATATTTTAACCATGAGTGGTGGGATATTAACAATGGACTTGAAGATTTTGTGGAGCATTTTATCAAAGAGCTTTCATGTTAAAATATATCAATGCATACTCCCCATCACTTAAAAAAGATGTTCAAAAACTGATAGACAATAGACAGCTCGGGGACTATCTTCTAAAAAAGTATCCAAAACTTCATACCCATACAACTGAAAAAGCACTCTATAACTATACTATGGAGTTAAAAAATAGTTATCTAAAAAGTTCAAATCCCATCTCAAAAGTCATCTATGACCAAAAAATTCATACGATGGATTTGGCATTGGGAACACACACTTTTATCTCAAGAGTTCAGGGTAATAAACTTAAAGCTAAAAATGAGATTCGTATGTCACATATTTTTAAAATTGCTCCTACCGAATTTTTGAAGATGATAGTTACTCATGAGTTGGCTCATTTAAAAGTCAAAGAGCATGATAAGGCTTTTTACAAACTTTGTATACATATCGAACCCTCTTATCATCAATTTGAATTTGATGTTCGACTTTATCTAATCCATCTTGAACTTTATGGTGAGCTTTTTTAGGGATTCGCATAAGTAGGAGTTGAATCTGATATTTCAAAAAAATTTACAACTTCTCCAAAAACTAAAATCGCTGGTCGTTCGATTTTTTCATCTATAAGAGACAATTTTTCAAGTGTTGTTTTAATAACTTTTTGATTATTTCTACTTGCATTTGAGATAATTGCACAATGTTTATGAGGGATTATCTTTTGGTTTAATGCCTCTTTGGCTATCTCTTCTATACGACTAGCACCC
Organism: Sulfurovum sp.; assembly: GCA_006212005.1. Taxonomy (GTDB): domain Bacteria; phylum Campylobacterota; class Campylobacteria; order Campylobacterales; family Sulfurovaceae; genus UBA1140. The sequence continues at coordinate 1,078 of SDAZ01000014.1, read as the reverse complement.
ATGAGTACAACTACGGTATGATTTTCTTTATGTAGTAAATCTATCCAGTCAAGATTGAGCTTATGATTTTTCAAATGAGCCGAAACGACAGAAAATCCACTTGAATAGCCTCTAGCCATGATAGGGATATTTGCCATCAATGGAGCTGATATAGATGAACTAATGCCTGTTATCACCTCTGCTTGGATACTATTTTGAACCAAAAACTCAAGCTCTTCAGCCCCTCTACCAAATATAAACGGGTCTCCACTTTTTAGCCTAGCGACATTTAAACCTTGATTGGCTAAAAGTAGAAGTTGCTCATTGATAGCCTCTTGTTTGATGGAGTGAAAGCCTTTTTGCTTCCCTACAAATATTTTTTGTGTCTCTTTGGGAACAATTTGCATAATCTCATCGCTGATAAGATGGTCATATAGCACCACATCAACGCTTTGGATAATCTTATAAGCTTGAATCGTTAAAAGTTCAGGGTCACCCAAACCACATCCTACAAGATAGACTTTTGATTTTAGAAGTGCTTTTTTAGTCTCATCAATGTCGATGAATCCCATTTTTCGTAATGACTCTCTTTCTTGCAAAAAACTATCCATATCATCAGGAATCTGCTTTTCAAACTTATCTCTAAAAAACTTCGCCACTGTGGGACTCATGCCATGGCTTGTAACGGCTATTTGAAGAGGTCGGTGTTTGCTCAGTGCCATAAAATAAAAATCACACAACGCAGGTTTATCAACGACATTTATAAGTAAAGCATGAGTTTTTTTATACTCTAAAAGCATTTTACTCACACCCTCATCACCAGTTGCATCAATCACGATATAAAAATCAGCAATATCTTCTATCTCAAAGTTTTTTAAGCGTATCTTTTGTGTTAATGCGTTTATCTCATCACAACATTGATTTGAGATAATCTCAAAATCAACCTCATTTTCGGTTAGAACTTTTGCCTTTTGCAAAGCAACTTTACCACCACCGATAAGCAAGATAGATTGATTTTTAAGAAGTATGGGAAGTGTATTTGTCATAGTTGTACCTTTTTGATTTTAACAGCACTGTGATTGTAATCAGGCTCAAATGA
>SDAZ01000093.1 GCA_006212005.1 Sulfurovum sp. | reverse complement strand
TGGTAAAGTCATTAAAGCTACTTCGATTGGTGGTTTTCTCGTTAAACTTAAGCTTTTTATTTTGGCTTATAGTCTTGATATGCTCTTTAAGTCATTAAGTTTTAACTAGCAATTTGGGTTAAATTAGTTTAATCTTTTTTAGGTTATAATAAATTTTATAAAATTAACTTAAGGATACAAAATATGGATATGATGGATTTGCTAAAAATGGGTGCAGGTATGATACAATCAAATAGTGATAGTGCTACAAATGGTCTTGATGTGGGTGATATCGTTGGTGCTTTGAGTGGTGTTTTGGGTCAATCTAATGGTGGTCTTGATTTGAGTACGATTATCTCAGCTGTTAGCCAAAATGGTTTAGGTGGGATTGTTAGTTCATGGATAGGAAGTGGTGAAAATTTACCTATTTCTCCTAGCTCAATCATTGATTTGTTGGGTAATGATAAGATTGCTGAATTCGCTTCAAAATTGGGTATTAGTACGGATAGTGCGGCTGGTGCGTTGGCAGGTGCATTACCAGATATCGTTGATAAAGCTACTCCAGATGGTGACAATATGTTAGGTGGATTACTTGACCAAGTTGGTGGCGTGAGTGGTGCTATCGGTATGCTCAACAAATTCTTTTAATTAAAATTTTATAGAGTAATCTTTTACTCTATAAAGCTAAATTTTTTATGAAATATATTTTTTTTACTCTTTTTCACTTTCTTTTTTTTATCTCCTCGCTTGAAGCACAAGATGTAAAAGTGGCAACTTATAATGTTGAAAATCTTTTTGATATGAATCGTGATGGAAGTGAGTATAAAGAGTATCTTCCAAACTCCTCTTCGTGGAATGATAAATTTATGCAAAAAAAACTTTTACATACTTCAGATGTTATATGTGATTTAAATGCTGATATTTTGGCTCTTCAAGAGGTAGAAAATGAAAATGCACTCAATCTATTGATGGATACTTTAAAAAATGTGGGCTGTGAATATGAGTATAGTGCTATTACTTCAACTCCCTCTAGTGCCATTCAAGTGGCGATTATCTCACGATATCCAATTGAAAATAAGCATGAGATAGTGGTTAGTAATATTCAAGGGCTTAGAAATATTTTAGAAGTTGAAGTTGAGATTGACGATAATTCTATATTTTTATTTGCTTCACATTGGAAATCAAAACGCTCACCTGAGAGTTTGAGGATATTTTCGGCTAAAAAACTCAAAGAGCGTATCTTATCACTTCCTATAGAGAGTGAATATATTATTTTGGGGGATTTAAACTCTCATTATAAAGAGTTCGAAACAATTGAGCCAAAGCATAATGATTCTATGGGTGAAACGGGTATAAATCATATTTTAAAAACTGTTCAAAATGCTGTTTTAGTTGATGAAAACACTATTTTTAAAACTCCATATCTTCATTATAATCTTTGGTTAGAATTAGAAGATGAGAGCAGATGGAGTCATAACTTTTTTGGTAAAAAACAGACACTTGATAACATCATAATCCCAAAAAGCATGATGGATAAAAGAGGAGTGGACTATATCAATAACTCATTTGGAGTCTTTAAGCCTAGATATCTTTTTCATGAGAGAGGTTATATTCATCGTTGGAGTGTTAAAAATGGCGTAGCAGAGGGCTATTCCGACCATTTGCCTATCTATGCAAAGTTTAGTACAAAAGCTTATCAAAAAGAGGTTTTTATTCCACCCAAAGAGACAACGATATCGGCTCTTTATGGTATGAAATCGATAGATAGGGATTATATTTTAAAAAATATTAAAGTTATTTTTAAAAATCATAATAGTGCGATTATAAAAGATAAGCCAAATGGAAGAGCTATTTTTATCTATGGTAGTGCTTCAAAACTGCAAGAGGGTAGGGCGTATGATATTTTGATTAGCTCTATTGGCAGTTATAATGGACTCAAAGAGATAAAAGATGTTAAAATATTGAAAGATTTAGGAGTTGTAGATATCAAAAATCTGTTTTTATCTTCAAATGTTGATTTTTATAATGCAAAATATCAAAATGAGATGGTTGTAAATCTAGTCGGTATCTATAAAGATAAAAAGTTTTATTATAATGGTAAAAGTTATCCAATTTTTTTTAAAGATAAAAGTATAAAATTGGTTGATAATAGTAAGATAAAGATAATAAAAGCACAAATAGGTTTTTATTATAATATGCAATTTGTTCTTTGGAATAGAGGCGATTTTGAGATTTTAGGAGAGTAGATGGAGTATTACAGTTGGATTTTATCTTTTCATATTGTGAGTTTTATGAGTTGGATGGCGATGCTTTTTTATCTGCCACGCCTTTTTGTCTATCACCGTGAGTATAGTGATAAAGCAGAGTTTTTGGAAGTTGTTCAGATTCAAGAGTTTAAACTTTATAAATATATTGGTGTTCCTGCGATGTGGGCAACGGTTTTGAGTGGAGGTTTGATGGTAGCGTTAAATATTGGACTTTTGGCTACTTTTTGGATTTATGCTAAACTTTTTACAGTGGTATTACTTATCGCGTACAGTTACAGTTTAAATTATTTTAGATTGAAACTTAAAGCCAATAGTGAGTTTAAAAGTGGTAAATTTTTTAGATTTTACAATGAAATTCCAACCATTTTGGCGATATTTATAGTTATTTTTGTGATAGTTAAACCATTTTAATTAATTTAACTATTTTTAATATAAAATAAACATTGCTTATGTTAGAATTTTAAAAAAGGATAAAAATATGGGATTACCAGAACTATCTATACCGTTTGAAGCTCCATTTGTTTTGCCATTGTTAGCACACGCACCACTTGTACACTTTGCAATGGTTTTACCGATTGTGGTTTTAATTATTGAGATACTCAATCTAATGTTAAAGCGACGAATTTTGAGTTTCTTATCTCTAGGGTTCATGTTTTTAATGATGATGGCTTTTTTTATGGTCTATTTTAGTGGGAAAGTTGATGGTTCTGAAGCGTTCGATTTGCTCTCTTTACATGGACAAGAGGAACTCAAAGAGCATAAATCATTGGGTGGACTTTTAGTTTATGTGGTTTTTATACTTTTTTTATTCAAAAGTGCGATTGTAGTTTCTCAAAACTCAACATTAAAAGCGATGTTTGTTCTTTTTATGATTGGTTTACTTTCATTGATTCTTCTTCAAGGAAAACATGGTGGTGAGTTAGTTTATGAGCATGGAGCGAATAATAAATTGGTGAGTGAGCTAGATACAAATCTAACAGATGCACAAGCTCAAGTTGAAGAGCTTAAAGCTACAATAGAGATTTTAAATCTTAAAAACAAAGAGTTAAACAGTAGTTTAACGATGGCAAAAGATGTAAATCAAACTTCAATTGTTGAGCAAAATGTAACAGTTCCAGAATCAAATCTTACACTTGATAAAAATGTAACTGTGAGATAAATCCCATTAAAAAACACTTCATTTATAATAGAGCATTCGCTTTATTATAAATATTTAAAATAAATCTCATTTAACTCTTAACTTAACACTAACTTAACACTAACTTAACACTATTATAATAGAATACGATATTGATTAGTCTATGATATATTTTTAATATATGATTTTTATAATCAATTGAAGTTTTTGGGAAGAACCTATCTATGCAAAGTTTGGCGACCAACATAGATAAGTTTTGAGGTTGCTAAGCAACATTGGATTATATCATAATAATGGTATTAAATTTTATGTGGCTTCGCTTTTTATTATTTTTAAAGGAGGATTTCATGGAAATGTTAGGACTTTATCCGCTATTTTATGTTCCAGAATTTGGTTCTGCTTGGCTCATGGGGCTAACAGGTTCGATTCATATTATGGCATCACACACTTCAGTTGGGGCAGCACTTCTATTTGCATTTTTAGCACACAAAGCATATAAGGAAGATAGACCAGAGTTATATGATTATATGAAAAAGTATGGTATGTTTTTGCTTATTTTTTCTTATGTTATAGGTTCGATTACAGGCCCTGGTATTTGGTACACAGCAACGGCTGCTAGTCCTCGAGGAATTAGTGCGTTGATTCATAACTTTGTATGGGTTTGGGCAACTGAGTGGGTATTCTTTGTGTATGAGGTGTTAGGTGTTTTTGCATTGATTTATTTTATGGATAAAATTGATAGAAAAACGCATCTAAAGTTGACTTATACTTTCGCTATCGCTTCAGTTGGAACTTTGGCTCTGATTATCGGTATTATTAGTTTTATGATGTGGCCTGGTACTTCTGCTTATTATGCTACTGGAAGTGCAAGTGATGCATTTTTTGGTATCAATACTTTCCCTCATATGTTTCTTAGAATTGGCTTTATGATTATGATGTCAGGAATTATTGGTCTTATAATATCTTCTGCTATGAGAAAAGAAAACAAAGCACTTTCTACCGAATTAACTAAAAAAATGGGATGGGTAAGCTTTTTAGGTGGAGCGATAACACTTTTCTTCTTTATGTGGTATGTGATGACTTTACCAGAAAATGCACACGCACTGCTTGGAAAAGCTAAAGATGAGATTGTTTTAAATCGTATTATTCTTGCTATATTGTTTTCTGTATATTTCCTTATGGCTATCATTAAACCACAATGGATTAGCAGAAGTTTGGCTATCGCTATGATGTTTATTATCGGTATTGTTGGTGTATGGCCTGGGGAAAAACTTCGTGAAACGATGCGTAAACCTTGGGTTGCTGGTCAATATATGTATAGTAATCAAATCGTTGGTAGAGATGTTGCTGGAAAAGGTATCAAAGATGAAACGCCAATTCTTGCTAAAAAAGGTTTACTAAAAGTCAACCCTTGGATACCAGATAGACTTCGTACGATTACACCTGAAAATAAATTAGAAGTTGGAAAGTTATTGGTGCGTATATCATGTTCAAACTGTCACTCTTTGGAAAATACTGGAAAATATAGACCACTTATGCCACTAGCTGGACCAATGGGCAAAGTAGGACTTAAAGCATATATGAAAGGTGTTATAGGAACAGGTTCTAGCCCATATATGCCAAAAATTGCTCTTCCAGATAATGAGTATGATGCTATGGCAGCTTGGATTGCATCTGAATATAACAATAAAGGAGCGACAAAATGAGTGATGTATCAACTTTCATCAATGTAATGAGAGATTCCGCAGGTATTCCTTTTTATCCTGTTGTATTTCAAGGTCTTTATGTATTAACATGGGCGTTACATGCAGCCTTTGTTCTTTTGGCTTTAGGTTCTATGGGACTTTCTATTTATGGAAGTACTAAACAAAAAACAGATAGTCATTGGAAACTCTTAACTCCTCATCTCATCATGACAGGTAAGATTAGCGTTTCTGTGCTTATCGTTTTAGGTGTTGCTCCGTTACTGTTTACGCAAGTTATCTATGATAGTGGTTGGTATGTGGCAAATACGCTCTCTGGTGCATGGGTTTTTATCTTTATCTATGCATTGGTTCTTGGATACTCGATGTTTTATTGGTATCAAAGTGCAAATAAAAAAGGCTCTAGTTCAAATACACTTATTGGTATTGTCTCATTTGCAATTTTAGTATTTTGTGGTGTTTTGATGCACAACTTTGCTGTTGAATCAATCTCTCCAACAAAATGGATGGAGTGGTATGCACCAAATGGTGTTGTTGATAACTCTGGCTGGAATTTTCACATAGATATCGTTAGACTTGCGTTTATGGTTAGTTTAATGATTCCTGTTACTGGTATCTTTATGCAAAATTATAGTGATTTTTTGCGTACTAGAAAAGACTTTACACCTAAATATCTTGATTTTGTAAAAAATCTTGGAACAAAAATGGCAGTAGTCGGACTTTTGATAAGTACTGTATTGTTTGTTTTGTGGATGTTACAAGTTGGACTGTTGTTCAATCCTCTTTCTTTAGTAACGATTGTTGCGGTTGTAGTACTTTTGATGATGGCAAAAGCAAATAAAAACAGTTACATGACAACCGTTGTATTGGTCGTTGTTGCACTTTTGATTTCAGGTGTTAGAGAGCTTATCAGATACAATATTATGTCAAAAGTTGGTTATGATGTTTACAGTTATCCGATGAATCTTGAGTGGGAAACCATTATTATGTTCCTTTCTACTTTTGTTGTTTTAGGATTTACAGGGGTTGCATTTATCCTTACTATGGCTTGGAAAATCGGTAAGAATGATACAGGTAAAGTTTATGTTGCCTCTGAAAATTCAGGTCTGAGTAAATTGGCAAATATCTCTTTATGGGTCTTTAGTCTTTGGCTTGTGGTCTATTTTGCTTGGGGTATGGTAGCTCTATTTAAAAATACTTTATAACTCTTATATTCAACTCACCCTTATGAAAATGGGTGAGGATTAGGCTTCTTTGTCACATTTATCTAAATCAAAACCACAAATTTGGCATTCTTTATTAAATAATGATGTTACACTTCTGACTCCACCACATAAAATATTATTTTCATAACAACCAATAGATGTACCACAATTTGGACATTTAATACGATAAGCAATTATATTCATAGCGATAACAATAGGAATGATAAACAATATTACTAAAACATAAACTATTGCATGAAAATTAAGCAATATAAGAATAAAAAGTAAAATAATTAAAAAAACTGAAAAACCTGAAAATAAGATATATTTTTTATATGGACTTAAACAAATTTTATTCATTAATTATCTCCAAATAATCTTAGCATTTTCTCACATCTTCACATTTTTAAAGTAATCTCGAACATACTCATAACCTGAATATAGAGTAAATATCAAGGCGATAAAAAGTATCTCTTCTCCACCCCTCCACTCCATCAATAAAAATCCAATCGCAATCATCTGAACAACCGTTTTAACTTTTCCCATCCATGAAGCAGAGATATCAAGTCCCGCACTCACCGCTGAAACTCTAAGTCCTGTGATAAAGAGTTCTCTTGAAAGGATTAAAAAAATTACCCATGCAGAGGCTCTATCCATCATCATAAGTCCCAAAAATCCCGCTAAAGTGAGCATTTTATCCGCAAGAGGGTCTAAGATTTTACCTAAAGTTGTGATTTGGTCAAATGTTCGTGCGATATAGCCATCAAAAAAATCGGTAACACTTGCGATGACAAAGATAAACGCAGCCATATAATCTAGCCATGAGTAGTGGATACCCTCTAATATTGAATGGTCTCGATTGACAAGTAAAAAAAACATCACTGGAGCGAGTAGAAGTCTGATAAATGCGAGTAGATTTGGTATGTTGAAGTTTTTAGAATATGTCATGAATCCCCTTAATTTGCGGAGATTGTAGCATAAAAGAGTTTAAACCCCATCAAAAAATGGAGTTTAACTTTTGAAAATCAGTCTGTCACTTTGAAACTATAAGCGTTGTCGGTCATACCCCATGCTGGTCGTTTATAGTGTCTAGGTCGTCTAAGTGTGTCAGCACTAGTGAGAGGTCTTGTTAACTTATCTCTCCATGCTTGATAGACTTTGAGATTGTTTTCATAATTTACATAAACATCACCAATCGTATCATTCTCTCCTGCAAGTTCGATAGATACTTTTTGATGCCACGCGTGATTACCTGCTATTGGGTCTGGTTGAGCAGGAGCTACTGCATTTTGCCATGCACCACTAAGCCCATCCCACCAGATGTTATCGAGGTCTTTATTGAACTCTTTAAACTGCCAACTATCTTTTCTCTCCATCATGCCATCGATGATACCTTGTTTTGGTTTAAGTGTACCGATTTTTCCATCCATAGTCATCTCATAAAGTGGAGAACCAACACCCATAACACCTAAAGGTTGTGCAAATCCTTCAATCTCAACAGAGTTTTTAAGTTTCCATCGTCCTGCATGGTGAG
>SDAZ01000092.1 GCA_006212005.1 Sulfurovum sp. | reverse complement strand
ACGATATTTTCAATCGTAGTAACGATACTTGGGTCTTCAAGTGTTGATGTATCTTGAGTGATAGCTTCACCTTTTGCGATGCTTCGTAAGATTCTTCTCATGATTTTACCACTTCTAGTTTTTGGTAAATCTGGAACGAAGGCAATCGCATCACACAATGCAATAGCTCCAATCTCTTTTTTAAGAACCTTATTTATCTCTTTCATCGTTTCAGCCTCATCGGCTACCTCATCTTTATGCTCCATCGGCACAGATTTAAGCACAACATAGGCAAAAATCCCTTCTCCTTTTATCTCATGAGGTTTACCAACAACGGCAACTGCTGCAACATTTGGATGTTTTTTGACGGCTGATTCTATCTCTGCCGTTCCGATTCTATGTCCTGAAACATTGATAACATCATCAACACGACCTGTAATAGTGATATATCCATCCTCATCAACCATCGCACCATCACCTGTAAAGTAAACAGGTTTTCCATCTTTTTTACAATCTCCAAAGTAAGATTTTACAAATCTCTCTGGGTCTCCCCAAATATTTCGTATCATACTCGGCCATGGTTTTGTGATACACGCAAATCCTTTTTCTCCAAACGGCATCGGTTCACCATCCACATCGATAACTTCAGCCATAATCCCTGGAAGTGGAAGTGTCGCACACGCTGGACGAATCGGTGTAACCCCTGCAATTGGAGAGATAACATGACCACCCGTTTCAGTTTGCCAATATGTATCCACGATAGAACATTTTGAGCTACCGATTTTTTCAAAGTACCAATTCCACGCCATTGGGTCGATTGGCTCACCAACTGTACCTAAAACTCTAAGTGAACTTAAATCATATTTTTCAGGCTCATGCTCTCCTGTTTTGTGAAGAAGTCTTATAGCCGTAGGAGCTGTGTAAAATTGGTTGATTTGATACTCTTCAACCATAGCCCAACATCTTCCTGCATCTGGATAAGTTGGAACACCCTCAAACATAACCGTTGTAGCACCAGCCGATAAAGGACCATAAACGATATAAGTGTGACCTGTAATCCAGCCAACATCAGCAGTACACCAATAAGTATCATTCTCTTTTAAGTCAAATACCCACTCCATCGTCATTTGCGCCCAAAGGATATATCCAGCAGAGCTGTGTTGAACTCCTTTTGGTTTACCTGTACTTCCACTTGTGTAGAGTAAAAATAGTGGCTCTTCGCTTCCCATTGGGGTTGGTTCACATCTCGACGATTGAGATTTTATAAGTTCATTGTAACTATAATCTCTCCCTGCTACCCATGTTATATCTTCATTGTTTCGCTCAACAACACACACTTTTTGAACACATTCACATCTGCTTTGAAGTGCTTCATCAACCACATTTTTAAGCATATAAGGCTTCCCTTTTCGATATGCTCCATCTGCGGTGATGACCAATTTTGCTTGTGCATCTTCGATTCTATCTCTAAGAGCCTCTGCACTAAATCCACCAAAAACAACCGAGTGAATTGCACCAATTCTCGCACACGCCAACATCATAATCGCAGATTCTGGAATCATCGGCATATAAAGAACAACTCTATCACCTTTTTCGATATGAAACTCATTTTTAAGCATATTTGAGGCACGATTTACCTCTCTTGATAACTCGAGATAACTTATCGTTCTCTTATCTCCATTGTCCCCCTCGAAGATAATCGCTGTTTTATTTTTTCTGGTTTTCAAGTGTCTATCGATACATTGATAAGATACATTCATCTCTCCACCATCAAACCACTTATAAAATGGAGCATTGCTTTCATCTAAAACAGTATCAAACGGCTTAAACCACTCTATCTTCTCTCTTGCGAAGTCTCCCCAGAACCCCTCATAATCTTCGTGTGCCTTTTTTTGTAACGCTTGATATTGCTCCATGCCTTTTACATTTGCATTTTTTGCAAACTCTTCATTTGGAAAGTATAAGTTTTTATTTGTCATTATTGTCTCCTTAGGTTAATTTTATTGTTCAGTTTGATATAAATCAAAGCCGTCATCATCGCATCATTTAGAGCGTTGTGAGCTTTGAGTTTCGGAAGATTCAAATCTTTTAAGATAGAATCAAAACGCAAATCGATATATCCTTGGGGAATCAGAGCAATCTTTTTATCATAATATAGTGCTGAAACCTCCACTTTTTTATTTGGCAATGTGATACCTAGTTTGGGTTTAATATAACGATTTATCATCGCTACATCAAACTCAAGATAGTAGCCTACAAGCGGTCTTGAGCCGATAAAGTGTAAAAAAGCTTCAATCGCCTCATCTGCTTGGCATCCATCTTCTAAGTCACAATTTCTCAAATGGTGAATTGTAATACTTTTTTGACAAACAGTTTTCGTTGGTTTTAGAGTCATATAAAATGACTCGTTGGTTAAGATACTATTTTTTTTGACTTTTAATGCACCTATACTCAAAATTTCATCTTTTTTTGGGTCAAGTCCACTCGTTTCTGTATCAAAAATAACCACTTCATCCCCATCATACTCCTCAAAAAGAAAATGATAATGCTCATCTTTGAGTCTTCGTTGATTGAAATAGTTGTAAATTTTGCTAAACATCAACTATCCCAATTGTGCAAGTTTAAAGTGAAAATTGATAAGTTTTTTAAACTCATTAACCCTTTTAATTGCCTCTTTTAGAAGTTCTCGCTCAAGTCGATTAAGCTTATTTGGGTCTATGAAATCATCAATTGCTTCAGCATTTTTTTGCTTTTTCAGTTGAACATAGAGTCTAAAGGATAGTATAACTTCCAACGCTTCGATAAGAGCAAATGTTTCATTTCGACTCAAAAGACCGATATTATTTAGCTCTTTTAGTCTTTCAAAAGTATTAGTGGCTTCTAGCTGTTTTTCAAAAGCTAATGCTCTAACACCATGAATGACAGGGAAAATCGAACCTTTTTTGACATCAAATTCATTGTTATGCTTTTTATCGGTGATAAATCCTCCAAAGTAGCTTAGAGGGGATTCAAAATTATTGATGGCTTTGGCAAAGTGACTTGAGAGTTCTGTATGTTGAGATATCTTCTCTCTCATGTATTTTTTCGCTTCTACAAATAAAGACTCTTCTCCTGCCACAAATGAGGCATCAAAAAAGATTGCCATATCCATAAATCCACTCTGATTTGGACTTGAAAGCCAGATGTTACTCTGCTCATTGAAACTACTTAACTCTTTTGACCAAAATGGATTGGTTATCATTACGCCACCTTTACATCTAGGAAATCCTATCTGCTCTAATGCGTCGATAAATTTAGCACTAACTTCATCTTTGTCATCAGGGATAAAACCATCTTCAAAAATCATAGCATTATCTTGGTCGGTTCGTAAAATCTGCTCTCCACGCCCCTCACTTCCCAATAAAATCAAAGCAACTTTACCATGCCACTCTTTTGGAATGATAATCTCAAAAAGTTTTTGATACATCTTTTTATTGAGTTCATTGACCAATTTTGAAATATATCTAGCCTTAACGCTTTTTGTTTGCAAAGAGATAACCAGCGTATCAATGCGTTTAGTAGCTGTTATAAGTTCGTCCAAAGAGGAAGCATTTTCGATTTGCATATTGGTCAAGTGGGCTTGGGTAGAGAAAAAACTAAGAACATCAAGTTGCTCTAAAACACCAATAATCTTACCCTCTTTATCAAAGACAGGTAGTTTTTTGATGGAGTGTTGGGTCATCTTCAAAAGAGCATTAAATAAAAAATCATCCTCATCCACACCGATAACAGGATAACTTTCAAGTAGAGCGATAGAAGATTGTCGTGAGATGTTATCAATGATAAACTTTTGACGAATCGCACTATCGGTCACAATCCCATAAGTTCCATCTTCATGAGCCACAAGTACCGTAGAAGCATTTTGAGCCACTTGCTCTTTAAGTGCATCGATAATCGAAACTTCTTTGGTAACGATAACAGCCTTATGTAAAAGATTTTTATCTATCCTTGCTATCATAAATTCACTCAAAGTCGAGTTTTCAGCTTTTGCTTTAAGTTGATGAACTTTTTGAACGATATTGGATAAAAAATAGGATTCAACATAAGCGTTTGACTTCATTATCTTATCAAAAGCCACAGACGCTATCTCTAAAGCGATAAGCTCCTCTTTGACGATAAAACTATGTTTATAAACACCCTCAATGAGAGCATTGCTATCAAAAATATCTTGGTCATGATAGATATCGATAAGTTCTTCTGATTTATCATAAACTTCAACGCTACCTTTGATAATCCATAAGAGTTGTTTAGGAGTTGAGTGTTCATCAAAAAGTTTTGACGATGCAGGATAGTAGGTGACTTTGGAGTTAGAGGAGATAAACTCCAATAACTCTTTATCTAAATGATTGAACGGTTCTACACTGCTTAGTTGAGATATAATTTCGTTCATCGACTCTCTTTAGTGACTAACGGCACCTTCGGCACCAATACCTGTTTGAGAACGAATATCTTGTGCATCAAACGCCTCAATCTCTTTTTTCGCATTGTCGCTCTTATCTGTGATAGAGAAGAACCAAATAGATACAAATGCAACAGTTACAGAGAAAAGTGCAGGGTATTTATATGGGAAAATTGCTGTCTCATTTTTAAGGATATCAACCCATACTGTTGGCCCTAAAATCATCAAAACAATAGCCACAAAAAGTCCTAAACTTCCACCAATAACCGCACCTCTTGTAGTTAGTTTTCTTCAAAACATACTTAAAAATAGGATTGGGAAGTTTGCTGACGCTGCGATTGCAAATGCCAAACCAACCATAAATGCGATATTTTGTTTTTCAAAAGCGATACCCAATATAATAGCGATGATACCAAGACCGATAGTAGCCATTTTTGAGATTTTCATCTCTTGAGCTTCATCAACTTGACCTTTTTTCCATACACTTGCATACAAGTCATGAGAGATAGCTGATGCACCTGCCAAAGTAAGACCAGAAACAACTGCCAAAATCGTCGCAAATGCAACTGCGGATATAAATCCTAAAAAGAAGTTTCCACCAACTGCTTTACTTAAATGAATCGCAGCCATGTTTTCACCGCCTATTATCATTCCTGTTTTATCTAAATATTCAGGATTGCTCAAAAGCATAACGATAGCACCAAAACCGATGATAAAAGTAAGGATATAGAAGTATCCGATAAAACCTGTTGCATAGAATACCGATTTTCTAGCCTCTTTTGCATCATTTACTGTAAAAAATCTCATCAAGATGTGTGGAAGACCAGCTGTACCCAACATCAAAGCAATACCTAAAGAGATAGCCGAAATAGGGTCACTTACAAGTCCCCCTGGAGCCATAATAGCATCACCTTTTGAGTGAATGTCAACTGCTGTTTGGAAAAGTTTTGTAAAGCTAAAGTCATAGTGTGCCATAACTGCCAATGCCATAAAACTAGCACCTGAAAGAAGAAGAACTGCTTTAATGATTTGTACCCAAGTTGTAGCCAACATCCCACCAAATACAACATAAGCAATCATCAATAATCCAACTAATACAACCGCATACTCATAATCAAGTCCAAAAAGTAGTTGGATAAGTTTACCAGCACCAACCATTTGAGCGATAAGATAGAGGATAACTGTGATAATTGAACCAATCGCTGCTAGAGTTCTGATAGGTGTTTGTTGAAGTCTAAAAGAAGCAACATCGGCAAAGGTATATTTTCCTAAGTTTCTAAGTCTCTCTGCTACCAAAAATAGGATGATAGGCCAACCAACCAAGAAACCGATAGAGTAGATAAGACCATCATACCCTTTCATGAAAACTAGACCAGATATCCCCAAAAATGAAGCTGCCGACATATAATCCCCAGCAATTGCTGTACCATTTTGAAGACCTGTTATACCACCACCAGCAGTATAAAAATCTTTAGCTGTTTTTGTTCTTTTCGATGCCCAATAGGTAATTATCAAAGTAGCACCAACAAAGATTAAAAACATGACGATAGCAGAGACATTGAGTGGTTGTTTCTCTACATCACCCTCTATCGCTCCACTTGCCATCGCACCAAGGGTTAAAAGCGTAAATAATATAGCACTTTTTTTCATCTATGCTCCTTTTTTCATCGATTTCTCGATATCTTTTTTAAGATTGTTGTTAAGCTCATCAAACTCTGTATTTGCCTTATTGACATAGATACCAGTTAAGATAAATGAACTAATAATAATAAAAATCCCAACAGGAATACCAACAGAAGTGATACCATCGCTTAGTTTTGCACCTAAAAGTGTAGGGTCAAATGCAATAACCAAAATAAACGCATAGTATATTGCACACATAATAATACTCAAAGTCCAAGCCAAAGAGCTTCTTTTGGAAGTTAGGGCTTTATAATTTGGATTATTTTTAATCTCATTAATCATCTCTTGTGTCATCTTATCTCCTTAAAAATTGTAGTTGGCGATAACTCTATACTCATCCCAACCTAAATCTTTGGTCGAAGTTGCATGGAATTTATCTGTAAAGTTACCTCTAAGTTTGAGTTCAAGGTTTTTGATACTTGCTGGGTTATATTTGATATCAAAACCTTTCTCTTTTGCTGTCCACTCATTGCCATTGCTATACGCATTCTCTTTACCTATATCATAAGAGGCAAAATAAGCAGATGGCGTTAGGTTAATACCCAAATCATCTTTTAGATTGTATCCAGCGGAAAGTTTATACGCGTCTGTATTGGCAAAAAATGAGTGTCTAGTTACCATTCCTTGTGTAAATGATGGACTTCCACCCCATGGAGAGATTATACCACCATTTGTTGTTCCAGCACTTGAGCCTGTTGAAGAGTATGCTACATCTGCTGTTAGGTTATTATAGGCAACTCCAGCTTTTACACCGTAATAGTTACTATCAACCTCTCCTGCGATTTTATCTCCGATATCACTCTCTTTGATATATTGAGCTGAAAGGCTAGGTTTTAGTGCTGATGAACTAGGAATCTTATAATCAGCTTGTAGATAGAGAGCATTTAAAATATCATGAGCATAATAGTCCCATGCTTGAAGTTTAAGATTTGGTACAGAAGTATTGATAAATGCTAAAGCTGAAACCCCTTTTGTATCTGCTCCAACAGCATATTCACCCATGTCCATAAATCTTCCACTAGTATCATTTAATCCATATCCAGAGTGAAGAGCTAAAGCACCAGCACCAGTAGTTGTTTTTGCCACTGGAGCATCATACGCATTTGAAAATGTTCCTGCTGCCATTTTTGTAATATGTCCAGCAATGATAGTTGTATCTTTGATGTCACTATTTGAGGCTACTACACCTTCAAAAAGGTTTGGTAACATTCTCGCATCATCACTACCAGCGAGTGGAGTATCTATTTTTTGGCGACCGATTGTGACACTTGTCTTATCTTTTGAGTATTTTAGATAAGCTTCACCTAAAATAGAATAACTACTCAACCCATCTCCTAGAAGAGTATTATTTACTTTAGTAGTGTCATCATTATTTAACCCCATCCCCTGAGTTGTATAAAACGCTGTTCCTAAACTCACACCCTCTATTGGAGCAGTTTCGATTTTCAGATGACCACCTGTGGCGATTGCACTATTGTCTATTTTTCCATAAGCTGGAGTTCCCGACTCATTCCAAGCTCTATCTATATAGAAAGTTCGTATTTGACCACTAACCTTAGCATTGGCGAACGCATCACTTAAGCTGTCTGCTTGAAGAGAACTAAACATTCCAATTGCAAGAGGAAGACTTAAATAAATCTTTTTCACATTTTCTCCTTTGTTTCTAATTAGTCTAATTATGAAATAAGAGTGTAGCAACAATATAGCATGTGTAGAAAAAACGCAATTTTATAGATATAA